>WOZM01000165.1 GCA_011620265.1 Paracoccaceae bacterium
AGCCGCCGATCCCGGATCCGTACCCGGCGGCTTCACGATCCGGTGCTGACGGCCACTGCGAACGCGCGGCCTCCCCCTTGCGACAGGGGCGGGGCTTGACGCGCCCCGCCGCCGGGCCGATCTATGCCGCATCCGAAACGGAGGGGCCCCCATGAAACTCTCGATCCCCGACATGACCTGCGGCCATTGCAAGGCCGTGGTCGAGCGCACGATCATCGACCTCGACAGCAAGGCCGATGTCGTCGTCGATATCGCCGCCCATACCGCCGATGTCGCGACCACGGCCACCCCCGAGGCGATCATCACCGCACTCAAGGCCGAGGGCTACCCCGCCGAGCGGATCGCCTGACCGGCGCGCGCCCGGCGGAATTGCATCGCCGGCGTGATCTGTGCATAATCCGCGCGTAGGTGTGACGCGACGCCGGAACCAGCCGGCGCGCCCATGGGTGACGGGGTCGACGGATGAGAAGAACTGTCCTGGCAGCGGTGATTGGCGTTTTCGCCCCGATCGCCAGTACCGCAGGCCCGATTGATTCGGCCTGTATCCAGTCCAGCCGCGCCGCCAATCCGATGCTCTGCGCCTGCATCCAGAGGGTGGCCAACCTGACGCTGTCGGGCGCCGACCAGCGGCTCGCCGCGAAGTTCTTCCGCGATCCCGGGAAGGCGCAGGAAGTGCGCCAGTCCGCCAGCACCCGCCACCGCGATTTCTGGGCCCGCTACACGAGTTTCGGCCAGGCCGCCGAGCAGGCCTGCGCGCAATAGCGCCTCAGCCTCCCCGCGCGAGCCGGGAGACGAGCGCATCCGCCCCCGCCTGCGGCCCGGATCATCGGCGGACAGGGCGGATCGCCGAGATGCCAGCCGCTCGTCCCGGCACTGTCGACGGCGACCAAAAGCCCGGCCGCCCGCGCCCGCGCGGCAAAGACGGCCTCCGCGGCGGGAGAGCGGCAGATATTGCCGAGACAGACGAAGAGGATACGATGCATGGAGCCTCCTGCCCCGAAGCCCATCGCAGAGCAAGCGCCGCATGTCAAAAGCCGACGACCACATCGTGATCCTGACCGGCGCCGGGATCTCGGCCGAAAGCGGGCTCGGCACCTTCCGCGACGTCGGCGGGCTCTGGTCGCGCTACGACTGGCGCGACCTTGCGACACCCGAAGGCTTCGCCCGCGATCCGGGCTTCGTCCTCGCCTTCTACAACTGGCGGCGCGAACGGGTGCGCGCGGCGCGCCCGAACCCGGCGCACGAGGCGCTGGCACGGCTGCAACGGCACTGGCCCGGCCGCGTGACGCTGATCACCCAGAATGTCGACGACCTTCACGAACAGGCCGGCAGCGAGGACGTGATCCACATGCACGGCAACCATCTCGGCGCGCTCTGCGCCGCCTGCGGCCACCGCTGGCCCGCGCCCGAGGCGATGGCGGCCGCCGATCCCTGCCCCGCCTGCGCCCGGCCCGCGACCCGCCCCGACGTCGTCTGGTTCGGCGAGACGCCCTGCCACATGGACCGGATCGGCGCGGCGCTCGCCACGGCCCGCCTCTTCGTCTCGATCGGCACCTCGGGCACGGTCTGCCCCGCTGCGGGATTCGCCGCCCTGGCGCGCAAGTCCGGGGCGCGAACCCTCGAACTCAACCTCGGGCGGTCGGAAAACACCGATCACTTCGACGAGGCCCGCCACGGCCCCGCCACCGATCTCGTTCCCGCCTGGGTGACGGCGCTCCTTGGCTGAGCCCGCTTTCTTCTGTTCGAAAATACCTCGGGGGAATGGCCCGGCACGGGCCATGGGGGCAGCGCCCCCCTCCGGGGCCGAGGCTCAGCGAAAGGCCGGCCCATGCGCCCAGATCGTCAGCGACCAGCGCGTGCCCTCGGTGACCGGCGTCACCCGGTGCAGCACGAAACTCGGGAACAGCGTCGCCGCCCCCCGCGCGGGCTCCGCCGCGCGGACATGTGCATCGGGCATCAGCTCGAGCACCCCGCCGCGATACCCGGCCGGATCCGAGAGCTGCACCACCATCGTCAGCTTGCGCCGCGCCGCGACCGCGCCGGTGCCGATATCGGAATGCCAGTCGAAATGCCCCTCCCGCTCGGCCCCGTAGCGCGCGACCTGCGCGCTTTCGGCAAACTCGCTCAGGGCGAAATCGAAGGCCTTGCGGTTGGCGCGGGCAACGATCGCGATGATCCGCTCCATCACCCAGCCCGCCCCCTCGCGTTCGTCGAGCCAGGCAAGATCCGAACGGCGGATATTGTGGTCGGAGGCGTTGCGGACGAGACCGGCATCGGCCAGCGGCTCGGCGCGCGCAAGCGCGATGATGCGGTCGCAATCGGGGCCGCTGAAAGCGTCGGGGAAGCAATAGGGCGCGAACATGAGCGACTCTCGGAGAGGTGCCGCGGGAACCGGCGGGCAGCGCCGTCATGCGCCGGCGGCAGGATGAAATCCGCGTGGATCGCGACACCGATGTCGCGAACGGCCCGCCCCGCCGCCGGCAGGGGGCCGAAGCCGGGCCGCCGGCGGCGGGACCGGAAGGTTCCTGAACCAGGATCCTTCCGAAGCGCCGCCGGCATTGTCAGCGCGAATTGTCGACCGGGATCTCGACGACAATCTCGCCGGCCTTCTCGAAGGTCAGCGTGACCGGGACGCTCGTCCCCTCGGCCGGCCGTTCGTTCAGCCCCATGAACATCACATGGTCGCCGCCGCGCTGGAGGCTGTGCTCCCCCCCGGCCGGAATGACGAAGCCCTCGGGCACATGCAGCATCTGCATCACCCCGTCGGCCCCGGCCTTGTGGGTATGCAGCTCCACCTTCTGCGCGATGTCGGAGGCGGCGTCGACAAGGCGGTCGTCCTCGGTCCCGTGATTCTCGATCACCATGAAGGCGGCACCGGCCATCGCGCCCGGCATGAAGCGGGCGTAAGTCTCCCTGACGGTGATCGTGTCGGCGGCGCGGGCCGGCAGCGCGAAGACGGGCAGAAGGGCGGCGAGCGCGACGGCGGCCAGCCCGGATTTCAGATAGGTCATGATCTTGTTCCTCTGGTTACGGTCTGAATGTCGGGTCAGACCGGACGCGGAGGGTCCCTTGCGCGCGAGGCCGGCGCCGAGCGTGTCGCGGCGGGCACCGCGGCCTCGGTGAACCGCGCCGCGACCACGGCGGTCGGGCGCGCGAGAGCGGGCAGCGCGAGATCCAGCGCCGCCAGAAGCGCCGGCGCGAGGTCGGGGCAGAGATGCGTCTCGCCCGTCGGTGCGCCGTTCCCGTCGAGCGTGACCTGGACAAGCCCGCCGCCCGAGCAGAGCACGATCACCTCGCCCCCGGCGCGGGTCTGGCCGCGCGCCGCACCCGCGACGAGCCCCATCCCGCCGATGGCGAGCATCAGGAGGGCAAGCAGCGCGGACCGGGCGGCGGGGCGGATCATGGCGCCGTCATACGCCCGGCGCCACCCGAAGGGAACCGGTCAAAACGAAGCGGCCCCGCCGAGGCGGGGCCGTGTCTTTCATCCGGTGCGGCCGGTTCAGGCGGCCAGCAACTTGGCGATGTCCTTCTTGATCTTCCGCGCTTTCGAGGACAGCTCCTCGTCCTTCGCCTTGGCGAGGAAGGCGTCGAGCCCGCCGCGATGGTCGACCGAGCGGAGTGCCGCGGCCGAGATCTTCAGCTTGAACGACTGGCCGAGCGCGTCGGAAATGAGCGTGACATCGTTCAGGTTCGGCAGGAAGCGGCGGCGCGACTTGTTGTTCGCGTGGCTCACATTGTTGCCCGACATCGGGCCCTTACCGGTCAGTTCGCAGACGCGCGACATGGGGTTTTTCCTTGTTCTTCGGGCCTCGTGCCCGGCCTCAGGCTAACAGCTATGGGCGCCGCAAAAGCGACTACCCCGAATTCCGTCCGCGCCGTTTACGGCCATTGCCGGGCGGCGTCAAGCGATTCATCCCCCGGAGGCCGGCCATTGTTCCACCAGAGCCAGGGTGGGTTAAAACCCACCTTACGGGAAGGCCCGCGCGAAGGCGCGCTCGCCCTCCGGGCGCTCCGGTCGAGGCATTCGCGGCAATGCGGCGGTCGCACCCCGGCGAAGTCCTCGGGTGCAATTCCGAAGCCCGCGGCGACATCCCGGCCCGCCGGGCTGAGCGTCATCCCCTCCGCCGCCGTCACCAGATGCCCGCGCATCAGCGCGACGGGGATATTGGCCCGCACCGGATCGCCGGTCAGCGCGGCGACGCGGGAAATGCTGGGGCCTTCCGTCATGATTCGATCGCAAGCGAAGCATGGCGCCGCGTCCATCGGCCATCCGGTCCGCAACAGGACGAAGGAGACGCCATGCTGACCTGCCTCATCCGCTACCCGTATCGGCGAGGCCGGGGACGAAGAAGCCGCTCGCCCCCGCCTCCGCACAGGCCGCCGTCCCGAGTGCGGCCGGGACAAGGCCCGCGTGATCGGCCGCCGGTGCCTGCAGGAAAAGGTCGGTCCGGGCGTTGACGAAGAAATCCGGCCCGACGCCCTGATGCACCGCCCGAAGCCGCGCGACCTGATCGGCGACGGCGCGGATGCCGCCACGGCCGATCGCCTGGTCCTCGATATTCGCCCCGACGGCGCGGACTGCCTCGGGCCGGCCAAGCGCGGCCGCGATATCGGAATGGCTGCGGGTCTCGCCCGCCGGGATCCGGCGGAGCGCCTGCCAGACCGCGCGGGTGAATTCGCTGCCGTGAAGGGCCAGCGGCGTGCTGAACCGCGCCTCCTCACCGGCGAAATACCGGCCGGGCTCTGCCTCGATCACCCGCCCGCCCTCCTTCAGCGTGCCGAAGCCGGCCCGGAGCCGCGCGGCGCGGGCCATCTCGAGAAACGTCGTGCCGAAGTGCCGCCCGAAGGCGCGGCGCACCGTCGAGGGGTCGAGTCCGCGCGCGACGAGATCCGCCTCGCCCCAGCGCCGCGCCGGATCGGCCTGCAATGCCGCCACAAGCTCGGCCACGAAAGGCTCCGCCTGCCCGAGCGGGCGGCAGCGCTTGCAGGGCCGGAACCCCTCGGCGATGCAGGCGGCGGCGCTGTCGAAGAACTGGCAGTTCCCGGGCTTCGGTTTCCGCGCCGGGCAGGTCGAGGAACATGACGGCAGTGAGAGACGATTCCCGGCGCCGCTTCCGCCGGTTTTCACGCAGCTATTGCGATTCTCCTGACTGGGCATGCCGCCGGAGGCCGCTCGCGGCCTCTGGACTCCGCCTCGCCGCCGCCGCATCCTCGGTCCATGCCGCATGATGATCACGACCACCCGCATTCGCTGCTGCCCTCCGATCCCGCGCTCCGCGTGAAGGCGCTGGAGACGATCCTGACCGCCAAGGGCCTTGTCGATCCCGCCGCGCTGGACGAGATCCTCGACACCTATGAACGCCGCGTCGGCCCCCATCTCGGCGCCGCCGTCGTCGCCCGCGCCTGGACCGACCCCGGCTTTCGCGCGCGGCTTCTCGCGGATGCCACGGCCGCGATCGGAGAGCTGGAGATCACCGGCCGGCAGGGCGAGCACGTGGTGGCGGTCGAGAACACGCCCGAGACCCATAACATGGTCGTCTGCACGCTCTGCTCCTGCTATCCGTGGCCGCTTCTCGGCATTCCGCCGGCCTGGTACAAGTCCGACGCCTACCGCGCCCGCGCGGTGCGCGAGCCGCGGAAGGTGCTGGCCGAGTTCGGCGTGACCCTGCCCGAGGGGCAGCGCGTCCGGGTCTGGGATTCGACCGCCGAGGTCCGCTACCTTGTCGTCCCGATGCGCCCCGAGGGCACCGACGGGCTGGACGAGGCGGCGCTCGCGCCCCTCGTCAGCCGCGATTCGATGATCGGGACCGGCCTGCCGGCGGCGCCGGCGTGACCCGCGTCCACGACATGGGCGGGCGCTGGGGCGACGGGCCGGTGGTGCCGGAGCCGCAAGGCATGGTGCCCTTCGCCGCGGACTGGCACCGGAGCGCGCTGGCGCTGACGCTGGCGGCGGGCGGCCTTGGCCAATGGTCGATCGACACCTCGCGCCATGCCCGCGAATGCCTCAGCCCAAAGGACTACGCGCGGTTCTCCTACTACGAGAAATGGATCGCGGCGCTTGCCGACCTTCTCGTCGCCAAGGCCCTCGTCACGCGGGCGGAACTGGCCGGAGGGATAGCGAACCCGGCCCCGGCGCATCCGAGGCTCTTGCGCGCCGAGGCCGTGGGCCCGGCGCTTGCCAAGGGGTCGCCCTATACCCGCCCCGGCCCCGCCCCGGCCTTCGCTCCGGGAGACCGGGTGCGGACCCGCCTGCCCGCACGCAATGTGCAAGTCCCCGGCGGCCATACCCGCCTGCCCGCCTATGCCGCCGGCCAGACCGGGACGGTGATGCTGCACCATGGCGCCCATGTCTTCCAACCGCTTGAAATCGTCCGAGGGAAAGAGCGGGCCGCGTTTGAGGCCTTTTTCCGTCGACCAGTGGCCATAGCGGATGTCGGAAATCTGCGCGCGCCGGCCGTCACGCCCCAGGCCGTCGAGCAGGGCGTCGTTGGCCACATAGATATCCCACTCGACGCCGTCGGTCGTCACCGCCTCGGCCGACTGGTATCGGATCGTGTGCACCACCCCGCGAAACGGGTTGAGCAGGCGCTGGGCGTAGCATTCGATCTGCATGGGCGGGGA
>WOZM01000217.1 GCA_011620265.1 Paracoccaceae bacterium
CGCTCGCCTTCGGAGTTCGTCAGATACCCGCCCTCGCCCCGCGCGCCTTCGGTGATGAGACAGCCCGAACCGTAGATGCCGGTCGGGTGGAACTGCACGAACTCCATGTCCTGCAAAGGCAGGCCAGCCCGCGCCACCATGCCGCCGCCGTCGCCGGTGCAGGTATGGGCCGAGGTCGCCGAGAAATAGGCCCGGCCGTAGCCGCCGGTGGCCAGCACCACCATCTTGGCGTTGAAGACATGGATCGTGCCGTCGTCGAGCTTCCAAGCCACGACGCCGGTGCAGGCACCGTCGGTCATGATCAGGTCGATGGCGAAATACTCGATGTAGAATTCCGCGTTGTGCTTCAGGCTTTGCCCGTAAAGCGTGTGCAGGATCGCGTGGCCGGTGCGGTCGGCGGCGGCACAGGTGCGCTGCACCGGGGGGCCTTCGCCGAACTCGGTCGTGTGGCCGCCGAACGGGCGCTGGTAGATCTTGCCCTCTTCGGTGCGGCTGAACGGCACGCCGTAATGCTCGAGCTCATAGACCGCCTTCGGCGCCTCGCGGGCGAGGTATTCCATCGCGTCGGTATCGCCGAGCCAGTCGGAGCCCTTGACGGTGTCGTACATGTGCCACTGCCAGTGATCCGGCCCCATGTTCGACAGGCTCGCCGCGATGCCGCCCTGCGCGGCCACGGTATGCGACCGCGTCGGGAAGACCTTGGTCACGCAGGCGGTGCGCAGCCCCTGTTCGGCCATGCCGAGCGTGGCGCGCAGGCCGGCGCCGCCGGCACCGACGACCACCACATCGTATTCGTGGGTTTCGTAAGGATATGCGGTCATTGTGTCAGTCCTTCAAAGCGCGAGCCGGATCAGCGCGTAAAGCCCGGTGGCGATCAGCGCATAGGACAGGCAGATCGTGCTGACGATCAGCGCCTTGCGGATGAAGCCGTGGGCGTAATCCTCGATCATCACCTGGGCGCCATTCTTGAAATGCGTCATCGCCACGATCAGCGTCAGCCCCGCGACGATCGCCGGAAACGGCCTTCCGTAATAGGCGACGACATCCTCGTAGGGCGCGCCGACGATGCGGCCGAAGGTGAAGATGAAGAGCGGCACCAGAATGGCGAGGCCCACCGCGCTCACCTGCATGTGCCAGAAATGCTCGGTCCCGGACCTGGCGGAGCCAAGGCCAACGGCGCGCTTGCGGTCGGTCAGATATCTCATGCCCGCCCCCTTCAGAGAATGGTGATGGTGATGAGGGTCAGCAGCACCGACCCGATGATGATCCCCCAGCCGAGCTTCTCGGCGGTCGGAATGTCGAGGCCGCGCCCGCTGTCGAAGTAGAGATGCCTCAGTCCGGCGAGGAAGTGGTACCAGACCGCCCAGATCGAGCCGAGGAAGACGAGCTTGCCGAACCACGACCGCACCACCCCGTCGGCGACGGCGAAATAGTCCGCGCTGGTCGCGGCGGCCAGAAGCCACCAGACGATCAGGAAGGCCGCGACGATCAGCGCATTGCCGGTGATCCGCGTCAGGATCGAGGTGATGGAGGTCAGCTGCGGCCGGTAGACCTGCAGGTGCGGCGATAGCGGACGGTTGCCCCGGTTGACATCGGCCATTTTCGGTCCCTCTCTTGCCCGCGCCCCGGCCGGAGGGTGGCAGGGCGCTGTCGCCCCTCAATAGCGCAAATCCCGCCCATGTCACGCCGGGAATGGCCCAAAGACGACGAATCCGGGCACGTTAGCGATAAAATCTGCCTTTGTGATCACGGGGAAAAAATTTGTGATCGCAAATCCGGGCGGCCCGGATCACCGCCGCCGGCGCACGGGAATCGCCTGCTCCGGCAGCGCCGAAACCTGCCGCTCCGTCTCGCGCAGGAGCTTCCGGCGCATGCGTTCGGGGTATTCGTCGTATTCCTCGGCGGTGACCACGAAGGCATTGCCGCCGGTGATGACGTTCTCGGCGAAATACTGCGGCAAGCCCGCGTCGTCGCCCCGGATCACCAGCGCGTTGACGGTGACGGCGAGGCTGTCCATCCCGGCCCGCATGTCAGCAGGCTCCGACCCTTCGTTGTTGCGCCCGTCCGAGGAGATGTCCATCACCCGCCGACGGCAGGCCGGGGCGGCGTCGAAGACCCCGAGGCCGAAGGTCATCGCCTGGCCGATGGCGGTGGAATACTCGGTCCAGACCCTCGGCAGGGTCTCGATCCGGGCGGCGAAAGCCTCGAGGTCGGCGTCGCTTCCGATCCGGGTCCAGGGCACCGAGAGCTCCTGCCGCGACGATCCGGTCCACTGCATCAGCGCCAGCACCGCCTCGCCCCGCACCAGCGCCTCGGCCACGACCCCGTCGCGCAAGCCCTCGGCCAGTCCCTGCATCTGCACCTCGTATTCGCGCCGGTCGACCGAGCCCGACACATCGACCGCGAATAGAAGCGCAAGCTCGCACCCCGTCGCCGGAGCGGCGAGCGCGGACATGAGGAATGCGGCGGCGATCCCACGCATGGGGCGAAGACTAGCGCCTCCCGGCCCCGCCGCGCGATCACAAGGGCATCAACGCCCAGTAGTCGAGGTCGAGCAAAACCTCGGGCCGGTACTTTCCGTCCGCGCCCTTCAACGCGAAGGCCTCGGCGCCGTGCTTCACCGCGACGAGCCTCAGCCGGATCGCGCCGACACCCGGAGCGCCCGTCCCGGCCTTGTCGAGCACTTCCGACCAGGCCCGCACCGTATCGCCCGAGAAGCACGGATTGGCATGGGCGCCGGCGTTCAGCGCCACGATCATCTGCGCGTTCGCGAGCCCGTTGAAGCTGAGCGCCCGCGCGAGCGAGATTACATGCCCGCCATAGATCAGCCGCCGCCCGTCCTCGCGGTTGGTGGCGTCGAAATGCACCTTGGCGGTGTTCTGCCAGAGCCTCGTCGCCAGCATGTGCTCGGCCTCCTCGACGGTCACGCCGTCGACATGGTCGATCTTCTCGCCCGCCGCGTAGTCGCCCCAGCGATGCGGCTCGCCGGCGAGCGTCGCGTCGTAGCGCGTGAAATCGAGCCCCTCCGGCACGATCAGGTCGGCGGCGGCGACCGCTTCGGCCAGATCCGGCACCACCGTCTCGGGCGACGGCGCGGCGAGGTCGCGCTTTCGCACCATCACCCAGCGGACATAGTCGAGCACCAGTTCACCGCGCTGGTTCAGCCCCCTTGTGCGGACCCAGACGACGCCGGACTTGCCGTTCGAATTCTCTTTCAGCCCGATGACTTCGCTTTCCGACCGCAAGGTGTCGCCGGGAAAGACCGGCTGCCGCCAGCGCCCCTCGGCATAGCCGAGATTGGCAATCGCATTCAGCGAGATATCCGGCACCGTCTTGCCGAAGACGGTGTGGAAGGCGATGAGATCGTCCATCGGTGCCACCGGAAGGCCGCAAGCGCGGGCGAATTCGTCCGAGGAATAAAGCGCATGTCGGCCCGGATAAAGCGCATGATAAAGCGCCCGCTCGCCGCCCGAGAGAGTGCGCGGCACGGCATGGGCAATGACCTCGCCCAAGCGGTAATCCTCAAAGAAACGCCCCGGATTGGTCTTCATCCCATTCCCTTCAGTGTCAAAGCCGGACGCCGGCGCTATCCGTACGTCCCCAGAAACGGGTTGTGGCCGAGCCAGATATGGACGCCCGCGATCAGCCCGTAGAGGACAAGGGCAATGGCCACCCCGATCGCGTCGCTGCGCAACCCTCCGGGCGCCGGCGGCACCCAGCTTTCCTGCGCGTTGATGAGCAGGATCGAGACGACGGCCCAGCCGCCGAGCCCGCCGAAAAGCACGATGGAGGCCAGATCACCGTTGACCAGCAGATGCGCCACCGCCCAGAGGATGACACTCAGCAGCATCGGATGGCGGAGCCGCGCCTTCACCAGACCCTTGGTATGCGGGACACCCAGCAGAAAGACCGCGACCAGCATCAGAAGGTCGGTAAGGTGCCCCATCCCGGCCATCGGCGTATAGACCGGCTCGATCTCGGCCCGGCGGTAGCCGATCACCATCAGCACGATCGCGGCGAGCGACAGGACCGTGACAATCATCTTGCCGGGCAGTTCGCCCAGCCGGGCGCGCAGCCCCGGCAGCACCCGTTTGAAAAGATGCGCTGCCACCCAAAGCACCAGTCCAAGGATCATCACCTGCATATCGAACCTCCCGCGTTCCGAAGACGCGCCACAGTTTCGCTATTTCGCGCGCGCCGCAATAGCCTCGGCGCGGGCAAGCACCTGCCGCGCGGTCGCGACATGCAGATTCTCGACGATCTTTCCGTCGACGACGGCGACGCCCTGGCCTGCCGCCTCGGCCGCCTCGAAGGCGGCGATCTGGCGGCGGGCGAGGTCGATCTCGGCCTCCGAGGGCGCGAAGGCCTCGTTGGCGGTATGAAGCTGGGCCGGATGGATCAGGGTCTTGCCGTCGAAGCCCATGTCGCGGCCCTGCGCGCATTCGACGCGGAGCCCGTCCTCATCCCTGAAGGCGTTGTAGACGCCGTCGACGATGATCCTGCCATGGGCCTTCGCCGCCAGCAGGCAAAGGCCGAGCCCCGCCTGCATCGGCAACCGGTCCGCCCGGAACCGGCTGCCGAGTTCCTTGGCCAGGTCGTTGGTGCCCATGACCATGCCGCCGAGCCGGGGATGCGCGGCGATGGCGGCCGCGTTCAGCATCCCCGCCGCCGTCTCCATCATCGCCCAGAGCGGAACGCCGGGGACGAGGGCCGCCACCGCGTCGAGATCGGCCGGAGAGGAGACCTTGGGGACAAGGATCGCATCGACTTGCGCCCCTGCGCCGATCGCCTTCGCGAAAGCCACCACATCCTCGCGCCCCCATGGGGTATCGAGCCCGTTGACCCGGACGATCCGCGCCCGGTCGCCGAAATCGGCCCCGGCGAGGACCCGCGCCAGAAGCGCCCGGGCGGCGGTCTTCTCCTCCGCCGCGACGGCATCCTCGAGATCGAAGATGATCGCGTCGCAGTCGAGTCCTTGCGCCTTCTCCAGCGCCCGCTCCTTCGAGGCTGGGATGTAGAGCACCGAACGGTAGGGGCGCGGGCGGTCGTCAGCGGCCGGCATGAGAGTCTCCTCGCAACATAGTTGCGTCAAAGACCACACACTCGGCACATTCGGCAAGCCCAAAATGCCGCATTGCAGAAAAACCCGCCCGCAGCCGTTTCGCCTTGCCCGAAACATCCCCTTCGGAGGCCGGCGCACCGGCGCGCACCCCCGGTTAACCGGTTCTTGCGGATCGAAGCGCAGCATTGCCCCTATCCGCCTTTGCAGGGATCCTGACCATGAAACACCAGCTTTTCGCATTGTCGCTCGGATTTGGCGGGCTGATTCTCGCCACCCACCACGCCTTCGCCGAAACGCCGCCCCAGTGCGCGGCGCGCGACGCCGTGATCGAGCAGCTCGCCTCCCGCTACGGCGAAAGCCGCCACGGGATCGGCCTTGCCGCCAACAATGCGGTGATGGAGCTCTTCGCCTCGGACGAGACCGGCACCTGGACGATCACCGTGACGATGGCCAGCGGCCTGACCTGCCTCGTCGCCTCGGGCGAGAACTTCGAGATCCTGGCGGAGGAGCTTCCGGCCACCGGCAAGGGCGCCTGAGAGAGGCGCGCGGGCATCCCGCGCCCCCCCCCCGCGCTATCCGCCCGTCGCCGCCTCCCAAAGGTGACGGGCGGACACCAGCAGAAGCGCCCAGGTCACCAGCCGGAAGAAGAGCGCCTCGGGCAGCACCCGCACCAGCCACACCCCGGCGAGAACCGCGAGAATCGCCGGAACGCTCAGGACCGCCGCGGCCTCCAGGTTCGACGCCGAAAGCTGCCCGAGCGCCCAGTAGGGCACGAGCTTGACCGCATTCACGAAGGCGAAGAGCACCGTCGTCGTCCCGGCATAGACGGACTTTTCCAGCCTGAGCGGCAGCACATAGACCTGATAGGGCGGCGCGCCGGCATGGCTGACGAAGCTCGTATATCCGGTGATCGCCCCCCAGAAGAGCCCCGGCCCCACCCGCGCCCGGCCCGCCGCCGCCTCCGGGCGCGACCGCAACAGCAGCGTCAGCGCGAAGGCCACGCCGATCGCCCCGATTATTCCGGTCACCAGCCGCTCCGGCACCACGGCCGCCGTCAGCCAGCCAAGCCCGATGCCGATCACCGCCGCCGGCGCGAGGATCGCCAGAACCCGTTTGTCATAGGCCCGCCGGTAGGCATAGAGCCCGACGATGTCGGAGGCGACATAGACCGGCAGCAAGAGCCCCGCCGCCGCGACCGGCGAGATCGCGAGCGCCAGAACCGGCACGCCGAGCATGCCGACGACCGGCAGCCCGCCCTTCGACAGTCCGACGAAGACCGCCGCGGCGATGGCGGCGACCCAGAATTCCGGTCCGGCGGTCACGGCGTCACCGGTCCCTGTCCGCCCGGCGCCGGTGCTGCCCGCCTCATCATGCCCCGACGCGCCTCCGCTCCGCCCCTGCCGATCCCGCGCCAACCGGTTTCGGGACGCTCCGCCAAGCTCTAGCGGCCCCGCCCCGGCCGGGAAAGGACTTCCTGTGCCGCGCCGCAGCAGGCTTGCGCGACGGGCGTCAAGCGATTACCCAATGCCGC
>WOZM01000265.1 GCA_011620265.1 Paracoccaceae bacterium
GTTCCGGCAGCGGTTCGGGCGCGGGGATCGGCAGCGGCTCCGGTTCGGGTTGCTGTCCGGTTCCTTGCGCGATCGCCTCGGGCAGAGCGTCCTCCACCGCGCCCTCGGCGACGATCGCTTCCAGCCCCTCCTCGAGCTTCGAGGAGGATTTGAAGAGCTTGTCCTTGAGTTTCTTGAAGAACGACATTGGCGGTCCCGGCTGATTGACCCTGCCCATCACCTAGTCGTTTCGCGGCGGCGATGGAAGGGTCAGAGGCCCCGCCCCGGCACCATCTCCGCGAGGATCAACGCCTGCCCGCGCCGACAGGCGGCCCGGAGCGCGGGGGCGAGCCAGATCCCGGTCGAGAGCGCGGGGAGGAGGAGCGCCAGCATCGCCGCGACCGGCGGCAGGGTCCCGGGCGTGGAGACCTCCGCCACACAGGCGAGGTGGCCGGCGGCGAAGCCGCCCATTCCGGCCAGGAAGGCCCGCGTTCCCGGTCGCGAAAGGAAGAAATCGCCCAGGGCGCCGAGCGCAAGGCCGGCAACGATCGGGCCGGGCGCGCGGTCAATCCGTGCGCCCGGTGACGTCGCGGCAGAGATCCCGGGCCCGAATGCGGCTTTGCCAAGATTTTGCCTTGAATATCCCCTAATCTGCCCTCCAGCCCCCCTGACGGGACGAAGCGGGAGTTGTATGCGGTGAGCAAGAGTGAGCACACGGACGACGCGGCGGCCCTGCGCGTGGTGATCTCGGCCCTCGAGGGCGGCGGCCGGGCGCCCGAGCCGGCGCCGACGCCCGACGCTCCGGCGAAACAGCCGCCGCATCTGCGCGTGGTGCCGCAAGAGGCGGCACCCGAGGCCGAGGCGGATCGCACCGTCCGGCCCCGTCGTCCGTCCGCCGCGGCCAGCGCGGAGCGCGACCCCGACATCGCGGCCATCGTCGATGCGACCGAGGCGACGGCGGACGCGCCCGAGACCGGCGCCCCCCCGATGCCCGATGCCGCCCCCGGCCCGGGTCTGAAGGAGAGGCTTGCCGAAGGCCGGGCGCGCTGGCGGCCGTTGCGGCCCTTCCTTCTGGCGACGCTCCTGCCGGTGCCGCTGTTGCTGCTTGCCGGCGGGTTCGGCGGGGTCTTCAGCCTTCTCGCCCTGCTCTGGATGACCGGTGTTCTCTTCGCGATCGACGAGATCGGCAAGCGGCGCGGGCTGGAGGGGCCGGCGCCGCTGGTGACCGACATGGCCGACCGGCTGTCGGTGCTGCTCGCCGTCGTGCATTTCGGGCTTCTCGGCGTCGCGGTCCGGGCGTTATCGGGCGCGGCGGGGCTTGGCTTCTTCGGCTGGGTCGCGACCTTCCTCGCCTTCGGGCTCTGGTTCGGGCAGGTGTCGAATTCGAACGCGCACGAGTTGATCCACCGCTCGGACAAACGGCTCTTCCGGCTCGGCATGTGGGTCTATATCTCGCTCCTCTTCGGTCATCACACCTCGGCCCACCGGCTGGTCCATCACCGCTTCGTGGCGACGACGGACGACCCGAACACCGCCGCCGAGGGCGAGAATTTCTACCTCTTCGCCGCCCGCGCCTGGCCCGGTGCCTTCGTCGCGGGCTACGAGATGGAGGAGCACCTGCGCGAAAAGCGCGAGGCGGGCGGGTTGCGCGACCTCAATCCCTACACGATCTATATCGCCGGCGGGCTCGGCTTTGCCGGGCTGATGCTGACGCTGTTCGGGTTCGACGGGCTTCTGGCCTATCTGCTGCTTTGCGCCCATGCCCAGGTGCAGCTGCTCCTGTCGGACTATGTCCAGCATTACGGGCTGCTGCGGCGGAAACTCCCGTCGGGGACGCTCGAACCCGCAAGCGTGCAGCACAGCTGGGACGCGCCGCATGCCCTGTCGGGGCTGATGATGCTGAACGCGCCGCGCCATGCCGATCACCATGCCCATCCCGCGCGGCCCTATACCGAGCTTCGCCTGTCGCCGGGGGGGCGCGCACCGATCCTGCCCTATTCGCTGCCGGCGATGGCGACGATCGCGCTCGTCCCGCATCTCTGGCACCGGGTGATGGACCGCCGCCTTGCCCGGGTCCGGGCCGGGAGCTGAGTGGAAATCTCCGCCAAGGACTGGCAGCGGGCCGGCGGCTCTGGCATGCTGGCCCGGCGATCCCCGCGATCCGAGGAGTCCGTGATGCGTGTTCTCGCCGTCGTTCTGAGCCTTCTCATGGGCCTTCCCGCCCCGGCCGCGGAGCCGGGCCAGCCGATGAGTGCGGCGGAGTTCGAGGCGGCGACGGTGGGGCGGACGCTCTACTACAATTCCGGCGGGCTCGCCTACGGGGTCGAGCAGTATCTGCCCGGGCGGAAGGTGATCTGGGCCTTTCTCGGCGACGATTGCCGCAAGGGCGAGTGGTACGAGGACAGCGGCTTCATCTGCTTTGTCTACGAGGACAATGCCGAGCCGCAATGCTGGAGCTTCTTTCAGTCCGACGACGGGCTTCTGGCGCGGTTTCGCGGCGATCCGTTCGGCCTGCCGCTGATCGCGGTCGAGGAAAGCCCGGAGCCGATGGCCTGTCTCGGGCCGAATGTCGGGGTCTGACGGTTTCGGATCGCTGGCGCGATCCGACCCGCCGGGGGCCTTGCCCCCGGACCCCCAAGGTATTTGTGAACAGAAGAAGGCCCGGGTCTAGAAGAGGCGGCCCTGATCGGGTGGCGGATCGGATTTCGGGCGCTTCGGTTTCGCGCCGGCGCCGGGCAGGACCGCAACGCGGCCGTCGTGGAACTCGATTTCGAGCGCGGCGGCGGATTCGGCCGCGGCCTTCGTGGTGACGACGGCGCCGTCGGCGCGGACGACAGCGTAGCCGCGTTTCAGCGTCTCGGTATAGCCGAGCGTCTGTCGGGTGCGGTCGAGGCCCGCGAGGCGGTCGGCGAGCGTGGCGAGGCGCGCCGCCTGGGCGGCGGCGAGGCGGGTGGCGATCCGGTCGAGATCGGTGCGGCGGCGGGCATTGTCGCGCCCGGCATCCCGGGCGAGGCGCGCGACGGCGGGCGCGAGGCGGGCGGAGCGGTCGGTCAGGAACCGCCGTTCGCGGGCGATGAAGCCGGTGAGAAGTCCGGGATGGAGCCGCCCCGCCACGGTATTGAAGCCCGCGCGCTTGCGGGTCGCGGCGGCGTGGAGCGCGGGGCCGAGCCGGTCGGACCAGAGGTCGTAGCGCTGGCGGGCGGGGTCGAGCAGGGTTTCGGGCCGGCCGAGGGCACGGGCGAGATCGCTCAGGCGCTGGCGCCGCGTGTCGGTCCGCTGTGCCACGGCGCGGGAGAGCCGGGCGCCCTGCTCGCCGGTCCAGGCGAGAAGGTCGATGCGGACCGGGACCGCCATTTCGGCCGCCGCCGTCGGGGTCGGCGCGCGGCGGTCGGCGGCGTGGTCGATGAGGGTCGTATCGGTCTCGTGCCCCACCGCGGAGATCAGCGGGATGGCGCTTGTCGCGGCGGCGCGGACGACGATTTCCTCGTTGAAGCCCCAGAGGTCCTCGAGCGATCCGCCGCCGCGCGCGACGATCAGGAGGTCGGGGCGCGGGATCGGGCCGGCCTCCGGCAAGGCGTTGAAGCCGCGGATCGCGGCGGCGACCTCGGGGGCGCATTTCTCGCCCTGGACCGCGACCGGCCAGATCAGCACCTGGCGGGGGAAGCGGTCGCGCAAGCGGTGGAGGATGTCGCGGATGACGGCCCCCGAGGGCGAGGTGACGACCCCGATCACCTCGGGCAGGTAGGGGAGCGCCTGTTTGCGCGCCTCGGCGAAGAGGCCTTCGGCGGCGAGCGCCGCGCGACGCTTTTCCAGCATCAGCATCAGGGCGCCCATGCCGGCGGGGGCGATGTCCTCGACGATGAGCTGGTATTTCGACTGTCCGGGGAAGGTGGTGAGCCGGCCGGTGGCGATCACCTCCATCCCCTCTTCGGGGCGGACCGAGAGCTTCGCGGCCTGGCCCTTCCAGCTGACCGCGGCGATGACGGAGCGGTCGTCCTTGAGGTCGAAATAGATGTGCCCCGAGGCGGGGCGCGAGACCCGGCCGATCTCGCCCCGGACCCGGACATGGCCGAACTCGCCCTCGATCACCCGCTTCACCGCGCCGGAGATTTCCGAGACGGTGAATTCATGGGCATTGGCACCGGGGCCCGGGTCTTCGAAGATGTCCATGGCTCGCCTTGTATCCGTTCGTCCCCGACCTTAGAACGCGCGGGAGACGAGGCCAAGCGGGGCGGCAATGAATATCCTCATCCTGGGCGGCGGCGGCCGCGAACATGCGCTGGCCTGGGCGGTCAAGCAGAACCCCAAATGCGACCGGCTGTTCGTGGCGCCGGGCAATGCCGGGATCGCGATGCTGGCCGAATGCGCCGATCTCGACATCATGGACGGCGCGGCGGTGGTCGGCTTTGCCGAGGAGAATGCCGTCGATTTCGTCATCGTCGGTCCCGAGGCGCCGCTGGCCGCCGGGGTGGCGGACAGCTTGCGCGCGGCGGGGATCCTGACCTTCGGTCCCTCGGCGGCGGCGGCGCGGCTCGAGGCGTCGAAGGCCTTCACCAAGGAGATCTGCGACGCCTGCGGCGCGCCGACCGCGGGCTATGCGCGGTTCACGGACCGGGCGGAGGCGGAGGCCTACATCCGCGCCCGGGGCGCGCCGATCGTGGTGAAGGCCGACGGGCTTGCCGCCGGCAAGGGCGTCGTCGTGGCGATGCGTGTCGAGGAGGCGCTGGACGCCGTAGCCGACATGTTCGGCGGCGAATTCGGCGCGGCGGGTGCCGAGGTGGTGATCGAGGAATTCATGACCGGGGAGGAGGCCTCGCTCTTCGTTCTCTGTGACGGGACGGAGGTGCTGCCGGTCGGTACCGCGCAGGACCACAAGCGCGTGGGCGACGGCGATACCGGGCCGAATACCGGCGGCATGGGCGCCTATTCGCCGGCGCCGGTCCTCTCCGACGCGATCCTTGCCCGGACGATGGAGGAGATCGTCCGGCCGACGGTGGCCGAGATGGCGCGGCGCGGGACGCCGTTCCAGGGCGTGCTCTATGTCGGGCTGATGATCGAGGGGGGCCGTGCGCGGCTGGTCGAATACAACGTGCGCTTCGGCGATCCCGAATGCCAGGTGCTGATGCTGCGGCTCGGCGCGCAGGCCTTGGATCTCATCCAGGCCTGTGCCGAGGGGCGGCTCGGCGCGGTGCGGGCGAACTGGGCCGAGGATCACGCGCTGACCGTGGTGATGGCGGCGGCGGGCTATCCCGGCGCCTATGCGAAGGGGTCGCAGATCCGCGGGCTCGAGGAGTTGCCGGAGGATTCGAGCCACATGGTGTTCCACGCCGGCACGGCCAAGCGCGACGGCACGGTCATCGCGTCCGGCGGGCGGGTGCTGAACGTCACCGCGCGGGGCGCAACGCTCGCCGAGGCGCGGGACCGGGCCTACGGGATGGTGGATGCGATCGACTGGCCCGGCGGGTTCTGCCGGCGCGATATCGGCTGGCGGGCGCTCTGACGGTTTCGGATCGCTGACGCGATCCGATCCGCCGGGGGGCGCTGCCCCCCGGACCCCCCGAGGTATTTTTCAACAGTAGAAGATGGCGCGGTCAGTCGCAGCCGGGCGGGCGGTCGAAGCTCCGGGGGGACCGATAGGGGCCGACATCGCGGATCGACAGGCGGTCGTCGGCGAGGGTGGCGCCGAGAATCCTTGTCCAGTCGGCATTGGCGGTCAGGATCGTCGGGCGGCCATCGCAGGTGGCGATGCGGCCCTGGATGAAGGGATCGCCGAGGCGGTGATTGGTGAGACCCCTGGCTTCGGCGACGGGGACGAGGCGGTTGCCGTCGAGGCGGACGATCCTGAGGGTCTTGCCGAGATGCGGGGCCTCCACATAGGCAATCTCGATGCGGCCGTCGCCGTCGAGATCGGCCGCGCCGGCGGGGCCGAGCCAGCGGAAGCGCCGGCCGATGAAGGGGGTTGCGGCGCGGCGGGCGAGCCCGCCGTCGACGAGGCCCCAGACCGCGAGGCGGGCGCCCTGCCGCTCGTGGCTTTCGACCACGATGACCTCGGTCCCGCCATCGCCGTCGAGATCGGCGAGCCGCGGCGCGGTATCCTCGAAGACCAGCGTGTCGGGAAAGCGAACCGCGAGGCGCCGCCCGTCGGCGAGCCGGACGGAAAGGCCGGCATGTTCGACGCGGTCGCCAAGGGCGCCGTGCGGGTAGCGGCCGGTGGGGTCGCCATACTCCGCCGCGACGATGCCGCCCGCCACGGAGGGGAAGGCCAGGCCGGTCGCGGCCAGAAACAGGGCGACCGGGAGGGAGGCGCGGCGGGCCGGCCGCCGCCGCGGGCGCGACAGCGGACGCCGCGCCCCCTTGGGCATCAGATCTGCTTTTCGGGCATGAAGACCTTCAGCCCGTCGAGCGCCTCGCTCACCTTGATCTGGCAGGTCAGCCGCGAGCGGACCGGATCGGGCTCGTAGGCGAAGTCGAGCATGTCCTCTTCCATCGCGTCGCGCTTCGGGAGCTTCTCGACCCAGGCCGGATCGACATAGACATGGCAGGTCGAACAGGCGC
>WOZM01000124.1 GCA_011620265.1 Paracoccaceae bacterium
CGGAAGAACTGATCGACGCAGCGGCAAGAGCAGGTCTTTCGATCGAGGCAGGTGAAGAGCCCTCGGATGCCGACATCGCACTCCAAATCTGGCTACAGAATCCTGAACTGCTTCGTAGGCAACATGCTGAAGTTGTTGCGTTCAATCGCTCACGCTTCATCTATTTTGCGGGGCGGGTCGGCAAGGGAGGCCCTGCTCCTGATCTTACTCCTGCTCAGACGGCTATCATACAAGAGAACATGGACGTTTGGTTTGACCGCAAGCGTCGCGGGAAGGGTAGCCGGATTTTTGCATTTCCGCGGGGAGCCAAGACCTGGTTTCTTGTTCGTCATGGAGAACCGATGCGGCGGGAGGGACGCCACGAGGACGATGGCGCCTCAGGCATCGCGTATTACAGGCCTCAGAAGCACGACGTCATCATCTACGATGGCGAAACCGACGAGCTCGCGGTTAACGCCGGGACCAAAGGTGAAATCGAACTATACCTACAAACACTCGGAGCGGTGCTTTTCAGTGATGAGAAATACTTTGATCGTTCGAACAGGTTCACGCTCGCCCCCCTTCTGGAAAAGGGGAAGGAAGCGCTGGAAAATGACACCGTGCCAGAGATCGTCAGCGTTCGCCTGATTGAAATCGAACGCTTCTGGGGCGGCAAGGCCAAGGAGAAGGAAGTACGCAAGGCGACCGATCTCTTTCTCGCGTGGGAAGATGATTGGAAACGTCGCCTGTCGGGTGGATCAATCGACCGCGCCGTTTTCAAGTTCCGGTTCGACGGTGACGGAAAGGAACGCACTGTCGCAATTCTGCCGCCGAGCCTCGCGCGTTATGACCGCGATGCAGACAGTGACCTTATCGACCGCTGGCTCAAGGATCAGAAATTCTGCCGGCCAAATCCCGAAGGCGATGACGATGACGTTGGCGTTCTGGAAGACGATTGAACGCATTCCAGGCCATGCAAGTGACACCCGCGATTGGTGTGCGGATCTGGCGGCCTGCTGGACCAATGCCAAGCGCTATCTGCCGGAGACGTCGAGATACGCAGAACGGATCGACTGCCCTTGGCCTGGCGGTGAGAATTGTCCACGCCACGTAGTGCGGCACAAGGGAGCCTTGGTACGCGCTGTCTGCGGCGATCCAGGGCGCCTCTGTGATGCGCTAGATCTGACGCAAGAGGACATCAGAATCCGCGAACTGGATCACCGCAAGCTCTTCGCAGACATCGCTGCAGCGCTCGACCTCGTGCCTTCGGACGGGCTTCAGCTGGGTTCCCACATCTTCAATGTTGGCGATCATGCAATCGCCGCTGGGCGCTCATTCCCTGTATTCGCATCGCTTGCGAGTCCGCGCACCCCGCTCGGACAAGTGGATGTCCTCGAACTCGGCCGTCGTAATCTTCCCTTCGTCTTGCTCGTGACGTCGCTCATGGCGGTCGAGTCTAATGTCGCTGCTTTCCTCGCGGCCCGGCGCGGGCGCGTACTGACGCTCGCAGAGTGTCTTGGGTTCGCCACAGCGCCCCGCAAAGCTTTTGCCGCCAGCATGCCGCTCGCCGAGTTGTTCGCACCCGAGATCGCCCAACTGGCCGGTCCGAGCGAGGCTACAGCGGGCCCCGTCATGGTCCTGCCAGCGGGTGCCCGTTGGGGGGATCTGCGATTCACCTTCCGAGAGGAAGCTGTGCTGAACGTCAGTTTTCGCGGACAACCGCCTGCGCGCTTCGAGCCCGATCAACTCGGCATGCGCGACGAACGTAACCGAAAGCCCACCCGCCAGTGGCGACTTCTGCTCACCTGCTGTGCGCTAGGCGGAGCCCTGCCACGGTCCTTTCCGGTCCGCACCATAAAGGGGCAACAACCGGCGAGCGGCTTGCTCCGAATCCTCGCGCAGTTCGAGCGCGGCTACGAACGTCAGCGCCAGCTTCTGGCCGCCGCCCTGAAGGCGAATTTCGGGATCGACGAGGACCCGTTCTCGGTCCGCGACGACTGCTACGAAGCCAAGTTCCTTGTCGATGCGAGCGCCCTGAGACAGGGCAGAGGCGACCAGCGCGACCGAAATTTCGCCGGCAACGACTGAACCTACCGAAACTTTTTTCGCCGTAACCAACCCCATGAAACCAATCGGTTTCGTGGGGTTTTTCGTACGCCTTGCGCCCTGATTTCGAACCCGCTCCCCGAATTTTCGCCGGTCCCGGTCACTCGGGCCGCGAGCCCGTCCACCTGGACGAAGGCGAAACTTCATGGAGCGTTTCCACCCCATTTGCGACGCGCGCTCGCGCGTCTCCCGCAACATCATCATCCGGGCCGAACGACTTGCTCGATCAGGTTCGGTCCCCGGCATGGACGCCGAGGACATCAAGCAGGACCTGCGTCTGCACCTCTATCGCCGCGACGACAGGTTCGACCCCTCCCGCGGTCAGTACGACACGTTTGCCGATCGCGTTCTGGCGAACCGCATCGCCACGCTGGCTGCGCCGACCGAACGCCTGCGGGCTGAGCGGGCGTGGGTCGACTTCGAGACTCCGTCCGAGGGTCGCGGCGATGACGAGATGCTGCCGCTCGCGGAAACCCTGCCTGACAGTGTGGCGCTGCACGCCGTCGTCGCGCGCGCACCGGACGAGGCGTTCGGGCTGGTCCGCGATGTCCGGCGCCTTCTCGCGGGTCTGACACCGACCTGCAGGGATGTCGCGCTGGCGCTGATCGACATGTCGCCGACGGAGGCAGCCGAGGCCCTCGGGATCAATCGCAGCACTGTCTACGCCCGGCTCGGCACGATCCGGAAGGCCGCCGAGGCGCTTGATCTCGCGGCATATCTCGGCGCCGCCCCGACAGTATCGGAGGCCCGCCGGTAGGTGACAACAGGACCGGCGATGACCCGGTTCCACCAAGTTTCATGCCGGGCCCTCGGAGGAATGCAACACCCCCACGCGGGGAAACACTCCGACCGCAAGCTCCAGGGCGGCGTCAGGCCCGGCAGCAGTCTTCCCGACGATCCCTGGACACCAACCGACGAAACCACGGAGCATCACCATGTTCACGACTTCCCCCCTGAAACGCCTGCGCCAGTCGAGCTGGATGGAGGCGATCCCCGACACGATCAACGTTCCGGCCCTGTCTGAGAGGCCGAACCGCGCGGTGCCGATCGAGCGCGCCACTGTGGACGACATCGAGTTCGCGCTTGTCGCCCTGGCGCGGCAGCAGTCCGAGCTCTACCGGCTCACGAGTGCGCTTGGCGACGTGTTGAAGATGGCGCGCCGCCAGGGCGCCTGTGGCGCGGACATCGCCATTTCGGCCGCTGTGCGGGATCTGGAGGGCGGCAAGTGAGCGCCCCCTTCGGCGGCGGGCCGCTCCGCATCATCACGGCCGACGAACGCCTGCGCGAGGCGCGCGGCATCAAGGGGGTGCTCACGGGCACCTCTGGCATCGGCAAGACCACGCAGCTGCTGACCCTCGATCCGCAGCGAACGCTTTTCCTGAACCTCGAGGCGGGCGAGTTGGCCGTTCAGGGCTGGCCCGGCGACGAGATCCGCATCCGCGACTGGGAGGTCGCCCGCGATCTCGCCGCCTGGATCGGCGGCGCCAACCCGGCCATGCGGGACGACCAGTCCTATGGGCCCGGGCACTTCGCGCGGGTCTCCGCGGCCTTCGGTCCCGCCAGCCAGCTCGATAAGTACGACACGGTCTTCGTCGACAGCATTTCCGTCGCCTCCCGCATCTGCCTTCAGTGGTGCAAGGGCCAATCCCAGGCCCAGTCCGACCGCACCGGCAAGCCGGATCTCCGCGCGACCTACGGGTTGCTCGGCCAGGAGATGATCGGCTGGCTCACGCATCTGCAGCACACGCCCGCCAAGAACATTTGGCTGGTCGGTCTTCTCGACCGCAAGCTCGACGACTTCGG
Source organism: Paracoccaceae bacterium (assembly GCA_011620265.1). Lineage (GTDB taxonomy): Bacteria > Pseudomonadota > Alphaproteobacteria > Rhodobacterales > Rhodobacteraceae > Albidovulum. The sequence continues at coordinate 3,889 of WOZM01000124.1, forward strand.
CAAGCCTTTCTTCTCGATGCAGATCGAGGGATCGAAGACCGGCCTCGAATTGCCCGGCATCGTCGACGAAGTCGTGACCCTGACCGAACTGCGCCCCGAGAAGGGTGACCCGTTCAGGGCATTCATCTGCACCACCATCAACGATTTCGGCCTGCCTGCGAAGGACCGCAGCGGCCGGTTGTCGATGATCGAGCCCGCCCATCTCGGGCGGCTCATGGCGAAGATCCGTGGTCCGCGCCCCGATGGCGCTGCCCGCCTGAACTTCGATCTGCCCGCGGCCGCCACCGCACCCAATCCCCCGACGACGAAAGGAGCATGACAATGGCGAGCGACATGGATTTCAACGGCGCGGACACGCAGGACGCCGCCTTCGACCTCATCCCGGCCAACACCCTGGTCAAGGTCTGCCTCACCGTCCGCCCTGGCGGCGCGGGCCCCGAAGGCTGGCTCACCCAGAGCAAGACGAGCCCGGCCCTCTACCTCAACACCGAGGCAGTCGTGATGGAGGGGCCTTTCGCGCGGCGTCGCATCTACACGCGCATCGGCTTTCGCGGAAAAGCTGCGGGCGGTCCCGGCGACGACACCTACGGCAACCGCGGGCGCGCCATGATCCGCGGCATCCTCGAATCCGCCCGCGGCGTGCGTGCCGATGATCAGTCGAACGCCGCCCGGGCAGCGCGGATGATCCGCAGCCTCGGCGAGTTGAGCGGGCTGGAGTTCGTGGCGCGCATCGGCATTGAGCGCGACAAGGATAAGCCGGACGACACCGGGCGCAACGTCATCAAGGCCGCGCTCGGCGCCGACCATGCCGAATACGCTCGGGTGATGGGCAGCGTACCCCAGCCACCGCAGCAGGGTCAGTTCACCGCCTCGGGCCCGCAGCTTGCGGAGAACGGCATGGGTCAGTCGGGCGCGCCGTCCTCCGGCTCCGCGCCCTTCTGGGCACGCTGAGGGAGACGGCCATGATTCCGCGCGACTATCAGAAGGCGGCGGTCGATGCCGCCCGCGACCGCACCGCCGCACATGGCAACACCATGCTGGTGCTGCCCACCGGGGCGGGAAAGACGGCCATCGCCGGTTTCTACATCGGCGAGGAACTGGAGCAACGCAAACACGACCGCGTTCTGGTGCTGCAGCACACCGACGAGTTGATCGATCAGAACCGCAGCGCCATCGGCACTGTCACCGGAATGCCGACCTCGGTGGTCAAGGCCGAGCAGGACGACTGGGACGGCCGCATCGTCTTCGGAAGCGTCCAGACCCTGGCGCGCGCCAACCGGCGCGAGCGGATGGCACCGGTCTCGCATCTCGTCATCGACGAATGCCACCGCTCCGCGGCGCAAAGCTATCAGTCCATCATCGATGAGGCCCGGGCGCTCAATCCGGAGATCAAGCTGCTCGGGCTCTCGGCCACGCCGGGTCGCGGCGATGGCCGCAGCCTGCGCCGCACCTTCAGCAATGTCGGCTATCATCTGAAGATCGGCACGCTGATCGGTCGCGGTCTCCTGGTGCCACCGCGCACCTACACCATCGATCTCGGCGTCGAGGACGAACTGGCCGGGCTGGGCGCCACCGCGGGCGATTTCGACATGCGCGCGGCAGACAAGGTGCTGAACCGCTCGGTGCTGAACGAGGCCGTCGTCGAACACTGGCAGGCGAAGGCAGCGGACCGGCGCACCATCTTCTTCTGTGCGACGGTCGACCATGCCGATGCGGTTGCCGAGGCATTCCGCACGGCCGGCGTCACGGCCGAGACGATCTCGGGCGAGATGCCATCGCGGACGCGCGTCGACCTCATCGCCCGGTTCGACCGGGGCGAGGTGCAGGTGCTGACGAACTGCATGGTCCTGACCGAGGGTTTCGACAGCCAGCCCGTCGGCTGCATCGGCATCCTGCGCCCCATGCTGCACAAGGGCACCTTCATCCAGGCAATCGGTCGCGGCCTGCGGCGGGTCGATCCCGCGCGTTTCCCAGGCATCGTGAAAACCGACTGCATCGTGCTCGACTTCGCGGGCGCGGCGCTCCGGCACGGGTCGCTCGAACAGGAGATCACCCTCGACGAGGACGATCCTGAGCCCGGCCAGGCACCGTGGAAACTGTGCCCGACCTGTGAGGCCGAATTGCCGCTTGGAGCATCGGTCTGTGATTTCTGCGGTCACGTCTTCACGCGGGAACGAGCAGAGGCCCGACTGCTGACCGCCTTCGACATGATGGAGATCGACCTGCTGGAGCGGTCCCCGTTCGCCTGGTGCGATCTGCATGGCGACGGCCAGGCGATGATGGCGAGCGGGTTCAATGGCTGGGCCGGGGTGTTCCATGACGGCGCGCTCTGGCACGCGCTCGGACAGCCGAAAGGCAGGGCGATCCGGCCGCTCGCCATCGGCACCCGAGTGCAGGCGCTCGCCGCCGCAGACGATTTCCTGCGCGCCACCGAGACGGGGACCGCCTCGATCAAGAGCCGTCGCTGGCTGAACGACCCGGCGACGATGAAACAGATGGACCTGCTGCAGCGCGCGGGGCACGAGGCCAACGGGCTGGATTTCAGCCTGTCGAAATACGCCGCCAACTGCCACCTGAACTTCCGTTGGAACCGCGGCGCGATCACCGCTGCCGTTCTTGGCCGTGCGGAGCGGTCGGCTGCATGAAACGCCCCAATCCGCTCCCGCCCGACCAGATGACGCCCGCAGAGCGCCG
>WOZM01000192.1 GCA_011620265.1 Paracoccaceae bacterium
TTCGTGGATGACGGCGTTGCCAGAAGCAGGTTTCGGTTCGGGAGGTCTGCTCGTTTCAAGAGCCCCGGATCCGACATATCGCGCGCCCGACATGGGTGGTGCCGACTGAGAGCACCAACCTAATTCGCTCGTAGAACGCTACGCAGGGCCAGACGGATCTGTTCCCGGCAAGCCCCATCCAAAGGGTCAGATGGGGTATTTGGCAGTGCAGTCGCGAAAGCCGGAGAAAGTCCAGCGCTATCCATTTCACACGGCTTCAACCGTCTCGAAAAGCATGAAAGTGGCATCGGCCACAGGCGGGGCCCGGAAACCGCGCGCCTCGGTATATTCCTGCGAACTGTGCCAGCGGCGGGCTGTGTCCATGTCCGGAAATTCCGCGACCACCGTGCGCAGTCCGTCATCCTCTCCCTCCAGAAATTCCGGAGCAGTGCCGCGCACGATGAAGCGCCCGCCAAAGGCGGCCAGAGCCGGGCCTGAACGTGCCATGTAGTTCTTGTAGGCGTCCGGGTCGTTGACCTGCACACGCGCGATGAGTAGAGCTGGCATGGGTTCTCCTTCAGTTTGCAACAACCAGGCCGCCATCATACAGGATCTGCTGGCCGGAGACATAATCGTTGTCATCCGACAGCAGGAAGCCGGCAAGCCGGGCGTATCCCTCCGGCGTGCCGTAGCGGCGCAGGGGGATCGTTGCCAGGGTACGATCGCGGATATCCTCGATACCCGCGTTCTGCTGACGGGCATAGGATTCATTCCACTCGCGGATGCGGTTGGTCTCGACATAGCCCGGTCCCAACGCGTTGAGCAGGATACCCTGCGGACCAAGCTCCAGCGCAGCGGTCTTGAGGGCATTGACCAGCGCCGCGCGCAGGGCGTTGGACAGACCGATCCCTGCAAAGGGTTGCTTGACCGTAAAGGACGAGATCGCCAGCACGCGCCCGCCGCCGGCGGCCTGCATCTGCGGAACCACCATGCGCATCACCCGCAGCGGCCCGGTCACCATCATCTCGAATGCGCCTGACCAGTCCTCGTCGGTGAGTGTCATGATCGGTTTGACGGGAGGGCCGCCATGGTTGAGCAGAAGCGCAGTCGCCCCGCCCAGCCCCTCGGCCGCCGCAGAGAGACGCTCCGCCAGATCGGGTTCCGCGATGCTGCCGGCCACGACCTCGACCCGCACGCCGAAGCTGCTGCGAATCTGATCTGCTGCGGCCTCGGGTTTGCGCGAGGACAAGACCAGGTCATATCCCCGTCGCGCCAGTTCCTGTGCGGTGGCAAGCCCCATGCCCGAACTGCCGCCGGTCACGATCGCGACTTTGCTTTCCATCATCACCACCCTCAAAGCCGACCACTGAAGAACTCGGCGATCACATGATTGAAACTGTCCTTGTGCTCGACCTGGGTCCAGTGACTGGAACGGTTGTAGAAATGCGCCTGCACCGGCCCGCCCAGACGCTGTATCAGCGTCAGGCTGGTTTCAAGCGGCACGATAGCGTCCTCGACTCCGTGGATCAGCAACACCGGATGGCGGATCATCCGCAGGCTGGCATCGGGCACTTCCAGCGCCTCCAGCGCCTTCTCGCGAGGGGCCGGGAACATGCTTGCAAAGGCAGCGCGAATCTCGGGCTGCATGGCCGCCTTGAAGCGGGCAGTCGCGATCTCGCCCAGCCGTTCACCGAGAAATTCCGGGTCATAAGCGAACCACTGCATGACCAGCCGCATCATCTCTTCCGTGGGGTTGTCATAGAATCCCCAGATCCGGTCGAGCTCTCGCGTCAGTCGACAGGGCACACCTGCAGAGCCCATCAGCGCGATCCGGTCGAACAGGTCCGGCGCGCGCAGGGCGCAATGAAGCGCAAGCGCTCCTCCAAGCGAATTGCCCACCAGATGCACCCGCCCCAAACCCAGCTTGCGCACCAGCGACACGATCTGCGCAACCCAGATCTCGAGCCATTCCGCGGTGGTGGCGGGCATGGCCTCAGGCGCAGGGCTATTGCCATAGCCGCTCAGATCCATGGCGATGCAGTGAAATTGCCCGCCCAGTTCAGGCATCAGATATTGCCAGTTCGACCAACCCGCCGCTCCGGGCCCGGAGCCATGGATCAGGAGCATTGCCGGCAGTTCGGCAGAGCCTGAACGGCGCAGAGATGTCGTGAAGCCATCGTGGACGAATTTCTCTTCCGTCACTTCGGTCAGGGTCTGGTTGGTCATGTATATTCCTCCGCCACAGCCCCGATTTCGGCAAGTCGAAAATGGAACAGCGCCTGTCTGGACTCAGATCTATCAATCGTTTATACTCATATCAACGACAAAAATGCAAAACAACGGACCAAGCTGCCGGATTGCGATTCGGCCAGTTTCGTGTGAGGTATCGGTCAATATCAGCAGAGGGCTTTCGGCATGAACACGGTTGCTGAATTCGAACCGAAGACGACCGCCTTCGAAAAGGTCGAGGAAGAACTGCGCAATCGGATCATCTCGGGACAACTGCCGGGCGGTGCGAAGCTTCATGTCGATTCATTGCGCCGCGAGTTCGACGTCAGCACGTCAACCATCCGCGAAGCGCTGTCGCGTCTGCTGGCCTGTTCGCTGGTGGTCTCGCAACCGAACATCGGCTTCAGTGTCGCACCGCTTGGCCGCAATGACTGCCTCGCTGCGGCGAACGCGCGCGACTTGCTCGAGGTCGCGGCGCTGCGCGACTCCCTCGCCAATCGCAGCGATGCCTGGGAGGCCGCCCTGGCCGGTGCCTTTCATATGCTTGCACGCGCGGACCGGCGTTTCCTCCTCGAAGGTGACGCCAGCGCTGAAGGCGAATGGGGCCGGCGCAATCAGGCCTTTCACGAGGCCATGGTCGGCGCCAGCCAAAACCGTTACCTGCTCGATTTCCGGCGCAGCATCAACTTCAACTGGGATCGCTACCGGGCACTGTTGCCCAAGGTCAGCCATTCGGCAACGCATGTTCCCGATCAGCACAAGGCCCTGTTCGAAAGCGCGGTCGATGGCAGGGTCGAGGACTGCGTATCCGTCATGCGCGATCACATCTCGACAACGGTCCGCCTCGTCATCGACCATTTGCCGGACGCGTGACCGCAGGCAAGACCCAGCGGCATCCGCAGAGCGAACGGGGCCGCCGTTTCCCCACCAGCGCAACTTGCCAGTCGAAGTTGCCCTCCGGCGCCCGGCCCCGAGCGGTGGATGATCAGGAACGTCTCGCCTGTGCCCTGACGGCACAGGCTGGTCTCGATGGCACCCGTCCGCGAACAGAAGCGCCCTATGCTCAGCCCCCGGCCCGGACGCCGATGGTCGGCATGAAGGGATGGTCCGGCTCGGCCGTCGGATCAAGGCTGTCCCCATACCAGAACAGACCGCGTTCGATCTCATGCGCCTCCCATTTGACCGGCTCCCAGGCCGGATCGAAGATCAGGTAACCGCCGGCAAAGATCTCCAGCTGGATGCCGCTGGCCGGATCGCGCAGATAGGTATAGAAAGCTTGGCTGATCCCGTGCTTGCCCGGCCCGAGATCGACCTTGATGCCGTGTTCGGCAAAATGCTCCAGCGCGTTCAGGATCTCGGTCGGCTCCTCGAGCCAGTAGGCGATGTGGTGGTGCCGCGCGCCCTTGCTGTTGGCGTCGAACATGAAGGCGGCATCATGCACCAGCGGGGTCACGCTCATCCAGGCTCCCAGCTGGAATTCCGGCAGCTCGATGTATTCGCGCACCTTGAAGCCGAGATTGTCTGACATCCATGCGATCGTCTCGTCGGGCGGGAAGCCTCCGCACCACAGGTTGATGTGGTCGATCCGCCGCGGCGAGATTCCAAGTCCCTTGCGCGCAGTCTGGCTCTTTAGCGCCGAGCGAATCTCCTTGGGCGAAAGCGGACGATCCATGTCGTAATAGATCTCGATTGGATGGCCCGATGTCGGAACAAAGAAACGGATGGCCGCACCCTGTCCAGCCTCGGTGCCCGCCGGAACGTTCTCGACGTTCACCCCGAGACCGCGCAGACGGGCGGCGAAAGCCTCGACATCCTCGGGCCGCCTGGCCTTGAAGGCCGCATGGTGAAGATATGCCTCCTCGCCCGGCTTGCCCCTCATCAGCACAAGGCTGTGATGCTCGAACTCCTGAAAGCCGCGCAGATAGACCGCTTCATCGGTCCTTTCCGTTTCGATCAGACCGACAACATCCCTCCAGAACCAGAGCGATTTCTCCATATCCGGCACGACATAAGCCGCATGGCCGAACATGGCCACTTCAGGATTCGACATGATTTCCTCCCATCGTCGAAAAGTTGTGGCCGGGGCGGTCATCGCCTCGGTCTTTCGCGCTTTCTTACCCGGGCGGATAGGCCCCGATGCCCATCAGAGCCGTGCCATACGAGCCTCTTGGTCAGACGCGCCTCAGGGCTGATCGGGTCATCCTCTCCCACGGAATCCCTTCCCCGGTCCCTTGATCGCTTTGGCCGCATGGTCGCCGGATCCTGTGCTTAATCGTTTATGATTTCATTCGTGCTATAAAACAAGTATAAACCGGTATTGCCTCCCGGAGGGCAATAATATTTCTCAGCCGCTTTTCCCTGGGGGCGGTCACATCACCAGAGCCCCGCCGCGCCACAATCCCCGCGCGGGGAGGTCGCGGCCCGTCCCAGCCGGCAGCTGTGGTCCCTTCCGCGCACGAAATTCGACAGTTTAAACCGAATGAGCGGCAAAAATGTTGATATATGGTCATACATGTCGGATATCTCGGGCCAGAATCCTCAATGAAGGAAACCGGCCATGGCAAGGTTCGCGGCGAAGCATCTCATCATCGGGGGCGGCATCATCGGCTGTTCGACGGCCTATCACCTTGCGAAGAACGGCGAAGAGGATGTCGTCCTTCTGGAAAAGGCGTCGCTGACCGAAGGCGCGACCTGGCATGCCGCCGGGCTGGTCGGACAGCTCCGCTCGTCGCGCAACACCACGCAGATGCTCAAGCGCTCGGTCGCGATGTACGACCGGCTCGAGGCGGAAACCGGCATGGCCTTCGACTGGAAGAAGGTCGGCAGCCTGCGCCTCGCCGCGACGCGGGAACGGCTTCTGGAGGCCAAGCGGCTCGCCACGATGGCGCGGAGCTTCGATCTGGAAATGTCGATCGTCACCGCCGAGGAGGCGAAGGCGCTCTTTCCCTATATCGACGCGACCGGGCTCGAGGGCGCGGCGTTCATCCCCTCGGACGGCCATGTCGATCCGGCGAGCCTTTGCCAGGCCATCGCCGCCGGCGCCCGCAAATACGGCGCCGAGATCCGCCAGGGCGTCAAGGTCACCGGCTTCACCGTCACCGATGGCCGGATCACGGCGGTTGAGACCTCGGAGGGCGAATGGCAGGCCGAAACCGTGGTCCTCGCCGCCGGGATGTGGAGCCGGGAGCTTGGCGCGAAGCTCGGCATCCAGGTCCCCGCCTGTGCGGTCGAGCACCAGTATATCGTCACCGAACCCCTGCCGGATGTGGACCTCGTCAAGGGTCTGCCGACGCTCCGCGACCCCGAGCGGCTGGTCTACTACAAGCCCGATGCCGGCGGCCGGCTCGTCGTCGGCGGCTACGAGGACCGGACGCTGCCCTTCGGCGACAAGGGCATCCCCGGCGATTTCGTCCGCCAGCTTCTGCCCGACAACATGGAGCGCTTCGGTCCGCTGGCCGAACTGGCCGCGAAAGTCACCCCGGTCCTTAATGAGGTCGGCATCCGCACCGTCATCAATGGGCCGATCCCCTATTCGGCCGATGGCGATTTCGTCATGGGCTGGGCGCCGGGATTCAGGAACCTGATGATGGCGACCGGATTCCTCTACGGCATCGCCGCCGGCGGCGGCGCGGGCGAGATGATCGCGGAGTGGATCGTGAAGGGGCAGCCCTCGCTCAACCTCTGGCCGCTCGACGTGCGCCGCTTCGGCCCGCATCACGGCACGAAGGCGTTCATGTATCCCCGCGCGGTGGAACACTATGCCCACCACTACAAGATGCGCTATCCGGGGCAGGAGCATGAGACCGCCCGCACCCTCCGCCTCTCGCCGCTCTACCAGCGGCTGAAGGAGAACGGCGCCGTCTACGGGTCCCGCAACGGCTGGGAACGCCCGCTCTGGTTCGCGCCGGAAGGCGTGCCGGCGGTCGATCAGCTCGATTTCCTCGAACCGGGCTGGCACCGATACGCCGCCGACGAACACAAGGCGGTGCGCGAGGGCGTGGCGCTGATCGACCAGACCAGCTTTTCCAAGTTCGAGCTGATCGGCCCCGGCGCGCTGGCGCTCCTGCAACGGATCTCGGTCTCGAACATGGACCGGCCGGACGGCACGGTGATCTACACCCAGCTCTGCAACGACCGGGGCGGGATCGAGGCCGACCTGACGATCACCCGGCTCGGCCGCGACCGGTTCTACATCGTGACCGGATCGGCCTTCGGCACCCATGACGCCGACTGGATCACCCGGCAGATGCCGGAGGACGGCACTGTCCACCTCATCGACATGACCTCGTCCCTGTCTCTTATAC
>WOZM01000185.1 GCA_011620265.1 Paracoccaceae bacterium
CCCACCATTGCGTTCGACCAGGCCAGGAGATCGTCGGCGCGGTCCTCGGGCACGCCGAGGAGGCGGGCGATGACGATGACCGGGAGTTTCCGGGCGAAGGCCGGGAGGAGGTCGAGCTCGCCCGCCGGGAAGGCGTCGACGAGCTGGTGGCTGAGCGCCGCGATCTCGGGCCCGAGGGCCGCGATCCGCCGCGAGGTGAAGGCCCTGAGGACGAGCGAGCGCAGCCGCGTGTGGCGGGGCGGTTCGAGTTCCAGCATCGAATGCGCCTCGACCGCGTAGAAGGGGCGGAGGTGGTCGGGGACGGGGCGGCGGTTTTCCGCCGGCACTTCGCGACCGAAACGGCGGTCGCGCAGGATCGCGCCCACCGCGGTGGCGGAGGTGGCGCAGACGAGGCCGTATTCCTGCCAGTGAAAGAGCGGGCCGGCCTTTCGGGCGCGGTCGTAGAACCTGTAGGGGTTCTGGACGAAGGCGTCCTCGGTCGGGGACTGGCTGAGGTTCTGCATCGCGGCTCCGGAAACGGTCGGGTCGAGCTAAAGCGTTTCGGGTCTGTGTGGAAGTATCAGATGGGCATCTCGGAAAATTTCCCTGACCTTGCCGCTGCGGCAGGAAGCAGGGGGCATTCGGCGGCTGGGGTGTGACCATGGCGCAGATGGGGGTCTTTGATCTTTCAGACCGCTACGCGCGCCTGGGCGGCGCCCAACTTCAGCCCCCTGAGCCGCCGCCAGAAGATCCTGAAGGTCAACATCCCCTATCGCGGATCAGGCGGCCCGCTGCACCTGCTGATCGACATCGGGCCATGGGAACGCCACCGGTCCGAGAGACCATGGCGAGGGGGATCAAGGTGGAGGGCGAAGGGGAGTGGAATGCACGCAAGCACGGCGGGTCGAAACGACGCCTCTGGCGCAAGATCCACATCGGGACCGACGAGCAGAGACTGGAGAGCAGATTCCGCCGGGTCGATACACCGGCCCTCTTACGATCAGATTGCTCATCCAAAGGAGTGGTAGCGCTGGCGGTATTTCGGGCACAGGCCGGGCTGAAGGGTTGTTGGGGGCGTCGACCGCGCCCGTTCCGGCTCGTGCGGGCCGGCGCTTGCCCAGGGGCCGACATTGCTCCCGCTGTCACATCTGGTAATGGTCCGCTCGGGGCTTTCCGCTACGGCGAGACCCGCAACCGGACCGGACCATGCCCCTTGACCTTGATTTTCTACGCGCGAATGCGCCCTGGCTTTCGGCCGGGTTCCTTCTGACCTTCGCCTCGAGCTTCGGGCAGACCTTCTTCATCTCCATCTTCGCGGGCGACATTCGGCAGGACTTCGGGCTGAGCCATGCCGGCTGGGGCGCGGTCTATGCGGCGGCGACCATGGCATCGGCGGGCGTCATGGTCTTTGCCGGCGGCCTGACCGACCGTTACCGGATGCGCTGGATCGGGCTCGCTGTCCTCCTCGGTCTCGCGGTCGCGACGCTGCTGATGTCGTTATCCACCGCGCTCTGGTCGCTGGTGCTGTCGGTGTTCCTGCTACGGCTGATGGGCCAGGGGATGATGGGACACACGGCGATGGTGGCCATGGCGCGCTGGTTCGTCGCCACGCGGGGCCGCGCCATCGCGATCGCCGGACTTGGCTTCGCCCTGGGCGAGGCGACGCTGCCACTTCTGTTCGTCTTGCTGAAATCAGAGGTCGACTGGCGCAGCCTCTGGCTTGTCGCGACGGGGTGTCTCGTCCTGTTCGCCATCCTTCTGTTCCCCTTGTTGCGGCGCGAGCGGACGCCGCAATCCTTCACGCTGGACAGCAGCGGGGTCGGGATGCACGGACGCAACTGGACCCGAACCGAGGTGCTGCGTGACCGATTGTTCTGGCTGACCCTGCCGGCGATCCTCGGGCCCGCCGCCTGGAACACGGCCTTTTTCTTCCATCAGGTCCATTTCGCCGCGACGAAGGGCTGGGCGCATCTGGAACTCGTGGCGCTGTTTCCGGTCCTTACCTTGGCAGGCATTGGCAGCATGTTGTTGACCGGCTGGCTGGTGGACCGCGTCGGCGCCAATCGGCTGGCCGGTTTCTACCTCATCCCCTTTGCACTTGGCTATGCGCTGATAGGGCAGGTTTCCGGCATCGGACTTGCCGGGCTTGCGATGGTGTTCATGGGTCTGTCTGTCGGGGCGAGCGCGACCCTCGCCTCTGCCCTCTGGGCGGAGGTCTACGGGACCGCGCATCTCGGCCGCATCCGGGCCATGACCGGTGCCTTGATGGTGCTGGGATCGGCCATCGGACCGGGGCTGACCGGCTGGCTGATCGACCGGGGCGTCACGATGCCCGAGCAGTGCACCGGCATCGCCGCCTATTTCCTGGTCGCGGCAGTTCTGGGGGTGATCGGTGGGCAAGGGGCAGGACGCAGGCTTGTCACCGCGCACAGTCCCTGCAGCGCATGATCGCGGGATCGAGGTCGAGGCGCCTTTCGCCGATGAAGTCGCCACAGGCATCGCACCAGCCGAAATCCACGGTCTCGATCCGCCGGATCGCGGCCTCGAGCGCGCGGATGCGCGCGTCGCGGCGCACCTCCTGGGCGGCGGCCATCGCCTGCTGCTGGATCGCGTCCATGCGAGAGAGGCGGCCGACGCTCTGCTGGTCAAGCGCGACGGGCCGGCGCTGCGCAGCCGTCGCCTCGGAGGCCCGCCTGAGCGTGTCGAGTTCCTCCCGCAGGCGCGGCAGGTAACGTTGCCTCATGGCTTCGAGATTCGGCTCCGGCATGGTCTTCACCGCATCAGCACCACGGGCACCTTGCAAGACCGGATCATCTCGGTCGTGGTCGACCCGATGATCAGGCTGCGGATGCGGCTGTGGCCATAGGCGCCCATCACCAGCATGTCGAACTGCGCCTCGTCCACCAGCTTGCCAAGCGCGATCTCCGGCTGGCCGGGCAGAACCGCGGTCCCCGCCTCGATCCCGGCGGCCTTCAGCATGGCCTTGGCGTCGTCCAGTCCCTTCTTCACCTCCGGGGTCGCGTTGCCGACGGTAACGACATGGATTTCCAGCCCCGCGAAGAGCGGGCTCCGGGCGATGTGATCGACAGCCTTCATCGCCGAGGCGCCGCCGTCATAGGCGACCAGCACCTTTTCGATCGGGCGGAAGGCGCGGGATGCCACGAAGACCGGCTTGTGGCTGGCGCGCACGATGCGTTCGAGGTTGGAGCCGAGATGGCCACTGGCGAAATCCGCCGCCTCGCCGCGCTTGCCGATCAGGATCACGCGGGCATCGGCCTCGACCTCGCCCACCGCCTCGACGATGTTGCCATGGCGCAGGCGGGTGGTGATGTCGGTCACGCCGGCCTTGTCGAGGATGGCACGGGCGTCTTCGAGGATGGCGCGGCCCCGGTGGCTGATCAGTTTCGAACGCTGCGCGTCAAGTGCGGCCAGCTCTTCCAGAAGGGCGGTCCGCGCGCCAAGGGCGATGGCGCCGGAATGGTCGTGCGTATCCGCCGCCTCCCGCCGGCCAAGGACATGGATCAGCTCCACCGGCGCGTTTGTGCGCTGCGAGATCCAGGCCGCATGGTCGCAGACGCTGGCGGAATAGGTCGAGCCGTCGACCAGCGCGACGATCTTCTGCGGTTGTTCGGTCATTCCGATCCCCTCCCTCAATGCGCCATGAGCTTGTCCATCGCCCCCGGCTTGTCATGAATGGCAAGCCTGTCGACGATGGTTTCCGTGGCCTCGTTCATGCCGACGATCTCGACCTCGGCCCCGTCGCGGCGGAACTTGAGGATCGCCATGTCGAGCGCCTGCACCGACGAGATGTCCCAGATATGGGCGCGGCTGACGTCGATCACCACGCGGTCGAGCGCCTCCTTGAAGTCGAAGGCCTCCATGAAATCCTCGACCGAACCGTAGAAGAGCTGACCCTCCACCGTGTAGGTCCGCACCCGTCCGTCCTTCGAGATGGCCGATGAGACCTTGAAGAGCTGCGCGATCTTGCCGGCGAAGAAGATGCCGGACAAGAGCACGCCGACCAGCACGCCGATGGCGAGGTTGTGGGTGTAGACCACGGTCACGACCGTAGCCAGCATCACGATCGAGGACGAGCGCGGATGGGTCCCCAGCGCCTTGATCGACGACCATGAGAAGGTGCCGATCGAGACCATGATCATGATCGCGACCAGCGCCGGCATCGGGATGCGCGCAACCCAGTCGCCCAGAAAGACCACAAGGATCAGCAGGACCAACCCGGCTGTGAAGGCCGACAGCCGCCCGCGCCCGCCGGATTTCACGTTGATGATCGACTGCCCGATCATCGCGCAGCCCGCCATGCCACCGATGAAGCCGGTGGCGGTATTGGCGATGCCCTGCCCGATGCACTCCTGGTTGCGGTTCGACTTGGTGTCGGTCAGGTCATCGACGATGTTCTGCGTCATCAGGCTTTCGAGAAGACCAACCACGGCGACGGCGACTGAATAGGGCAGGATGATCATCAGCGTCTCGAGCGTCAGCGGGATCTGCGGGATCAGAAACACCGGCAGCGTGTCAGGCAGCGCGCCCATGTCGCCCACGGTGCGCACGTCCCAACCGAAGGCCAATGTCAGCCCTGTCAGCACGACGATGGTGACCAGCGGCGACGGGATCGCCTTGGTCAGGAGCGGGACCAGGTAGATGATCGCCAGCCCCGCCGCGACCATCGCATAGGTGATCCAAGTGACCTTGGCCGGATCGAGCTCGGGCAGTTGCGCCATGAAGATCAGGATCGCCAGCGCATTTACGAATCCGGTCATCACCGATTTCGAGACGTAGCGCATCACGAAACCGAGTTTCAAAAGGCCCGCGCCGATCTGGATCAGCCCGGCCAGAACGGTCGCGGCCAGCAGGTATTGCAGACCGTGGTCGCGCACCAGCGTCACCATGAGGACAGCCGTCGCCGCCGTTGCCGCCGAGATCATGCCCGGCCGCCCGCCAACAAAGGCGATCAGAACCGCGATCGAGAAGCTGGCGTAAAGCCCCACCTTCGGGTCCACGCCCGCGATGATCGAAAAGGCGATGGCCTCGGGGATCAGGGCCAGGGCCACGACAAGGCCCGCCATCAGGTCGCCACGGATGTTGCCCGTCCATTGGGCGCGGTAGACGTCAAGTGAAATCATGCAAATTCGTTCCCGATCGACCCGGGGCCAGAGCGCCGCGCATCGACTTGTCCGTGGTTCTTTTCAGGTTGTCCGGCGGATCGGCGGCCGGAAGAGCCACCCGGGGTTCACACCCGGGTCCATGTTCGCTGTGACGCGGAATAGCGGCTAAGCCTGTCGATGCCAAGGGCCTGGCTGTGCACGCAGCCGAAATACCGGATCGAATGCTGGCCAGGGTCTGGATTCGAGCGTCTGGCCTGAACACATCCACAGAAAAGGAATTCGACCCGCCCCTTGGTGGCGCCAGAAGGCATCCCCTTGCCAGCAGCACCCGATTTCCGGGCTCAGGACTTCGGTAATGGGGTCGTCTCGGTCCTGGCAGCACCTCCCTGGTGCCGCCGGTGAATCAATGAGTTGACGGTCCGGCAAGACGTTTGATGGGTCCAGAGCCCAGATCTCCCAATATGGGGCAATCTGGCCTTTGATCGCCGGCGCAGGCGTCAATCAGATGCGCCACCGTGTTTCGCATTTCGACCAGTTCACTGATCTTCGCGTCGATGCGTCCAAGGTGCTCGGTGGCTACCAGCTTGACATCAGCACTCGCTCGCGAACGGTCCTGGTAGAGTGCAAGCAGGGTGCGGCAGTCTTCGATCGAGAACCCGAGTGACCGCGCCCGCCCGAGGAAGTGAAGTTTGTGCAGGTCGCTTTCGCGGAAGGCACGGTAGCCGTTGTTGCTGCGCAGCGGATCGACGAGGCCGATCGCCTCGTAGTAGCGGATGGTTTTTGCGGGCAAGCCGGAAAGGCGCGCGACGTCCCCGATGTTCATGATCTCTTCCCGACGTTCAGCGAAATGGGATTGACCGAAGCATTAACCTTCCATCCTCGGGAAGGTCAAGATCAGGAGCATCGTTGCGAATGCCGGTTGAGGCTCGCTGCCTGCATTCCGCGGGAAGCATTCAGTTTCGGGAGTTCAGATCGGCAATCAGCATCTGCATTTCCGCGATTTCGCGTTCTTGTGCGGCAATGATCTCGTCGGCAAGCTCGCGCACGCGGGGATCGGAGATCCTAGCACGCTTGCTCGTCAGGATGGCAATCGAGTGATGCGGAATCATCGCCTCCATGTAATCGACATCATCCACCGTGACCTGGCTTCGCACGAGGGTGAGCGCGACGACGAATAGAGCTGCGGCCCCGGCAAAGATGGCGATATTGAGGCTGCGGTTGCGATACATCCCAAGCATGTAGCCGAGCATCACGACCGACATCGTCGCCGCCATCAGGAGCGCCATGTAGGCGCGTGTCTCACTCCAATACAGATGGGCGATGATGTCATAGCTGTTGAGATACATGACCGCGAACATGACAATCGTCGAGGTGGCGATCATCAGTCCGAAGCGAATATAGCTGTTCATG
>WOZM01000066.1 GCA_011620265.1 Paracoccaceae bacterium
GGCGCTGGATGGTGTATCCCAGCGCGCCGATGCCGCGCGGAATGATCGAGACCTTGTGGACCGGATCGACGCCGGGCAGGGCCATGGCGACCAGCGCGTGCCCCATCTCGTGATGGGCGACGATCTCGCGCTCGCGCGGGTTCAGCACGCGGTTCTTCTTTTCCAGCCCCGCGACGATGCGTTCGACCGCGTTGTTGAAATCCTCCATCGTCACCGCGTTGGCCTTGCGCCGGGTGGCCAGCAACGCGGCCTCGTTCACCAGGTTGGCAAGGTCGGCACCCGAGAAGCCGGGCGTGAGGGCCGCGACCTTCTCGGCGTCGACATCGGCGCCAAGCGTCACCTTCTTCATGTGCACGTTCAGGATCGCGATGCGCCCCTTCTTGTCGGGCTTGTCCACCAGCACCTGCCGGTCGAAGCGCCCGGCGCGCAGCAGGGCGGGATCGAGGATCTCGGGCCGGTTGGTGGCGGCCAGAAGCACGATCCCGCTGGACGGGTCAAAGCCGTCAAGCTCGGTCAGAAGCTGGTTCAGCGTCTGCTCGCGCTCGTCATTGCCGCCCGTATATTGCCCCGCGTTGCGCGCCCGGCCGAGCGCGTCGAGCTCGTCGATGAAGATGATCGCGGGGGCGCTCTTGCGGGCCTGCTCGAACAGGTCGCGCACCCGCGCGGCGCCCACGCCCACGAACATCTCGACGAATTCGGCCCCCGAGATCGACAAGAAGGTCACCCCGGCTTGGCCGGCCACCGCGCGCGCCAGCAAGGTCTTGCCGGTGCCGGGCGGGCCGACCAGCAGCACACCCTTGGGCACCCTGGCACCGAGCTTGCCGTAATCCTCGGGATTGCGGAGGAACTCGACGATCTCTTCCAGCTCCGCCTTGGCCTCGTCCACGCCGGCGACATCGTCGAAGGTCACGCCGGTCTCCTTTTCCATGTAGACCTTGGCGCGGCTCTTGCCGACCTGCATGAAGCCCCCGAAGCCCTGCTTCTCGGCGAACTTGCGAAAGACCAGCATCCAGAGCGCGAAGAACACGAAGGCCGGAACGACCCAGGACAGGACAGCGCCAAGCCAGGTGTTTTCCGGCACGCCGGTGATTTCGACATCGGCCTTGTCGATCCGGTCGAGCAGGGCGGGATCGACGATGTTGGTGACGAACCGGTTGCGCCCGTCAACCGGCACATCGAAGACACCGGTGATCCGGTCCTGTCCTACGGCAACCGATCTGATCCGGCCTTCCTCGAGGTAGGTCTCGAACTGGCTGTAGCTGATCGGCGCGATATCGCGGGCACCGGCGATGATATCCTGGAGAAGGAGCACGGCCATGAAGGCCAGAACCCAGTACCAGATGTTGAACTCTGTCTTCTTCTCCATCCCGTTCCCTTTTCTTTCGGCGCCGGTCAGGCCACCTGCGACCGGCTCGTCGTGAAACACGGTGCCGACCACGTCGTCCTTTTCCCCGGTCAGCAGCCAGCATTCGGTTTTCTTGCAGACTTTCCGAAAGCATATTTAATTGATGCATATCAGATGGATACCGGGTTCTGGATATCAAGGCGCCCAAGATATTTTTCAGCCCGTAACGACAAAAGGGCTGAACTCGGGGCGATAACAGGGGATAAGCGTGCCATGTCGCCTTCCTTGCATCACCAGGCCCGCAACCTGCTTCAGTCCGCGCTGCTGATCGGGGGCATGGCGCTGATCGCGTGGGCGGTGGTCGGGACGATCGCGGGGCCGGGTCCGACGCTTCTCATGGTCGGAAGTTCGGTCCTTGGCCTGCTTCTGGCACCGTCCTTGCCGAAAACGCTGCTGCTGTCCGCCTATCGTGCGCGGCGGCTGACCGGGCGCGACTTTCCGCAGGGAATCGCGATGGTGTCCGGACTTGCCCGCCGCGCCGATCTGCCGAGGGTTCCCGCGCTCTATTATGTCCCGAGCGAGTTGCCCAATGCCTTTGCACTGGGCCATCCCCGCGACAGCGTCATCTGCGTCACCGACGGTTTGCTGCGGCTGCTGGACAGCCGGGAACTGGCCGGCGTCCTGGCGCATGAGGTTGCGCATGTCGCGAACCGCGATCTGTGGATCATGGGGGTGGCGGATGTCCTGTCGCGCGCCGTGTCGCTGGCGTCCTGGATCGGGCAGTTGATCCTTCTTGTGAACCTGCCGCTGCTGCTGACCGGCGCCGCCCATGTTCCGTGGCACATTCCGCTGTTGCTGGTATTCTCTCCGACCCTCATGGCGCTGTTGCAGCTTGCACTGTCGCGCACGCGCGAATTCGATGCCGACCGCGGCGCGCTCGATCTGACCGGGGATGCCGCAGGGCTCGCCTCGGCGCTGCTGAAGCTCGATCGGCGCGTCGGCCGCTTCTGGGAAGAGATGTTCCTGCCGGGGCGCCGCATCCCCGAGCCATCGCTGTTGCGCACCCACCCGCCGACGGAAGAGCGTGTGCGGCGGCTGCGGGCGCTTTCAGGGCCGCGCCGCCCGGTGCCGGACGGGGCGCTTGTGCGCGTTCCGGGGGCAAACAGGATCGCGCCGCCGCGCTTCGGGCCCTGGGGCATTTACCGCTAAAAAATCGCGCCGTCCTCTTGAAGTTGCTGATTGGCAATACCTTATCGGCAGCGAAATGCCCGGACGGGGTTTCACGGAGACGCAAGAAGGTTCGGCTTGGACAGCGGACCGCCGGCTGTTCGCCTTGACGGGAACGGACGGTGTTCAAAGTCTCGGACGACCGCCGCTTGAACGGCGAACCTTTCGGCATGTCCGGCCTCTGCGGGCGTTTCGATCCGGCGTGACATCCGTTGCGTCCCGGATTTGGCAACCAAGGAGGCGAGTCATGTATTATCCGACATATGCACGCCGCAGCGACCCGTTTGCGCTGATGCGCTCGATGCTGCGCGATTTCGACCCGTTCACGCCCACCGGCATCACCCAGCCCGTGTTTCCGGCCGTGAACGTCTGGGAAAGCGACGATGCGGTTGCGATCACCACCGAGCTTCCCGGCATCGACCCGGCCGATATCGACATCTCGGTCAAGGACAACGTCCTGACCCTCTCGGGTGAACGCAAGGCGCCGCAAGTGCCCGAGGGCGCGCGCTGGCACCGCAACGAACGCAGTTTCGGCAGGTTCACCCGCGCGATTCGTCTGCCCTTCGCGGCCTCCGACGACAAGGTCGAGGCGCGGATGGTGCATGGCGTCCTTCGCATCGTGGTCGGCCGTCCGGAAGAGGACAAGCCGAAGAAGATCGAGATCAAGGCCGCATGACAGGAGGATCGACCGATGAGCAGTGACATGACCCGGAGCGCCGACAAGACGCTCGACAAGACCCCGGCCGAGACGCCGGAAACCACCACCGGCGGGCGCATCTACCGGCCGCTGACGGATATCGTGGAAACCGACGACGGCGTGACGCTGATGCTCGAGATGCCGGGCGTTGCCGCCGAGGACGTGAACGTGACGCTTGAAAAGCGCGTGCTGACGGTCCGCGGCAAGGTGCACATCCGGACGCCCGAAAAGCTGCAACTGGCCTATGCGGAATACGGCGAGGGCGATTTCGAACGCGCCTTCACCCTGTCCGACGATTTCGACCCCGACAGGATCGGCGCCGAGGTCGGCAATGGCGTTCTGACCCTCACCCTGCCGCGCGCCGCCGAGGCCCAACCGAGAAAAATCGCCGTCAAGGGCGCCTGACCAAAGGAGCAAGCAAATGCAAATCAAGGATCTGATCCCCTGGGCGCGCAAGGATCATGCGCCCGAACCCAAAGGTGACGAGAGCAACCCCATCGCCACGCTCCAGCGCGACATGAACCGCGTGTTCGAGGGTTTCTGGAACCGCGTCGGCGATCTCGACTGGCCCTGGGGCGGCGGCGAGGCGAAATCCGATGTCGTCGAGACCGGGGACCATGTGGAGGTGTCGATCGAACTGCCCGGCATGGAGATGAAGGACATCGAGGTGTCGGTGACCGACGACATGCTGACCGTGAAGGGCGAGAAGAAGATCGAACGGCAGGAGGAGAAGAAGGGCTATTACCTCTCCGAGCGCAGCTATGGCGCGGTCTACCGCACGATCCCGCTGCCTCCGGGCGTCGATGGCGAAAAGGCCGAGGCGAGCTTTCGCAACGGCGTGCTGACCATCAAGCTGCCGCAGACACCCGAAGCCCAGGCCAGGGTCAAGCGCATCGAGGTCAAGGGCGCCTGACCGACACGGCAATGCGCGCCGCCGCGGCCCCGCCCGGCGGCGCGCTCCATTATGGGAGATCGACCATGCTGAGCCGCCTTGCCTTTATTCTTTTCCTGTCGCTGGGCATCGCCACCGGGCCCGTCGCCGCGCAGGTCGTGACGGCCGGGACCGATTCGCGCGGCATCCCGACCATCGCGCCGCTGATCGACGCGGTCGACGATGCGGTGGTCAATATCGCCGTGGTCTCGGAACGGCCCGCGCAGATGACACCCCTGTTCCGCGATCCGTTCTTCCAGCCCTTCCTGCCGCCGCTCGAACAACTGCCGCCGCAGCGGCAGATGAGCGCGGGCTCCGGCGTGATCGTGGATGCCGATGAGGGCTATGTCCTGACCAACAACCACGTGGTCGAGAATGCCGACGAGATCCGCGTCACCCTGCGCGACAATCGCAGCTTCGAGGCCGAACTGGTGGGCCGCGATCCGGCCACGGACATTGCCGTGCTCAGGATCGAGGCTGACAACCTGACGGAGATCCCGCCGGGCAATTCCGAAGACCTGCGCGTGGGCGATTTCGTCGTCGCCATCGGCAACCCGTTCGGCCTGGGCCAGACGGTGACCAGCGGCATCGTCTCGGCGCTCGGACGGTCGGGGATCAACCCCGAAGGCTATGAGGATTTCATCCAGACCGACGCGTCGATCAACCCCGGCAACTCGGGCGGCGCGCTTCTCACGCTGGACGGCAAGCTCATCGGCATCAACACCGCGATCATCGCGCCGAACGGCGGCGGCAATGTCGGCATCGGCTTTGCCGTGCCGATCAACATGGCCGTCAGCGTCATGGAGCAGCTGGTCGAGTTCGGCGAAGTGCAGCGCGGCCGTCTGGGCGTGATGATCCAGGATCTGACGCCGGACCTGGCCGCCGCCCTGGATGTCACGGCAGCAACCGGGGCGGTCATCATTTCCGTCGAACCGGGCACACCTGCCGATGACGCGGGGCTTGCCGCCGGCGATGTCGTGGTGGCGGTGAACGGCGAGACGGTCGAGGGCTCGGCCGATCTGCGCCGCAAGATCGGTCTGCGCCGCCCCAGCGACAAGGTCGAGATCGCCTATCTCCGCGATGGCGCGCGGCGGACGGCGCAGGTCACGCTCGCCGAAGCGGGCGCTCAGCGCCCGCGCGAACGCAACCCGGGCGGTTTCGACGCGCTGGCCGGGGTGCGCCTTGCGCCGCTCGACCGCTCCCAACCCGCATGGGGCAAGGTCGATGGCGTGGCCGTCGCGCAGGTTGCGCCGGGCAGCCTGGCCGCGCGTGCCGGGCTGGAGCCGGGCGACGTGATCACCGCCGTCAACCGCCGGCCGGTGGAGACGATCCGCGACATCGACCGGGCGATCAAGGACGCGCCCGGCGCAGTCGCGCTGACGATCTGGCGGGACGGTCGGACGTTGCTGGTCGTACTGCGGTCGTAGGATCCGCCCCGATCGGTCTCTTCGCCCCCGAATGTCAACGGACAAGCTGAAGGAGAGGGAATGGGTAGGAGGAGTTGCCGCCATCGAAGTTGACCTCGCCCAGGACGAGTTCCATGTGCATGGCGTCGTGGTGGACGGGTCCGTCGTTTATCGCAAGAAATTGACTCGGCCACAATTCGCGCGGTTCATGGCGGACCAGCCGCAGTGCCTGGTGGCGATGGAGGCCTGCGCCAGCGCGCACCATTGGGCGCGGGAAATGTCCCGCCACGGGCACGAGGTCCGGCTTATCGCCCCGCACTACGTCAAGCCGTTCCTCAAGCGGCAGAAGAATGATGCGGCTGACGCGGAGGCGATCGTCGAGGCGGCGCTGCGGCCGACCATGCGGTTCGTCGAACAGAAGACTGCGGACCAGCAGGCCCGGGCGGTGGCTTTCCCCCTGATCGGGCATCGAACGGGCAACCGGGCCACCGAGTTGTGAGGAAGGCATGATCAGCATGGGCAAATGATCGACATGATCCGGGTCGGGCAAACCAGAAATCTTCTCCGAGCCCCGAGCTCGCTGTTGGAGATGCGGCCCCGGTCCGCGCATCACCATCCCGGCCAGCGGCGCCATGTCAGCCGCATGGAACAGGTCTGACAAACGAACGCACTCGATCACATGTCCGGACGATCAGAAATTCCTTGCAACCCGAGCGGCATCCACAAAAGAAGGTTCGATCCCAGTCCCGTCCCCTCCGCCATAACCTTCCAAATCAATGACTTAAGAGTGGGGCAGGCGAGTGCGACACAAAGTGGAGCACCACGCCCATGAAACTGTCCGCTTTCTTCTCGCC
>WOZM01000132.1 GCA_011620265.1 Paracoccaceae bacterium
CCGAGATGTGGGTGGGAACCCACTGGTACAACGGAGCGTTCGAGGGCAATGAGGTGAACGACCGGCTCTATGCGAAATACGTGGAGCGGACCGGAAACAAATACGCCGACGGATTTTTGGCCGAGGGCCACGCGGCCGTGATAGCTTACGCCGAAGCGCTCAGGAAGACCGGCGAGGCGGAGACGGCGGCGGTCATCGACGCGCTCGAAGGACTGAGTTTCGAGACCGCGACCGGAAGCCGCACGATCCGGAAGGAAGACCACCAGACGATCAAGCCCGTGATCCTGTATAACCTCCGTGGAAGCCCGAACGGTGACGGAATCGAGGTTCTGGAGCATCGCGTGATCGATGGTGCCGAGGTGATCGAACCGGCCACGCCGGGTGCGCCGGTCCAGTGGTGATCTGAATCGAAGGCTGAACGAGGGCGGGGCGTAACGCTCCGTCCGTCCATCCGTTCACCTGCTCTCTTTGTGCTTTTCGCGAGGTGCCTGCGGATGCTGGCCGATCTTCTGTTGATTGCCATGAACGGCCTCGTTTGGGGAATGGCCGTTTTTCTCGTCGCATCGGGGCTGACCCTGATCTTTGGCATCCTCCATATCCTCAACTTCTCGCATGGCGGCTTCGTGATGATAGGTGCCTATCTGGCGTTCACGTTGATGAACATGCTGGCGGGTAGCGTGGGTATCGTGGCTTTCATCCTCATTGCGTTTGCCTGTGCGGCGGCGGTCGGGCTCATGGGCTTCGTGGTGGACCGCGTTGTGTTCGAGCGGCTGAAGCGGGTGGACGATTCCTACTCGCTGATCGCGACCTATGCGGTGCTTCTGCTCTGCGAGGGCTTCGTCAAGACGGCCTGGGGTCCGAACTTCCAGAGCGTCTATCCCCCCTCGGGACTCGAAGGGGCGGTCTTCCTCGGCAACCTCTTCATGCCGAGCTACGCACTCTTCGTCATTGGCGCCGGGGTCATCGTCTTCCTGGTGTTGGACTTCTGGCTCCACCGGACGCCGTCGGGGAAGATCATGAAGTCGGTCGCCGTCGATCCCTGGATGGCAAGTCTCCTCGGCATCAACGTCAACGCTATCTTCACTGTCGCGGTCGTCGGGGGGTTCGTGCTGGCGGGGCTTGCGGGCGGGCTCCTCGCGCCAAACCAGAGTCTCTCGCCCATGATGGGGGGTGTCTACATCATCCAGGCCTTCGGCGTGATTATCGTTGGCGGCATCGGCAATGTGCGCGGCGCCTTCATTGCCGCCATCCTGCTCGGGCTGATCGACGCGTTCGGGACGGTCTATGTGCCCCAGTTCCCGGGCATCTTCTTCTACGTTGCCGTCGCGGTCATCATCCTGTTCCGACCGCAGGGCCTCCTGAGCGGGATCCACTGATATGCCTCAACAACAGATGAATCCCCGAGGCCGGGACGTCACGCCGATCCTGCTCGGCATTGCGCTGACGGTCTTCGCAACCCTGCCGTTCTGGGCCGGGAAGGGGCTGGTCTTCCTTGCCGGAATCGTCCTTCTCCAGATGGTATTCGCGCTCGCGTTCAACCTGATGTTCGGCCTTACGGGGCTCGTCAGTTTCGGGCAGGCGGCCTTCTTCGCGGCCGGCGCCTATGCCTCGGGCTGGCTCGCGCGCATGTTGCCGGACCTGCCCTTCTTCCTCACCATCGCCTTTGGCGGTGCCGTCGGCGCGGTGCTCTCGGCCATCATCGGGCTCGTCGCGCTCCGGCGGGCGAGCGGGATCTATTTTGCAATCCTGACGCTCGCCCTCGGGCAGCTCGTCTATACACTCATCGGCAAGACAACCGCCCTTGGCCGCGAGGACGGGCTCATCGGGATCGCCCGACCGGTGCTCGATTTTGGCGTGTTCGAGATCAATCTTGCAGCGGGCGACAACTACTATTTCCTGATCCTCACCGCCTCCGTCGTGTTGAGCGCGATCCTGTGGTGGGTCTGGCACGGCAACCTGGGCCGCATCCTTGCGGCCATTCGGCAGGAGCCCGAGCGGGTGCGCTTCCTCGGGATAGATGTGCGACGCTACCGCGAATACGCCTTCATCATCAGCGGAACGGTGACGGCTCTTGCCGGCGCGCTTGTCGCCCCCTGGAGCCAGATCATCACGCCGATGCTGGCGCATTGGTCCTATTCGGCACTTCCGATCCTGTTCTGCCTGCTCGGTGGCAGGTCCCGCTTCTGGGGGCCGGCGGTCGGGGCCATCGTCTTCGCCGGTCTCGAGCACGCGACGCGCACGATGGTGGGTGTCGCCGAACTCGTCGTGGGGGGCGCGCTTCTCATCGTCGTCCTGGCGATGCCGGGCGGGATTCTCGGGACGCTCTCGGCGCTCGGCGGCCGGTATTTCGGTACGAAACGGGAGGCGGGCCATGACTGATCTTCTCGAAGCGCGGGACATCTGCTTCGCCTATCCGAGCGTGCGGGTGCTGAAGGACGTCAGCATGACGGTCCGGGCCAACGAGTGCCACGTCATCATCGGCCCGAACGGGGCGGGCAAGACCACGCTCTTCAAGGTGCTCTCGGGCGAGACCCTGCCGCAAAGCGGGACGGTCCGTTATTCCGGCGAGGACGTGACCCGGCTCGACGCCTGGAAGCGGGTGCACCGCGGAATTGGCCGGACCTTCCAGGTGGCGCGGCTCTTCTCGGAACAGACTGTGCTGAACAACGTCATTCTCGCCCTGGAGTGCCGCGAAAACATCAAGGGAACCTCGCTCGGCCGGTGGTGGCGCCTGAATCCCGCGCGGGAACTGGTCGACGAGGCGATGTCGCGCCTCGCGGAGTACGGTCTCGACCGTCGGGCACAGGACTCCGCCAAGAACCTCTCGCACGGCGACAAGAAACGACTCGAATTGCTTCTGACGCTTTCGCTTCACCCGAAGCTCATCATGCTGGACGAGCCGACTGCGGGCATGGCGCCTGACGATCGCAGGGCCGTGGTCGCCATGGTCAACCGGCTACGCGAGGAGGAGGGGTTGACGCTCCTGCTGACCGAGCATGACATGGAAGTGGTCTTCGGGCTCGCGACCCGGCTGACGGTGCTCAGCCAGGGCAAGGTCATCGCCAGCGGCGAGCCCGAGGAGGTGCGGCGCGACCCCGTTGTCCACGAGATCTATTTCGGCAAGGGGCGGCACCATGCTTGAACTGTTGAACGTCAATGCCTTCTACGGTCAGAGCCACGTCCTGCATGACGTCTCGCTGCGGCTGGAGGATGGTGCCGGCGTGGCCATCGTCGGCCTGAACGGGATGGGGAAGTCCACGCTCCTGAAAAGCATCATGGGCGCAGGGCCGAGGGTGACCGGCACGGTCCGCTTCGACGGTCAGGACATCGGCCGGCTCGCGCCGCACCAACGCGCGCGCCTCGGCCTGTCGCTCGTGCCGGAGGACCGCAGGATCTATCCGCACCTGACCGTATCCGAGAACCTTGCACTCGCAGGTCACGCGAAGATCGCCGGGCGCGCGCCCTACAGCGTGGACGAGGTTCTCGACTTCTTCCCGCTTCTGAAAAAGCTTGCCGGGCGGAAGGGCTTTCAGCTTTCGGGCGGCGAGCAGCAACTCGCGGCCGTGGCGCGGTCGGTCCTTGCGAAGCCGCGCTTGCTCCTGCTGGACGAACCGACCGAGGGCCTCGCGCCGCTGATCGTGGACAACATGGGCGAGGAGATCCGGATGCTCCGCAAGCGCGAGGGGATGGCGCTGCTCATCGCCGAGCAGAACGTCGATTTCGCCCGCGACTGCACCGAGCATGTGCTCGTCCTGAATGTCGGGCGCATCACCTTCTCCGGGTGCTGGGCCGAGTTCGACGCCGATCCCGGGATCCGGGAGCGGCAGATGTCGCTCTGATGGGGACATGAAGGAGGAAAAGCCGATGCCCGACCGGATCTGGCCGAACCATCCCGTCGCCGAACTCGCGGCGCGCTACCGGGCCGAAGGCGCATGGCGCGACCTCACGCTGGCGCAGGCGATGGCGGCAAGGCTGTCGGAAAACCCGGACGCGATCGCCATCGTCGACGATGTCGGCCGCTACAGCTATGCCGAGCTTGACGCCAAGGCCCGGCGCCTCGCGGGTTGGCTGAAGGCTCGTGGCATCTCGCGGGGCGACGTCGTCGCGTTCCAGATACCGAACTGGCACGAGGCGGTGGCCATTGCGCTTGCGACCTCGCTTCTCGGTCTGATCTGCCTCCCGATCGTGCCGATCTACCGCGAGGCCGAGCTGCGTTTCATCCTGCGGGCGTCCGGCGCGCGGGTCTTCCTGACTCCGCGCGAGTTTAGGAACTTCGATTATGGCGCGATGGCTGAGCGACTGGCCGCAGAGTTGCCCTCGCTGGAGCAGGTTTGCCGCCTGCGGGACTCCGCCTGCGAAGATCCCTTTGCCGCGAAGCCCCACGACGGTGCTCCTGTCGGGCGGGCCGATGAACCATGGCTTCTGATGTATACCTCCGGCACGACGGGGCAGCCGAAGGGGGTGGTCCATCAGGTCAACTCGCTCGATTGCGAGTTGGGCAATGTCGTCAGATGGTGGAACATCAGGGCCGGGCGCGACGTCTTGCTCATGGCCTCGCCCGTCACCCATGTCACCGGCTTCCTCTACGGCGTCATGATGCCCTTTGCCTACGGCGTCCGGGGGGTTCTGATGGAGCGTTGGCAGGCGGACCGGGCGGTCAGTCTGATCGAGGCGGAGGGCGTGACCTTCACCTGCAGCGCGACGCCCTTCCTGCGCGAGCTTCTCGACGCGGCCGAGGCCGCCGGGTCGGCTCTTGCATCGCTCCGCGTTTTCGCCTGTGGCGGGGCACCGGTGCCTCCCGACCTGATCCGGCGGGCATGGGAACGGCATCCGGGTCTTCTCGCTTGCCGGGTCTATGGTTCGACGGAGGCGCCGACCGTTTCGCTGGGGGTGGCGTCGCGAGAGGATCTCGCGCAGGCATCGGAAACCGACGGGCGCATCATCGGCCACGAGGTTCGGGTCGTCGGCGAGGATGGACGCGAGTTGCCCCAGGGCGCCGAGGGCGAGATCCTGACGCGCGGCCCGGAGATGTTCGCGGGCTATCTTGACCCCACCGACGATGCGGCGGCTTGGAATTCCGAGGGTTTCTTCTATACAGGCGATCTGGGCTATGTCACGCGGGATGGCTGTATCGTCATCACCGGACGGAAGAAGGACCTCATCATCCGGGGTGGAGAAAATCTGAGTGCCAAGGAGATCGAGGATGCATTGCACCGCCATCCGGCGATCCGGGAGGCCGCCGTCGTGGCCATGCCGCATGAACGTCTTGGCGAGACATGCTGCGCGTTCCTGCGCACGACGGGCGCGCCACTGGACACAGAGGGCATCTCGACATTTCTGGCAGGCCAGGGATTGGCGCGACAGAAGCACCCCGAGAAGCTGGTGATCGTTGACGACCTGCCGCGCACGCCATCAGGCAAGGTGCAGAAGTTTCTGCTGCGGCGTCAGTTGACGAAGACACGGTGCGAGCCGGACTGAGCACCATTCCGGGCGTTCGCAAAATTCGTCAGAAGCTTCCGGTATTTCGGGCTTTCGAGACGCAGAGGATGAATGCATGACTGTGGCCAAGGGGCGCAGAACCAGGAAAACCCGTGCCGAAAAGTCGGCCGAGAACCGGCGCTCATTGCTGCAGGCTGCGGCTGATGTCATCGGCGAGGTTGGCTATCGAGAGGCTTCGATCGCGCGTATAACGCAGCGCGCGGGGCTGGCCCAGGGGACCTTTTACCTTTACTTCGAATCCCAGCAGGATCTGTTCAATCAGCTTCTTCCGAGTATCGGAGGGGAACTTCTCACCTTTTTGTCGAGGAAGGTCGAGGGCGCTGCCAATATTCTGGAAGTGGAGGAGACGGGCTTTCGCGGATTTTTCGAGTTTCTTCTGGAGAACCCCGCCTTCTTCCGTGTGCTCAACGAGGCCGAGGTGGCGGCTCCGTTAGCCTACGAGGAGCATTTCAGCCTTCTGCGCAAGCACTACATCGCGGCGCTCGAACGAAGCTGGAAGAAGGGGGAACTCGCAGATTACCGCCAGGAAGAGCTTGAAGTCCTTGTCTACATCCTGATGGCGGCCCGCAGCTATCTCTATCTCCGCTACTGCAAGGAAGAGCAAGGGCCTCGGCCGATGCCGGAATGGGTCGTGGAAACCTTCATGAAATTCGTCCGCGGAGGCTTGCTGCAGGGTCGCGCGGGACCTTCCGAAGCGCGCAATGCCGTGACTGGGCAGGATACGTCCAGTACGGCGCCGGAATTTGAGTGATAAACCTCGTAGCCTCTTCCGTGCATGAGAAAATCCGCGCACGCAGTTTCAGCGCTTGCGGCGATGTGTTCCCATTCAGCGACTGGTGCGGCATTCGGTATATTCGCTCGACGCCGCAAGACACGCAGATACTGCTCCCCTTCGCGGACAGGATCTCTGATAACGAGGGACGAACACCTACCACGTCGCACTCACGAGATGAATCCCT
>WOZM01000054.1 GCA_011620265.1 Paracoccaceae bacterium
GGGCCGTTTATCGTGCCACCCCATCGAACGCCCCTTCGGCGCGCAACCTTGCAGGAGCGCCAGCCCGCCGGGACGGGCAGGCGCTCGCCCGGCGGCTTCGCCTTGATTCCGGGCGAAGAGAGTCCGCTTCATCCGCAAAGCAAACCAGCACGCTTTCGCGGCATGGCCAAAAAAATCCCCGCCGGGGGTGCAATCCGGCGGGGTCAAGTTCGTGCCGTGGTCAGGCCACAGGCACCGGCGGTAAACTCAGGTCAGTTTGGGCGGCCCTCGTCCATCTCGGCACGGATCTGCTGGCGCAGGATGTCGATGGAGACGAACTTGCCGTCGCGCTTGAAATGCCAGTAGGTCCAGCCGTTGCAGGACGGCGCGCCCTCCAGATGGGCGCCGACCTGATGGATCGACCCCTTGACGTCGTTGCCGATCAGCGTGCCGTCGGCCCGGACCTTGGCCTTGAAGCGGTTGCCGATCGAATAAAGCTCCTCGCCCGGACGCAGCATGCCGCGCTCCACGACCTGGCCGAACGGCACCCGCGGTTCGGCGCGCTTCGATGCGGTCGTCTCCAGCGCGGCGCGGTCGAACTTGCGCACCTTGTCGATGCGTTTCATCGCGGCCTCGCGGTAAGCTGCCTCGCGCTCGATCCCGATGAATTCGCGGCCGAGCATCTTGGCGACGGCCCCGGTCGTCCCGGTCCCGAAGAACGGGTCGAGCACCACGTCGCCGGGATGGGTCGTGCCGACCAGCACCCGGTGCAGAAGCGCCTCGGGCTTCTGCGTCGGATGCGCCTTGTCGCCGGCCTCGTCCTTCAGCCGCTCGTGCCCGGTGCAGAGCGGAATGACCCAGTCCGAGCGCATCTGCACACCCTCGTTCAGCGCCTTCAGCGCCTCGTAGTTGAACGTGTATTTGCCGCCCTCGGACTTCGACGCCCAGATCAGCGTCTCGTGCGCATTGGTGAAGCGCTTGCCACGAAAGTTCGGCATCGGGTTCGACTTGCGCCAGACCACGTCGTTGAGGATCCAGAAGCCCTGGTTCTGCAACTCCGCCCCCATGCGGAAGACGTTGTGGTAGGAGCCGATGACCCAGATCGCGCCGTTCGGCTTCAAGAGCCGATGAGCCGCCGACAACCAGTCGCGGGTGAATGTGTCGTAGGCGTTGAAGCTCGCGAACTGGTCCCAGTGATCGTCCACCGCATCGACCTTGGAATTGTCCGGACGGTGCAGATCGCCCCTGAGCTGTAGGTTGTAGGGTGGATCGGCGAAGATCAGATCGACGCTTCCGGCCGGCAGCGAGCGCATCACCTCGATACAGTCGCCGGACAGAATCTGGTTGAGCGGAAGCCCCGCGGCCCCCTTCATCATGGTCTTCGTCATCGCTGCCTCATCCCCGGCATTTGTGCCGTTCTCGTTGCCCCAAAGATGAGTCAGGAGCGATTCGCCGTCAAATTCTTTTTTGAATCAAGAACTTATGGATTTTACTTGGCACAAGATATTGTGCACCGGCTTGAACGAACGTCTATGATGAGGGGTCACACCGAGATTTCGGAGCGCTTCGAGATGATCCCTGGTCGGATATCCGGCATTCCGCTCCCAGCCGTAGCCGGGATGCTGTTGCGCCAAATCCACCATGATGCGATCGCGCCACACCTTCGCGACGATCGAAGCCGCAGCGATCGACAGCGACCGCGCGTCGCCCTTCACCACCGCCTCGGCCCCGATGCCGAGGCCGGGCGGGATGCGGTTGCCGTCGACAAGGACATGATCGGGCCGGCGGGGGAGCCCGGCGACCGCCCGGCACATGGCGAGATGGCTCGCATGGAGGATGTTCAGCCGGTCGATCTCGGCCACGTCCGCCGCGCCCACGGAAACCTCGGCCACGGCGCGGATCTCGGCGCAAAGCGCCTCGCGCCGGGCGGCCGTCAGCTTCTTGGAATCGTTCAGCCCCACGGGGATGCGCGCGGGGTCGAGCCGCACGGCAGCGGCCACGACCGGTCCGCAGAGCGGCCCCCGTCCGACCTCGTCGGTTCCGGCGACACAGGCGAGGCCACGGGCAAGGGCCGCGCGTTCGAAACTGAAATCGGGTCCTGCCGTCATCGCGCCACCATGCGCGAAACCGCGCGGGCGGCAACCCTGACCGGGCCCGAACGGCCGAAAAAACGATGCGAACGGGAAAATGAGGGCGGATGCCAATGACATCCGCCCCAAGGTGCGGCGCGGTCTAAATGGGGGAGCCGCGCCGTCTGCTCGAACCTCGGTTCAGTGGGCCCGGGCGATCCGGAACCCGTTCTCTTGAAGACAGCGCGTGCCGTAGACGGTGCGCGGGGTCCACTCGGTTCTGATCTCGAACGCGCAGCTCTGCGGCAGCTGCCGGCCGAGACCGAATTCCTGCATGCAGCGGCCCGACACGACCTCGCGCGGGCCGCGCGTCCCGCGCACGCTGAAGACGCATTGCGACGGGATGGTCGCGTGCCGGCGCCGGTCACGGTCGCGCTTCGTCCTGCCGTGATCGTCGTCGTAGCCGTAGCCATAGCCATAGTCGTCACGCGTCCGCGTCACCGGCGCGGCATTGCGCTTCTTGTTCTTGTTCGCCTCGTTGATCAGAAGCCCGACGGCGGCGGCCCCCAGCAACAAGGTCAGCACCTTCTTGTCACTGTCGCCCGCAGCCACGGGAGAGGCCATGGCGGTCGTCAAGGCAAGGGCGGCGGCGGTCACGGTGGCGATGATGCGGCGTTTCATCCTGCGTCTCCTGTTTCGGGTCATGTGGCGGGCGGCGGATGTGCCCAGGTCATGACCCGACCGTGCCGCCACCGGCCGGGGCAGGCAATAACACCGCCCGGCTAGGCGATAACGCCGCCGCGCCTCGGCTTTGTTATTGATTAGCCGCCCGGCCCGAAGCAGGGTGGCCGCACCATGAAACGCATCACGCTCCCCCTTCTGGCGCTCGCCGCCCTTCTCGCCGCCGGCACGGCCGACGCCGCTTGCCGCGTCGAATACAAGGCCAAGCGCGACAACCCGCTGAAGCTCGACTTCGGCACCGCAGACCTGCCCGACAGCGCCTGCGCCTCGAAAGAGGCCGCCGCCGCCGCGCTCGCGCCCCGCCTCGCAAAGCAGGGCTGGACGCTTCTGGCCATTGTCTCCATCCTTGGCGGCGGATAACCGCACCGGGACAAGCGACGTGGCCGAACCGACTTCCCTCACGACCGAGGCCCTGCGCGCCGGACACCGCGTCGTGCTCTGGGGCATCGCCGCCATCGTCGCGATCCTCGCGCTGGCCGCGATCCTGCTCTTCCTCTCGCTCCCCGATGCCAACGCCTTCAACGCCCGGGTGGAGCGGATCTTCGTCGAGAACGACGCGCTGACCACGGGCGACCAGATCAGGCTTCTGGAAATCCTCGCCCAGTCCGGCACCGCCTTTTCCGAGGTCCTGACCAGCTACCGCATGGTGATCTTCGTCCTGCTGGTCTTCTCGACCGCCCTCCTCATCGCCGCCCTCGTCTTTCTCGTGATGATCGTCGCGCTCAACCGCCGCATGGGCGAGATCGAGCGGCAGGGGATTCAGGTCTCCTCGCTCCTCATCAGCCGGGCGGAGAACGCGGTCGTTCTGAACAACATGGAGTTCAAGCTGACCGCCGCCGCGATCGAGACCCTCTCTGTCCTCGCCGAGGCGCGGATGGACGACGACATCCTCTCGGGCGCCGAGATCGAGGGCGTCATCTCCGGCAAGAACGCCGCCGATTGCGACGAGGCGTCGGGCGCGATGCGGATCAAGCGGCTGCGCGACGCGCTCGGCAACCAGATGGTGGCCGAGCTTCTGGTGAAGAACATCGCCCGGCGCGGCTACATGCTCTCGGTCGACAAGGACGCGATCCGGATGATCTGACAGTGCTTGCGTCACGGGCGGCCGGCCTCTATATCGGCCCCTCCTTTGGCCGGTGGGGGGCGCCCGATGATCCAGACACCCTTCTATCTGATCGACAAGACGAAGCTGCTTCGCAACATGGAGATCATCGACCGGCTCCGTGCCGGGTCCGGCGCCAAGGCGCTCCTCGCGCTCAAATGCTTCGCCACCTGGTCGGCCTTCGACCTGATGCGGGAGCATATGGACGGCACCACGTCGTCGTCGCTTTTCGAGCTGCGCCTCGGTCGGGAAAAGTTCGGCAAGGAAACCCACGCCTATTCCGTCGCCTGGGCCGATCACGAGATTGCCGAGGCGGTATCCTACGCCGACAAGATCATCTTCAATTCCATCGGCCAGCTCGACCGCTTCGGCAACCAGTCGGCGCATATCCAGCGCGGCCTGCGCCTGAACCCGCGCTTCTCGACCAGCGGTTTCGACCTGGCCGATCCGGCGCGTCCGTTCTCGCGGCTTGGCGAATGGGATGCCGCGAAGATCGCGCAGGTCATCGACCGCATCTCCGGCTTCATGATCCACTACAACTGCGAGAATCGCGACTTCGACCTCTTCGACCGGCAGCTCGGCCGGATCGAGACGGACTTCGCCCGGCTCCTGGAAAAGGTGCAATGGGTCAGCCTTGGCGGCGGCATCCACTTTACCGGTGAGGGCTATCCGGTCGATGACCTCGCCCGGCGGCTGAAGGCGTTTTCCGCGAAGTTCGGCGTGCAGGTCTATCTGGAACCCGGCGAGGCGGCGATCACCAATTCGACGACGCTCGAAGTCACCGTCCTCGACCTTCTCAACAACGGCAAGGATCTCGCCATCGTGGATTCGTCCATCGAGGCGCACATGCTCGACCTCCTTATCTACCGCGAAAAGGCGAAGCTGCCGCAGCAGGGCGATCACGAATACCAGATCTGCGGCAAGTCATGTCTCGCCGGGGACATCTTCGGCGATGCGCGCTTCCCGCAGCCGCTCCATGTCGGCGACCGTATCTCCGTCGCGGACGCCGCCGGTTACACGATGGTCAAGAAGAACTGGTTCAACGGTGTGAACATGCCGTCAATTGCGATCCGCGAACTGGACGGAACGGTCCGGCTCGTTCGCGAGTTCGGCTACGAAGACTACGCCTCAAGCCTGTCGTGAGAGCGCCCGGCGCTCTTTCCTTCCCCTGTCCGGCGAACAAGGAGACAGCCGAAGTGAAACGGAATGTATTGATCATCGGTGCCGGCGGCGTGGCCCGGGTCGTGGCGCATAAATGCGCGCAGCACAACGACGTGCTGGGCGATCTGCATATCGCCTCGCGGACGCTCCCGAAATGCGAGGCGATCATTGCCAGCGTTCGGGAAAAGGACGCGATGAAGGTTCCGGGCACGTTCGAGCCCCATGCCGTCGATGCGATGGACAGGCAGGCGGTCGCGGACCTCATCGCCGGGACCGGCGCCCGGATCGTCATCAACGTGGGCGCGCCTTTCGTCAACATGTCGGTGCTGGACGCCTGCATCGCGACCGGCGCCGCCTATATCGACACCGCGATCCACGAGGATCCGGCGAAGATCTGCGAAACCCCGCCCTGGTATGCCAATTACGAATGGAAGAAACGCGCCGCCTGCGAAGAGGCCGGCGTCACCGCGATCCTCGGCGTGGGCTTCGACCCCGGCGTGGTGAACGCCTATGCGCGGCTGGCCGAGGACCAGTATCTCGACACGATCGAGAGCATCGACATCGTCGATATCAACGCGGGCTCGCACGGGCGCTATTTCGCGACGAACTTCGACCCCGAAATCAATTTCCGCGAATTCACCGGCACCGTCTATTCCTGGCAGAAGGGCACGTGGCAGGAAAACGCGATGTTCGAGGTCGGCCGCGAATGGGACCTGCCCGTCGTCGGCAAGCAGAAGGCCTATCTGAGCGGCCATGACGAGGTGCATTCGCTCGCAGCCCGCTATCCGGACGCCGATGTGCGCTTCTGGATGGGCTTCGGCGATCACTACATCAACGTCTTCACCGTGCTGAAGAACCTCGGCCTTCTGTCCGAGAAGCCGGTCAGGACCGCCGAGGGGCTGGAGGTCGTGCCGCTCAAGGTCGTGAAGGCCGTGTTGCCCGATCCGGCAAGCCTCGCGCCCGGTTACACCGGCAAGACCTGCATCGGCGATCTGGTGAAAGGCACCAGGGACGGCAAGCCCGCCGAGGTCTTCATCTACAACGTCGCCGACCACAAGGAAGCGTATGAGGAGGTGGGCAGCCAGGGCATCTCCTACACCGCCGGGGTTCCCCCCGTCGCCGCCGCGATCCTGATCGCGAACGGGGCGTGGGATGTGAAGAAGATGGTCAATGTCGAAGACCTCGACCCCAAGCCCTTCATCAGCCTCCTCACCCGCATCGGCCTGCCGACGCGGGTGAAGGATGCGGAGGGCGACCGGGCAGTCGATTTCGGCTGAGGATCAGACCCGAATACCGGGCATTCGACGGGGCGACGAAGCGACGACTTCGTTCGTCCTGAACAACACCCATCCCATTGATTTTATATTGAAACGTCGTGGTTTT
>WOZM01000040.1 GCA_011620265.1 Paracoccaceae bacterium
GCATCGCCACCGCACGGTGGCTGGTGTCAGCCAGCATCCTCCTTTCCTCCATGTCCATACAGGCTTGCGTTCTGGTGGGCCCGCTCTTGTCGCTCGAATTCCAGCGTCGAATGAGCAATGCCGAACTGGCTCTCAAGCATTCGCTTGATCTCGTCCTTGATGTCCTCGAGGCGCTCCCAAGATGCTGTCTCGATGACAACATGCGTATCGAGTGCCGCCGCGTGTTCTTGCATCTGCCAGAAATGAGCGTGGTGGATGTCCGCCACGCCGGCGATGCCGCGCACCGCGTCGACGACAGCGCCGTTGTCGATGTCGGGCGGACTGCCGAGCATCAGTGTGCGAATGGGGCCGCCGATCTCCGTAAACGCCAGGTAGAGGATGTACAGCGCGATACCGATGGTGATCGCAGGATCGACCCATCGCATGTCGTAGAGGATGATGAGCGCACCACCGATGATGACCGCAACGGAGGCCAGCGCATCCGACAGGTTGTGCAGGAACAGGGCGCGAATGTTCACGCTGCCCTTCTGCATCGAGTAGGTGAGCAGCGCTGTCAGCGTGTCCACGGCAAGCGCCACGCCACCGAGGATCACGACCGTCCAGCCGGCGACCTCAGGCGGGTCGATCATCCGCATGCCGCCTTCGTAGATCAGGTAGAAGCCGATGAGAATGAGCGTGGTGTAGTTGATCAGGGCCGCGACGATCTCGATCCGACCGTAACCGAAGGTCATGCGCTCGTCCGCCGGCCGCCGTGCGATCTTGCGCGCACCAAAGGCAATGACCAGCGACGCCATGTCCGAGAAGTTGTGCAGCGCGTCCGCGATCAAAGCGAGGCTGCCCGAGAGGAGGCCACCGACGATCTGCGCGACGGTCAGAAGCGCATTCGCCCAGATGGCGATCGAGACGCGGCGATCGCCGGACTCGGGGTCGATATGGCCGTGGCCGTGATCATGCGGCATTTCAGTTCTTCTCGCTTTGTAGGGTTTCCGGGTCGCCTTGCCCGGTTGAGCCGCCGTCAGTGCCCATGACTGTCTCCAATCCGGAGGAAACAAGGGTAAAGAGAACGAAGCCGCCGACGAAGGCCAGTCCCGACGAGCGGTTGTCGCTCGCGGCCTCGTGAGCCTCCTCCAGCATGTCCTCGACGGCTGCGATCGACAGCAACCCCGCGACGAAGCTCAGGGCAACGTACTTGGCGGCGTCCGGTGCGCTCCGAAGCAGGAACCATGCAAGCAGAGCCGTCCCGAGGCAATAAAGAGGAAACGAAAACGAGACGGCGATCCGCCGCCTTCGCGATACGCCGTTCTCCTTGAGGTTGGCGACCACCGAGTACCCCTCCGGAAAATCGGCAAGCACCTGCCCCGCCGCCAGCACCACGGCAAGCGAGGCACCGACCGCCGTCCCCGAACCGATCATCAGGCCATCGCCGGAGAGGTCGACGGCAACTGCGGCATAGATTATCCACATACCGGTGCTGCCGCCGCCATTTTGCGCCGGCTTCATCTTCTCGATCAGCGTCTCGGTGCCGATGTACGCAACGCCACCTGCCGCAAAGGAGGCGGCAATCCACCAGCCGGCAAGGTTCTTGAGAGCCTCGGGCATGAGCTCGATCGCGACGACGCCGATGACGATACCGGATGCCGCGTGCAGCGCGAAGTTGAGAAGCCGGGGGGTCGTCCGGAAGAATTCGGCAACCATTCCGCCGGCGAGATTTCCGAGACCCGGAAGAAGCGCGAGGCCGATGACCATCCAGAGATTGTTCATGGTCGCTCCTTCTCGAAGCTGTCATTGTCGTGTGCTCCGCCGCACGAACCCGGTTTTACGAGCCGGGCAAACCAACGCTGTCGCGGTTGGCCGAAAGTGGCGCATCGGCCGGATCGCAACCCAAACGGGCGAAGGCCAGTCCCAGACGGGGCGAAGGCCGGTCGGAGATCATGTGCGCGCCGCCATGATCATACAGCATGAGCATCGCCCTCGTGACGGTGGTTGAGCCGGGCAATGCCCGACTTGAGAGGCAGACGACCATCGCGGATCCTGCGAACCCGAGCATTCATCCAGTGCCGGACGATGTGACGGTAGATCCAATCGAGCAGCTTTCCGACCTCCTGCCGGTGCACGTTATAGAACTCGTCCGGCGTCTCGAATGTTCCCAGATCCCGGGCAATGCCGGTTTTCTGGATATACGTGCTGGC
The DNA here is from genome assembly GCA_011620265.1 of Paracoccaceae bacterium. Lineage (GTDB taxonomy): Bacteria > Pseudomonadota > Alphaproteobacteria > Rhodobacterales > Rhodobacteraceae > Albidovulum. The sequence goes on from WOZM01000040.1 coordinate 2,190, forward strand.
CCCTGCCCATTCGACGGGTGGGCTGCTCAGGCACTCGGTGCCCACACCATAGCCGCAGAGGCTGTCGGTGTCGCTGAACGCCCGCTGCAACGCCGTGAGGTACGGCGCGTCGAGAATGAAACCTTCCAGGTCGACCCAAGCGCCGCCGATCTCAACCTCGATCCAGGAATGCAGAATTTCCGCGGGCGCGACCGGATAGACAAGCTCGGGGACGACACCGCGCTGGAGCGCCTTGTGAATGGTGAAGCCATGCAATCTGCACCGGATGCCGGTTCCCCTGAGCAGCGCCATCAGCAATGTGCCCTTGGTGTTGCACTGGCCGAAGCCGTCCACCAGCACCTGTGATGCCGGAATGTCGTCCGCCCGATTGTAGCCGAAGGCGATTTCGTTGCGGACGAAATCGTAGATGGCCCCGATCCGCGCGTCAGGCGGCAGAGCTTTCCAGCCCCGCGCTTCCAATAGCGCCGCGATCGCCGGACTCTCGAAATCGAGAAGCCGCGTGGGGGCGAGCAATGGGTCTGTTTGAATCATGACATCTCTCCTCGAATCGGTATGGGAGAGAGATAATTGCTACAGCGACTGTAGCTTCAAGCCCTGAATTCACGCACCGCGCGGGGCGGCCAGAATGATCGCGGCGCCAACCAGGCACACCGCTGTACCAAGTAAGTCCCACCCATCCGGCCTGTGTCCTTCCGCGAGCCACATCCACAGAACCGATGCCGCGATATAGACCCCGCCATAGGCCGCAAAGGCGCGTCCCGCAGCCACGGTGTCGACCTGCGCCAGAAGCCAGCCGAACGCCACCAGCGCGGCCACGCCAGGCACGAGCCAGAGGGCGGATGCGCCGAGACGCCACCACGCCCAGATTGCGAAGCATCCGGCGGATCTCGGCCAAGGCCGCGAGCGGATAGGCGAGCGCGGCAGGCATCTCAGGCGCCGATCTCGTCGTGGTCCGTCAGGCACTCGGAATGGTCGCGCAGAACCTCCAGCACACGGCAATCGGCTGTCTGCCCGCCACTGCATTCGTGAACCATGCGCTTGAGTTCGGTGCGCAGGGCTTCCAGTCGCGCGAGGCGCTGCTCGACCTGCTTCAACTGCCTGCGCGCGATGGCGTCGGCCTCAAGGCACGGGCGATGGGGGTGATCGCTGAGGTCCAGCAATTCCCGGATCGCTTCGAGGGAAAAGCCCAATTGTCGCGCGTGCCGGATGAAGGCGAGCCGGTCGAGCTCATCGTCGCCATAGCGGCGCTGGCCACCCTCGGTCCGGCCGGGTTCCGGCATCAGACCGATCTGCTCGTAATAGCGGATCGTCTGCACCTTGGTGCCGGTTTTATTGGCCAGACTGCCGATCGTAAGCATGGGCGCCTCCGTAATGCTTCAGTGTTGGTAGGTTTTGCCGCACCGATTGGCAAGGCCGTGAGCCGCTACACAGGTCCGTGAAGCCGCCATGACGACGGAACAAGCGGGTTGAACCTCTAGTAGCTTGAGGGTGTACACGACCACAAAATCAAGAATCACAGGCAGGCCACGCGCATTGCGACTGACATTTCTTCAAAAGATCCTCTGGGGGCTCGTGGGCGTTGCGGCGCTGGCTTTCGTCTGGTTGCTGCTCTGGGCGGACTATCGAGCCGACCAGGCTGGGGAGGGCGAGCCTGCGTTTCGTGCGGATTTCGAATTGACGGATCACACCGGAATGGTCCGGACGCAGGAAGATTACGCGGGCCGCTGGATGCTGGTCTTCTTCGGTTTCGCCAACTGCCCCGATGTCTGCCCGACGACGCTGGCCGAGGTCGCCGCCGTCATGGACGGGCTGGACGAGGATGCGGCGCAGGTTCAGCCTCTCTTCATCACCATCGACCCCGAGCGGGACACGCCGTCGGTCCTCGCGGATTTCGTGCCGAGGTTCGAGGCCGGGATCGTGGGCCTGACCGGAACGCCCGACCAGATCGACCGGACCGCCGACAGCTTTCACATCTTCTACGAAAAGGTCGAGGAGGCCGCGGCGCCCGGCGGCTACACGATGGGTCATTCCTCGCAGTTGTTTCTGTTCGATCCGGAGGGCGGTTACGTGAAAGCCTGGAGCTACGGCACCCCGGCCGAGGAGATCCTTGCCGATCTGAGGGGGCGCGTCGCCGGATGAGTCGGGGATTGACGGGAGAAGCGGCTCTGACTGCCGCCTGGGTGGTGGCGCTCGTGGCAACGCTCTCGGTGCTGTTCATCGGCGAGGTGCTGGGCCAGATGCCTTGTCTGCTGTGCTGGTATCAGCGCGCCTTCATGTTCCCGTTGCCCATCGTTCTGGGGCTCGGCCTGTGGTGGCAGGACGCCCGCGTCGGACGCTATGGGTTGGCGCTCAGCCTGCTCGGCGGGGCCGTCGCGCTCTGGCACATGGGCCTTTACGTCGGCATCATCCCGGAGCCCATCCAGCCCTGCACGGCGACCGGCCCCTCCTGCACCGACGCCAATCAATTGATCCTCGGGGTTCCGATCCCGCTCCTGTCGCTTGTCGCCTTCACGCTCACCGCGAGCCTGTCGGCCCTCTCTCTGAAGGACCCGCGCCCATGAATCGTCGCGCTATCATGCTCTCCGTTGTTGCCGTCGCCGTTGCCGTCTTTGCCGCAGCGGCCTGGTTCACGACACGTCCCGCGTCCGTCGCCGCGACCGCGACGGTTCCGCCAGAACAGAGCGAGGCGCTGCTGCGGTCTTACTCCCCGATCCTCGGACCCGAGGATGCCCCCGTCACCATCGTCGAGTTCTTCGATCCGGCCTGCGAGGCGTGCCGCGCCTTCTATCCGGTGGTCAAGGACATCATGGAAGAGCACGGCGACGCGGTGCGCGTCGCGATCCGCTACACGCCGTTCCACGGCGAAGCGTCGGAGGAAGCGATCCGCGTGCTCGAGGCGGCCCGGATGCAGGACGTCTACGAGCCCGTGATGGAGGCGCTGCTGCGCGAGCAGCCCCGGTGGGCCTCGCATGGCGCGCCGGCTCCGGGACTGATTCTGGAGGTCGCTGCGACCGCGGGGCTGGATGTGGAAGCGGCGCGCACGCAGATGCTCGCGCCGGACGTCGTGGCGATCCTGAACCAAGATCGCGCCGATGTCGAAACCATGGGTGTGCGCCAGACGCCCACATTCTTCGTCAACGGGCGGCCGCTCGATCCGTTCGGTGAGGCCGAACTGCGCGCGCTGGTGGCCGAGGAAGTGGCCGCGAGCGGCTCGTGACCACGGCCTGCACAACAAGGAGACACCCGAGAATGACCAAGCTCACCATACCGTTGCTGGCCACCCTCACCGCACTGGCGCTCGCGGGCGGCCCCACCCTTGCCGGATCGGAGGATGTGGTCGTCGAAGACGCATGGGCGCGCGCCTCCATCGGGGTCAACCGACCCGGCGCGGCCTACATGACGATCCGCAACACCGGAGACGAGGCCGTCACGCTGACCGGCATTTCCACGCCGCTCGCCATGATGCCGGAGATCCACGAGAGCAAGACCAATGCCGAGGGTGTCAGTTCGATGGCGCCTGCGGGCGAGATAACCATCGCCCCCGGCGAAGCCGCGGAACTGGCGCCCGGCGGGCTGCACGCGATGCTCATGCAGCTACAACAGCCGATGACCGAGGGCGACAGCTTTCCGCTGACGCTGAGCTTCTCGGATGGCGGCGACGTGACAGTCGACGTGCCGATCCTCGGAATCGCGGCGCGCGGGCCGGAGGGCTGATGCGGCGCCGAACGGCTCTTGGATACGGCGCCACTGCTCTGGGTGCCATGGGGCTGACGCTGTTCGTCGGCTGGTGGCGGGTGGACGGCCCCGGCGCGCCGGAGGCTGTGGCAAGCCTTCCCCTACCGCTCACTGAAATGGACTTTCGTCTTACTGATCACGAGGGGCAGCCGGTTGGCCCGGAGACCCTGGTCGGCCGTCCGACCATGGTGTTCTTCGGCTTCACCTACTGCACCGACGTCTACCCGACCACGCTGTCGGACATTTCCGGCTGGCTCGATGCGCTCGGCGAGGATGCCGGGCAGATGACCGTGGTCTTCATCACCGTGGATCCGGACCGCGACACCGTCGAGGCGATGGCCGAGTATGTCGGTTATTTCCATCCGGCGATCCGCGGCTGGACCGGTGCGCAAGATCAGATAGCACGCGCGGCGGAAGGGTTCCGGGCGAGCTACGAGCGTGTTCCGACCGACGGCGGCGACTACACCATGAACCACACGGCGAGCGTGT
>WOZM01000188.1 GCA_011620265.1 Paracoccaceae bacterium
CGCTCCTTGACATAGGGTTCGCCCCCCGCGCGTGGCGGGATCGCGCGGCCGACGAAGCCGGCCAGCACGATCACCGTGAGGATATAGGGCAGCGCGTCGAGCGCCGGGACGGGGATCGAGAAATGCAGCGTCTTCGCGATCACGTCGGGGCGAAGCGCCAGCGCCTGGAAGAAGCCGAAAAGAAGCGTCGCCATCAGCGCATACCACGGCCGCCACTTGGCGAAGATGAGCGCCGCCAATGCGATATAGCCCCGCCCCGCCGTCATCTCCTTGCCGAAGCCCGCCTGCAATCCGGCCGCCATGTAGGCCCCCGCGAGACCGCAGAGGATGCCGGTGATGATCACGGCGGTATACCGGAGCCGCACGACCGAGATGCCGGCCGTATCGACCGAGGCGGGGTTCTCGCCCACCGCCCGCAGGCGCAGCCCGAAGCGCGAGCGGTAGAGGACCCACCAGGTCAGCGGCACGCAGAGAAGCCCGATATAGACCAGCGCCGTGTGGCCCGACAGCACCTCGGAATAGAAGGGACCGATGAGCGGGACATTCGTCAGGGTCTCGGCGAAGGGCAGCTCGATCGGGTTGAACCGCGCGTTCCCCGACAAAGGCGGCGTCCGCCCGCCCTGCCGGAAGAGGGACTGCGCGATCAGCACCGTGATGCCCGAGGCCACGAAATTCAGCGCGACGCCGGAGATCAACTGATTGCCCCGGAAGGTGATCGAGGCGAGCCCGTGAACCAGGGCAAACAGCATCGACCCGGCGATGCCCGCCAGCACACCAAGCCAGACCTGCCCGGTCATCGCCGCGACCGCCCCGGTGCACATCGCCGCCATCAGCATCTTGCCCTCGAGCCCGATGTCGAAGATGCCGGAGCGTTCCGAGAAGAGCCCGGCGAGGCAGGCGAGAAGCAGCGGCGTCGCCAGCCGCAGCGTCGAGTCGAGGATCTGGAGAAGCGTCGCGTAGTCCATCACGCCACCCCCAGAGGCCGGGGCCGGAAGAAGAGGCCGAGCAGCATCCGCACCATGTGGTCGAGCGCCCCGGTGAAGAGGATCACGAGGCCCTGCACGACGGTCCGGAGCTCGATCGGAATCGAGGTCCAGAGGCCAAGCTCCGCCCCGCCCTGGAAGAGGAAGCCGAAGAGGATCGCGGCGAGGAAGACCCCCACCGGATGGTTGCGCCCCATCAGCGCCACCGCGATGCCGATGAAGCCCGCCCCCTCGGCCGAGTTCTGGAGGAGCCGCTCGCTCTCGCCCATGACGTTGTTGATCGACATGAGCCCGGCCAGCGCGCCCGAGATCAGCATCGCGATCATGGTGATCCGCACCGGCGAGATGCCGGCATAGATCGCCGCCTTTTCCGACTTGCCGAAGGCGCGGATCTCGTAGCCGAGCCGGGTCCGCCAGAGGAGAAGCCAGACCAGCCAGCAGGCCGCGAGCGCCACGAAGAGCGTGACATTGGCCGGCACCTGCTTGTCGAAGATCAGGCTCAGGCCGGGGATCTCGTGCAGGGTCGGCAGCTTGGTGCCCTCGGGAAAGCGTGCGGTGGCGGGGTCCATCTGTCCGGGCGGCCGCAGCACGTTGACGAGCATGTAGATGATCAACGCCGCGCCGATATAGTTGAACATGATCGTGGTAATGACGATATGGCTGCCGCGTTTCGCCTGCAGATATGCCGGGATCGCCGCCCAGGCGGCGCCGAAGGCCGCCGCGCCGATCGTCGCGGCGGGCAGTGCCAGCGTCCAGTGCGGCCAGGGTACCGACAGGCAGACCAAGGCCACGCCAAGGCCGCCAAGCTGTGCCTGCCCCTCGCCGCCGATGTTGAAGAGGCTGGCATGGAAGGCGACGGTGACGGCGAGCCCGGTGAAGATGAAGCTTGTGGCGTAGTAGAGCGTGTAGCCCCAGGCATAGGGCGAGCCCACCGCGCCGATCACCATCGTCTTCAACGCCTCGGACGGGCTCTGCCCGAGGGCAAGGATGACGAGGGCGGAGATGATGCCGGCGAGAAGCAGGCTGATGAGCGGGACGAGCACCAGATCGGCCCATCTCGGCAAGCGGGTCATCAGGCGGCCTCCCCGGCGACGCCGGCCATCATCAGGCCAAGCTCGCGCTCGTCGGTCTTCTCGGGCAGGCGTTCGCCCATGATGCGGCCGTCGAACATCACCGCGATGCGGTCGGCGAGGCCCATGATCTCGTCCAGTTCGACGCTGACGAGCAGGATCGCCTTGCCCGCGTCGCGCAGCTCCACGATGCGCTTGTGGATGAACTCGATCGCGCCGATATCGACGCCGCGCGTCGGCTGGCCGACGAGAAGGAGGTCGGGATTCCGCTCGATCTCGCGCGCGAGGATGAGCTTCTGCTGATTGCCGCCGGAAAAACTTTTTGCCGGCAGCGACGGGATCGGCGGGCGCACGTCGAAGCGCTCCATCTTGCCCCTGGTGTCGGCAAGGATCGCGTCGTTGTCCATCAGGAGCGCGTTCTTCTGGTAGGCCGGATCGTTGTGATAGCCGAAGGCGATATTCTCCCAGGCGGCGAAATCCATGATCATGCCAAGGTTCTGACGGTCCTCGGGCACATGGGCGATGCCCCTGGCGCGGCGCGACTGGCCGTCGGAATGCTGTCCGGTCAGGTCCAGATCCTCGCCGTTCAGCCGGACATGCCCGGTGCCGGGGGCGATGCCGCCGAGAACGGCCAGAAGCTCCGACTGGCCGTTGCCGGCGACGCCCGCGATGCCGAGGATCTCGCCGGCGCGGATGGTGAAGGAAATCCCCTTCAGCCGCTCGACCTTGTCGGCATCGACCACGCGCAGGTTCTCGACTTCCAGCACGGTCTTGCCGGGCCGCGCCGGGGTTTTCGTGACGTCGAGCAGCACCTTGCGGCCGACCATCAGCTCGGCCAGTTCCTCCGGGCTCGTCCCGGCGGTCTTCACCGTCGCCGTCATCTCGCCCCGGCGCATGACGCTCACCGTATCGGTGATCTCCATGATCTCGCGAAGCTTGTGGGTAATCAGGACGATGGTCTTGCCCTGTTCCTTCAACCCCTTGAGGATGCGGAACAAATGGTCTGCCTCGTCGGGCGTCAGCACCCCGGTCGGCTCATCGAGGATGAGGATGTCGGCGTGGCGGTAGAGCGCCTTCAGGATCTCCACCCGCTGCTGGTGGCCGACCGAAAGCTCCTCGATCACCTCGTCGGGATCGACGTCGAGCTCGTATTCCCGCGCGAGATCGCCCAGCACCTTGCGGGCCTTCGCGAGCGAGGGGCGCAGCAGCGCGCCGTCTTCGGCGCCGAGGATGACGTTCTCCAGCACCGTGAAATTCTGCACCAGCTTGAAATGCTGGAAAACCATGCCGATGCCGGCGCGGATCGCGGCCTGGCTGTCGGGGATCTCGGTCTTCTGGCCGTTGATGAAGATCTCGCCGCGATCGGCTTTGTAAAAGCCGTAAAGGATCGACATCAGCGTCGACTTGCCGGCGCCGTTCTCGCCGATGATGCCGTGGATCGTGCCCTTCGCCACCTGGATCGAAATGTCCTTGTTGGCCTGCACGGGGCCGAAGGCCTTCGAAATCCCGCGAAGCTCGATGGCGAAGGGGGCGGCCGTTTCCGGCCGCCCCGACCCCCCGCTGCCCGGCATCAGAACGACGCGGACGGGCAGGTATTGTCGGACATGTAGTCGTGGACCACGATCTCGCCCGACTTGATCTTCTCGGCCGCGGCATCGACCGCCGCTCGCATCTCGGGCGTCACAAGGGCTGCGTTGTTGTCGTCCAGCGCATAGCCGACGCCGTCGTTGGCAAGGCCCATGACGTTGATGCCGGGCGCCATGTCAGCACCTTCGGAGAAGGCGGCATAGACCGCGTTGTCCACCCGCTTCAGCATCGAGGTCAGCACCATCCCCGGATGCAGGTAGTTCTGGTTGCTGTCGACGCCGATCGAGAGGATCCCCTCGTCGGCGGCGGCCTGCAGGACGCCGATCCCGGTGCCGCCGGCGGCGGCATAGATCACGTCGGCGCCCTGGCTCTTCTGCGCCTTGGCAAGCTCGGCGCCCTTCACCGGGTCATTCCAGGCCGAGGGCGTGGTGCCGGTCATGTTCATCACCACGGTCGCGTCCGGGTTCGCCGCCTTCACGCCCTCGGCATAGCCGCAGCCGAACTTGCGGATCAGCGGAATGTCCATGCCGCCGATGAAGCCCACCGTCCCGGTCTTCGAGGCGAGCGCCGCCATCATGCCGACGAGGTAGGAGCCTTCATGCTCGTTGAATACCACCGATTTCACGTTCGGCTGCTCGACCACCATGTCGATGATCGCGAACCTGGTGTCGGGAAAGTCCGGCGCGACGGTGTTGAGCACATCGCCGAAGGCGAAGCCGGTCATCACGATCGGGTTGGCGCCGGCCTCGGCCAGGCGGCGCAGCGCCTGTTCGCGCTGGGCCTCGGACTGCATCTCCAGCTCCTTGTAGGTGCCGCCGGTTTCCGCCTTCCACTTCTCGGCGCCGTTGAAAGCCGCCTCGTTGAACGACTTGTCGAACTTGCCGCCGAGGTCGTAGATGATCGCCGGGTCGGCCAGCGCCGCACCCGAGGTCAGCGCCAGCGTCGCGGCCGCGCCGAGGAATTTCTGCATAAGGCTCATGGAAAACTCCCGGTTGGTAATCCTGTTGATCCGCGTCCGCAGCCGTCCGTTGCGGAGGCCGGTCACGCGCGGATTCCCACGATTAGCGCGAAAGCGCCAAGGGCGGTCAATAACTATTTGACCGTGACGGGGCGGCAGTTTGACCTTTTGGTCAACGAAATCCCCGGGAATCAGCGAAGATCGCGCGTCATCACCACGGCATCGACCGCGCCACCTTCCGGGGGGCGGTAATAGCCGGGCCTGCGGCCGGCTTCGGCAAAACCCGCGCGGGCGTAAAGTGCCTGCGCGGCGGTGTTGTCGGCGGCGACCTCGAGGAAGGCGCGTTCGGCGCCTCGCGCCCGTGCGGCGTCGAGGAAGGCGGCGACAAGGGCGGCGCCCGTGCCGCGCCGCCGTGCATCGGGCCGGACGGCGAGCGTCAGAAGCTCGGCCTCGCCCGCGATGGCGCGGCCGATGAGGAAGCCGTCGGCGTCGGTCAGCAGGAAGCTGCCCGGCTGGGCCAGGGTTTCGCCAATCTCCTGCGCCCCCCAGGGGCGCGGCACGGTGAAGCTTTCGGCATGGATGACGGCAAGCGCGGCCGGATCTGTCGGCCCGGTCACGGCAGGATCGCCGGCGGCGCCTCGCGCATCGGGGCCGCATCGGCGGGGCGCAGGTAGAGCGGTGCGGGGCGGGGCAGGGCCTGGCCCCTCCGGTCGCGCGCGATGCGGGCGATCCGCGTCGCCATCTCGGCGCCCGGCAGGTCCGAGAGCCACAGGACCGGCGCGTCGAGGGTCCCGACCTCGCTTGCGGGGCGGAGTTCGGGCGCGGCGGCGCCACCGCCCCGGCGCTCCAGATAGACCATCGCGCGCGGCGCCTCGATGGCGATCCAGACCGGGGTCGCCGCCTCGCCGCAGGCGCGGGCCTCGAAGCCGCTGACGCCCACGGCCGGGATGCGAAGCGCCAGCGCGAGGCCCCGCGCGGCGGCGACCGAGATGCGGATGCCGGTGAAGTTGCCCGGCCCGGTGCCGACCCCGATCGCGTCGAGATCGGACCAGTTCTTGCCGGCCCCGGCAAGGATCTCCTCCAGGAGCGGCATCAGCCGCTCGGCCTGGCCGCGCCCCATCGCCTCGGACCGGGCGGCGAGCACGGTGTCGCCCGACAGCAAAGCGGCCGCGCAATGCGCGGCCGATGTGTCGAAGGCCAGGATCAGCGGCTCGGCCATCACTCAGGCGGCGACGGGCCGCACCTCGACCACTTCGGGGATGTAGTGACGCAGGAGGTTCTCGATCCCCATCTTCAGCGTGAGGGTCGAGGACGGGCAGCCGGCGCAGGCGCCCTGCATGTGAAGGTAGACCACGCCCCGGTCGAAACCGTGGAAGGTGATGTCGCCGCCATCCTGCGCCACGGCGGGCCGCACGCGGGTATCAAGGAGTTCCTTGATCTGCTTGACGATATCGCCGTCCGGCCCGTCATGCGCGGCATGGGCGCTTTCGGCGCGCTCGCCCTCGATGACCGGCTGGCCGGACTGGAAATGCTCCATGATCGCGCCGAGGATCGCGGGCTTGATATGTTCCCAGAGCGTGGGCTCGGCCTTGGTCACGGTGACGAAATCGTTGCCGAGGAAGACGCCGGTGACGCCCTCGACCGCGAAGATGCGCCGCGCGAGCGGCGATTTCGCCGCGGTGTCCGGCGCCGGGAAGTCCGCCGTGCCGCTGTCGAGCACCGCGAGGCCGGGCAGGAATTTCAGCGTGGCCGGGTTCGGCGTGGATTCGGTCTGGATGAACATGG
>WOZM01000280.1 GCA_011620265.1 Paracoccaceae bacterium
AACGAAGACCGCGGCGGAGAGGACGAAGGCGAGGATGCTCAGGTCCCAGACGAGGTTCCGCAGTGCTTCCACCCACGGATCCTCGGCCAGCCAGAAGCCCGCGTCCGGCCGGTAGAACCAGCCGGACACCGCGATATCGAGCCCCGGCCAGAGCGCGAAGAGCGCGAGAGCGAGGATGAAGGCCACGGCAAACCAGAGGCTGGCCTTGCGATGATCAGGGCCGGGCATTGGCGCACTCCGCCGGAACGAGGTAGGCGGCGAAGTCGCGGCCGGCATAGGCGCCGCTCGCCGTGTCGAACCGGCGGACTGGGGAAACCGGCCCGCCCCCGCAATCCGGCGCATGGTCGGCGATCAGAAGGACCTGACCGGCATTCTCGGGAAGCGGATAGGTCTGTTCGTAGTAACTCTGAGCCCGCCCCTCCGGCCGAGGCGCGTGGAAGGCGAGGCCCGCCGCGCGGCCGGTGTGGAAGAGGTCGGCGAGGATGTCGCGGTCCCTTGCCACGATTGTCGGGGTGCCGGCCTCCCGCGCGGTGGCGATGATCTCGCGGCTGAGATCGGCACGGCCAAGGTAGCGGCCGAGAAGCGGCGTGCCGTCCCGGACCGGCGCGGGAGCAATGATCGTCAGGAGAGGCAGCAGCACCGCCACCGCCCCGTTGATCGCCAGCGACAGCCAGAGCGCGCGCGGCGCGCGGTCGAGAAGCAGCGGCACGACGATCAGCGTCCCGGCGAAATAGCTGGCGACGGCCCAGTTGGCATAGGCCTTGTCCAGAAGCGCCTGAGCGCAGACCACGACCAGCGCCGGCAGCGACAGGAAAACGAGCGCGCGCATCCTCGCGGAGCCGGGGCGCAGGTAGCCTGCGAGAAGTGCGGCGAAGAGAACCGGCCCGAAGACCGCGAACTGGCTGAAGAAGAACTCCGCCAGCCCGGCCGGGTTGAGGCCGGCGAGCCAGCTCTCGCCCCGGACCCAGCCGACATTGTCCATCGTGTGCGCGACAGTCGTCAGGTCGTTGGCGAGGTTCCAGGCGACGTTCGGCAGGATCGTCACCATGAAGCCGGCCGCGAGGATCAGCGCGTTGCGGACCGAGATGCGCGCCCACGGCACGAAGAGCGCGGCGAGTGCAGCGCCGACAAGGAAGTAGATCGCCGCATACTTGGCGAGAAAGGCCAGGCCGATGGCGATGCCGGCCAGCGCCGCCCACCCTGCCCGGTCACTTTCGACCGTGCGGACGTGGCAAAGGAGGGCCGCCGCGAAGAACGGCGCCATGATGGTATCGGTCGAGATCAGCAGGCTTCCGAGCGCCGCGAAGGGCAGCGTGACATAGGTGACGGCCACCCAGAACCCCGTCCGCGCGGTGAAGAGCCGCGCCGCCAGCGCGCCGAGGATGAGCGCCGTCGCACCGTGGAAGACCGCCCCCGGCAGGCGCACCCAGAAGGCTGCGTCGCTGCCCGCGACCTCCGTCACCGCGCGGATCACCCAGGCGATCAGCGGCGGCTTGGAATAGTAGCCGAGATCGAGGTTCCGGCCCCAGAGCCAGTACTGGCTTTCGTCGACGAAAAGGTCGGTCCGGTTGAACCGGAGCGCCGCCACGCGGGCGAGGGTGATCGCCGCGACGATCCATGCCGCCCGGCCCGGCCAGATCGCGCGTTCAGGCATTCTCGCGCGCTTCGTGGTGGATGAGCCAGAGGTTGCGGGCATAGATGAAGACACCGAGCGACTGGCCGAGGACGAAGACCGGATCGCGGCGATAGATCGCGTAGCTGAGCAGGATCAACCCGCCCGCCATCGAGAAATACCAGAACGCGATCGGCACGACGGAGCGTTTCACCCGCTCCGACGCGATCCACTGGATGAGGAAGCGGCCGGTAAACATCAACTGGCCGAAAAGCCCGAAGGCGACCCACCAGAACTCCGTCCAGCTTTCGACATGCAGGACCGCGAAGACCTTGTCCATGATCAGCCCCGCCCCGGCCCGACTTCCGTCGGCCGCGCCCGCTTGCGGCGCCTGAGAAGCCACATCACGCCGACAAGGTCGATCGCGCCGACGAAGCCGCGCTGGAGGTTGTTGTAGTTCGACCGTCCGGCCCCGCGCGGGCGGTGGCTTACATCGACATGGGCGACCTGCCAGCCGTCGCGGGCGAAAAGCGCAGGAAGATAGCGGTGCATGTGATTGAAGAACGGCAGCCGCAGGAAGGCGTCGCGCCGGAACGCCTTCAGACCGCATCCGGTGTCGCGGGTGCCATCCTTCAGCGCCCGGGCGCGGATCGCGTTGGCAAGGCGGGAGGCGAGCTTCTTCGACCACGTGTCCTGGCGCCCGACGCGCTGGCCGGCGACGATGCCGATCACGCCCGCCCGATCCGCGAGAAGCGGCGCAATGAGCTTCGGCAGCTCCTCCGGCGGGTTCTGGCCGTCGCCGTCGAGGGTGCAGACGAATTCGCCCCTTGCGGCGAGAACGCCCGAATGGACGGCGGCGCTCTGGCCGCCGGAAACGTCGTGTCGGACAAGGCGCAGGTTCTGCTGCTCCGCCATCCGCGCCCGCACCAATTCGGGCATGGCGTCGGTCGAGCCGTCGTCGACGACGATGACCTCGTGCTCCGGCCCGTCGGCGAAAGCAGCGGCGATCCCGTCCAGCAGGGCCGGGATATTCTCCGCCTCGTTCTTCGCGGGAATGACGATGGAAACTTCGACCATGGAATGCCCGGTATCCTGGCCCCGTCGAGGAGCGCCGAATGCCCGGCGGTCCTACTGCACAAGGTCGACAAAGTAAATGTGCGCCCGACCGCGATGCCGGCCGCGTCAACGCGAATTCGCCGCACGCGCCCGCCAGGGCGGGGCGGCGGCCGGGACCCGGAAGGGCTATTCCCTGCGACGGCACAACGGAAAACCCCCGCCGAAGCGGGGGTTGTTTCGTCTTTCGCCAGCGATCAGCCTTCGCGGCTCTCGTAGGTCTCGACCAGCCCGCTGTCGGTGTCGATCTCGATCACGTCGTCGAGCACCTCTTCGGACGGCGCCGCGAGGGCCGCTGCCTGCTCGGCTTCCGCCTTGCGGGCTTCGATCACCTTCTGGTCGCGGTCATGGGCGATCTTGCGCACGCGCATCGTCGCCCCGCCGGTCCCGGCCGGGATCAGGCGGCCGACGATCACGTTCTCCTTCAGGCCGACGAGCTTGTCGCGCTTGCCCTGCACCGACGCCTCGGTGAGGACCCGCGTGGTTTCCTGGAACGACGCCGCCGAGATGAACGACCGGGTCTGGAGCGACGCCTTGGTGATGCCGAGAAGCACCGGCTCGCCCGTGGCCGGACGCCCGCCGCGCGCGGCGACCTTGTCGTTCTCCTCGTCGAACTCGGCCTTGTCGATGTGCTCGCCCTTGAGCAGCGTCGTCTCGCCCGAATCGAGGATCTCGATCTTCTGCAGCATCTGCCGCACGATCACCTCGATGTGCTTGTCGTTGATCTTCACGCCCTGCAGCCGGTAGACGTCCTGCACCTCGTCGATGAGGTAGTCGGCCAAGGCCTCGATCCCCATGATGCGCAGGATGTCGTGCGGCGCCGGGTTGCCGTCCATGATGTAGTCGCCCTTCTGGACGAAGTCACCTTCCTGGACCGGAATGTGCTTGCCCTTCGGCACCATGTATTCGACAGGCTGCAAGGTATCGTCGGCCGGCTCGATCGTGATCCGGCGCTTGTTCTTGTAGTCCTTGCCGAAGCGGACATAGCCGTCGATCTCGGCGATGATGGCGTGATCCTTCGGACGACGGGCCTCGAACAGTTCCGCCACGCGGGGAAGACCCCCGGTGATGTCCTTGGTCTTGGCACCCTCGCGCGGGATCCGCGCCACGACGTCGCCGGCCTTGATGTCCTGCCCGTCCTCGATCGAGAGAATCGCGTCGACCGACATCGGGTAGGAGACCGGGTTGCCGGCATCGTTGCGCACAGGCTCGCCCGTCGCCGGATCCATCACGATGATCTCCGGCTTCAGATCGCTGCCCTTGGGCGCATTGCGCCAGTCGGTGACGATCTTCTGGGTCATGCCCGTCGCCTCGTCGGTGTCGTCGCGCACCGAGATGCCCGAGACGAGGTCGACGAACTTCGCCACGCCCGCCTTCTCGGCGATGATCGGCAGGGTATAGGGATCCCATTCGAAAAGCTTGGCGCCACGCTTGACGGTCGCGCCGTCCTTGACGTGGATCTTCGCGCCGTAGCTGATCTTGTGGGCGACCCGTTCCTGACCGTTCTCGTCGATGATCGCGATCTGCATGTTCCGGCCCATGACGATCTGCTCGCCATTGGCGTTCTCAAGCAGCATCGCGTTGCGGAACACGACCTTGCCCTCCTGGCTCGATTCCTGGAAGGACTGCTGGCCGCCTTGCGCGATACCGCCGATGTGGAAGGTCCGCATCGTCAGCTGGGTGCCCGGCTCGCCGATCGACTGGGCGGCGATGATCCCCACCGCCTCGCCGATATTGACGAGCGTGCCGCGCGCAAGGTCACGGCCATAGCAGGCCGCGCAGACGCCTTCTTCGGACTCGCAGGTCAGCGCCGAGCGGATGCGGACCGACGCGACGCCCGCGGCCTCGACCATATCCGCCTTGCGCTCGTCGATGAGCTCGCCCGCGCGGACGATCACCTCGTCCGAGCCCGGAACCAGCACGTCGTCGGCCGAGGTCCGGCCGAGGATGCGCTCGCTGAGCGGCGAGACGACCTCGCCGTCGTTGACGGCGGCCGACGCCGTGATCGCCCGGTCGGTGCCGCAATCCGGCATCCGCACGATGCAGTCCTGCGCCACGTCGACGAGACGGCGGGTCAGGTAGCCCGAGTTCGCGGTCTTGAGCGCGGTATCGGCCAGACCCTTGCGGGCGCCGTGGGTCGAGTTGAAATATTCAAGAACGGTCAGGCCTTCCTTGAAGTTCGAGATGATCGGCGTCTCGATGATCTCGCCCGACGGCTTGGCCATCAGGCCGCGCATCCCGCCGAGCTGCTTCATCTGCGCAGGGCTGCCCCGCGCGCCCGAATGCGACATCATGTAAACGCTGTTCGGTTCTTTCTCGGCGCCGGCATCGTCGTAACGCACGGCCGAGATCTCCTTCATCATCTCGGCGGCTACCGCGTCGGAGCATTTCGACCAGGCATCGACGACCTTGTTGTACTTCTCACCCTGGGTGATCAGGCCGTCCATGTACTGCTGTTCGAATTCCTTCACCTGGTCGCGGACCTCGTTGACGATGGTCCACTTCGAGTCCGGGATGACCATGTCATCCTTGCCGAAGGAGATGCCTGCCTTGAAGGCCTCGCGGAAGCCGAGGCCCATGATCTGGTCGCAGAAGATCACCGATTCCTTCTGGCCGCAGAAGCGGTAGACGGTGTCGATGACGTTCTGCACGTCCTTCTTCCGCAGCAGACGGTTCACCAGTTCGAACGGCGCCTTGGCATTCAAGGGCAGGAGCGTGCCGAGCCTGACCCGGCCCGGCGTCGTCTCGTAGCGCTTGAAGACCTCGTTGCCCTCGGCGTCGATCTGGCGAACGCGCGCGGTGATCCTGGCATGCAGGTGCACCTCGCCCGCGTCGAGCGCGTGCTGCACCTCGTCGGGGTCGGCGAAGATCATGCCTTCGCCCTTCATGCCCTTGCGCTCCATCGACACGTAGTAGAGGCCGAGAACCATGTCCTGCGACGGCACGATGATCGGCGCGCCGTTGGCGGGCGAGAGCACGTTGTTCGTCGACATCATCAGGACGCGGCATTCAAGCTGCGCTTCCAGCGAGAGGGGCACGTGCACGGCCATCTGGTCGCCGTCGAAGTCGGCGTTGAAGGCCGAGCAGACCAGCGGATGAAGCTGGATCGCCTTGCCTTCGATCAGGACCGGCTCGAACGCCTGGATGCCGAGGCGGTGCAGCGTCGGCGCGCGGTTGAGAAGCACCGGGTGCTCGCGGATCACCTCGTCGAGGATATCCCAGACCTCGGGACGCTCTTTCTCGACAAGCTTCTTCGCCTGCTTGACCGTCGAAGACAGGCCCTTCGCCTCAAGCCGCGAATAGATGAACGGCTTGAAGAGCTCGAGCGCCATCTTCTTCGGCAGGCCGCACTGATGGAGCTTCAGTTCCGGCCCGGTCACGATGACCGAACGGCCGGAGAAGTCGACGCGCTTGCCGAGAAGGTTCTGGCGGAACCGGCCCTGCTTGCCCTTGAGCATGTCCGACAGCGACTTCAGCGGACGCTTGTTGGCCCCCGTGATCACCCGGCCGCGACGGCCGTTGTCGAAGAGCGCATCGACCGATTCCTGCAGCATCCGCTTTTCGTTGCGGACGATGATGTCGGGCGCGCGGAGCTCGATCAGCCGCTTCA
>WOZM01000207.1:0-24861 GCA_011620265.1 Paracoccaceae bacterium
ATACCGGGGTCGCGCGCTTCTCGCTTGACTGCCGGGCGTGATCCAGATCAAGGACGACCCGTCCCAAGCCATTGGAAAATCGGGCGAATTCGCGCGCATGAAGGGAAGGATCACATTACACGACACAGGGCTGGCTGAGGGCGGCTGGATGGATTCAACTGGACGACTCCGAGCAAGGAAACGTCCGATGCCGAACCGAGCCATTACCGCCCTCACGGAAATACTGCGCCCCGAGATTGACCTGAGCAAGAGCCGTCTGGAGACGCTGTGCCTGATGGTGCTCGGCATGGTGAGCGCGCGAAGTGTGAACCTCAGTCATATCGCGTGCGAGCGCCCCGGAACGGTGCAGACGGCATCGACCTATCGGCGGCTGCAGCGGTTCTTCCAACATGTCCGTCTGGACGAGGACTGGACGCTGCCGCTGTTGATCCGATTGCTGGGGCAGAACGGATCGTGGCTGCTCGCACTCGACCGCACGAACTGGCAAATCGGCAAGACCGAGGTGAACTTTCTCGTGCTTGCCCTCGTCACCCGTCGGTTCCGGGTGCCCCTGATCTGGACCGTGATCAAGGGGCGCGGCTGCTCCGATACGGAAATGCGCATCGCTCTGATGGGGCGCTATCTCGCACATTTTCCGGCGACAACCATCCGCCTTCTGCTTGCCGACCGCGAGTTCGTTGGCGCCGGCTGGATGGAATTCCTGTGTAAAAACAATATCCCTTTTGCCATCCGGGTGAGAGACAATCTGCGCATCACGAGCGAGGACGGACACGACCTGACCCTGCGCGCCCGGCTGCGCCAAGCCCGGCGAGGCCGGACCTTTCGCGCCCGTCTCGGCGGCCGCGAGGACGCCGCGGCAGGTAACGCGCCGCTTTTGACCATCGCCGCCAAGCCGCTCAGGGACGACTGGTTGATCGTGGCGACCAATGTCGATGCACGCACTGCGCTGCGAACCTACCGCAAACGCTGGGCGATCGAATGCCTGTTCGGCGATGCCAAGACCCGCGGCCTCAACATCGAGGACACCCGCCTCACCGATCCGCGCAAGCTCGGCCTGCTCATGTCCCTCGTCGCGCTTGCCCTCGCCTGGGCCGGACGCGCCGCCGCGGACAAGCTTGGAAAGCACACACCGCCGCGCAAGAGCCATGGCCACTACGCCAGATCCTGGTTCCGAACAGGTTTCGACCACATCCGAAGCCGCCTCAGATCCGATCCCCTCGATGCCATTGCATCATGGCACAGGATCTCCCCGAAAGCACGAAAACCCCGCGGAGTCGTGTAGTGTGGGGAAGGATCGGCCGATGTTCCGGCTGTTTCTGATCATCTACACGCTCGCCGGCGCGACGCTGGCAGGGTCCGCCATCGTCGCCGCGCTGACGCTGAACATGTTCGACTACAAGTCTGTCATTGGCGCCGCCGTGATCGGCGCCCTGGCCGCGATTCCCGTGGCCTGGATCGTCGCCAAACGCCTGTCAGACGCCTGACGGCGCAAGGAACGCCCGCAAGGCCGCCTCGAACTCGCGGGGTCTGTCGGCATGGAGCCAATGCCCCGCGCCGGGCAGCTTCGCGAATCGCGCGTTCGGAAAGAGGCGCTTGATCTCGGCGCGATGCTCGGGCCGGACATAGTCCGAGAGAGCGCCCGTCAGAAAGAGCGTCGGCCCGTCGAACCGGCCGTCCGTTCCCGGCCAGCCGGTGATCCCGTCCATCTCGCGTTCCAGCACGTCGAGATTGAGCCGCCAGCGCGGCGCGTCGCCCTTGAGATCGAGGGATTGCAGCAGGAACGCCCGCAATCCGGGATCGTCCACCGCGGCCTGCAGGCGGCGGTCGGCTTCGCCGCGCGTCGTGACGCCGGCGAGGTCCAGCGCACGCATCGCCCGGGTCAGATGAGCCTGGCTGTGGCCATAGGCGACCGGCGCGATATCCGCGACGACGAGGCGGTTCACCAGATCGGGCCGGGTCAGCGCGAGCTGCATCGCGGCCTTGCCGCCCATCGAGTGACCGACCAGGTCGACCGGTCCGCCGATCGCGGCGATGACCTCGGCCAGGTCGTCCGCCAGATCGGCATAGCCGTGGCCCTCGGCATGGAAGCTTTCGCCGTGATTGCGCAGGTCCACGGTCACGACCCGGCGGGCATCGGCAAGCCGGCGGGCGATCGCGCCCCAGTTCCGGGCGGATCCGAAAAGACCGTGCACGATCAGAAGGGTCGGCAGGCCGCTTGGGGTTCCGTGGTCGGTATAGCTCAGCATGCATCTTCCTAACCCAGCCGCGCGGCCCCTTCCAGTGGCGTTGCGGCGGCGCCGGGCAAGCGGTAGTCTTGAATGGCAGGGGGTGCAGATGAGTGGCGCGAGCATACAGCAGATGGCCGGCCGGATCGCCGAACTGATGGAGGCGCGGCTGCGCATCCGCGGCGACGGGCTTGCCGAAAAGCTGCGCCGGGGCGGGCGCTTCCTGCCGCGCAAGGTGCGGCGACACGCCGAGTATCTTGCGAAGGCCGACGCGGAGGCGCGGGTGCCTAAGCTTCTGACCCGGCTCGATCACGAGCGGATCGCCGAAGCCTATGATGTCTGCGTGCGCTACCTGAAGCCGCTCGGCGCAAGCGCGCGCCGCAAGGCGATCCTCCTCGACATGGTCACCGGACTTGCCACCGGCCTCTTCGCCACCGGGGTTCTGGTGATCCTCCTCCTGCTCTGGCGCGGCTATCTCTGACCGGCGCGGGCTTTCCCCGACATCGACATGAGCCATGACGGCACCGTGCCCGACTGGCATCTCGACGCGCTTCGGGCGCTCTTCGGTCATATCGCGCGACCGATCTCCGCGCTTTTCCCCGATCTCGGCCCGAACAATCCCGATCTCATGGTTCGGGCGCTGTTCTCTGCCGTGCACTGACGCTGAGCCTGATCAACGTGGTGAAATACCGCTTCGACTCCCGCGCGCTCGAAGACCGCATCCGCCAGATCGAAGAGGCGCGGAACGAGAAGCTGCTGGAGGAATTCGTCGGCGAGCCGAAGCAAGCCGGCCCGAGACGCAGAAAGCCCCCGCAGGTGCGGGGGCTTTCGCCTGTCTTTCGATCGTCCCGTTCACATCCCCGGATAGAGGGGGAACCTGTCGCAGAGGGTCTTGACCTTTTCGCGGACGCTGGCCTCGACCGCGGCATTGCCGTCCTCGCCGTTGGCGGCGAGGCCGTCGACGACCTCGGTGATCCAGTCGGCGATCTGGCGGAACTCGGGCTCTCCGAAGCCGCGGGTGGTGCCGGCGGGGGTGCCGAGGCGGATGCCGGAGGTGACGAAGGGCTTTTCGGGGTCGAAGGGCACGCCGTTCTTGTTGCAGGTGATGTGGGCGCGGCCCAGGGCGGCCTCGGTCGCCTTGCCGGTCACGCCCTTGGGCCTGAGGTCGGCCAGCATCAGGTGGTTGTCGGTGCCGCCCGAGACGATGTCGATGCCGCCCTTCATCAGCTGGTCGGCCATCGCGCGGGCGTTCTTCACCACCTGCGCGGCATAGTCCCTGAACGAAGGATCCAGCGCCTCGCCGAAGGCCACGGCCTTCGCCGCGATCACATGCATCAGCGGCCCGCCCTGCAGGCCGGGGAAGACGGCGGAGTTGATCTTCTTCGCCATCTCCTCGTCATTGGTCAGGATCATGCCGCCGCGCGGCCCGCGCAAGCTCTTGTGCGTCGTCGTCGTCACCACATGGGCATGCGGCAAGGGCGATGGGTGCTGGCCGCCGGCCACGAGCCCGGCGATATGGGCCATGTCGACCATGAGCCAGGCCCCGACCTCGTCGGCGATCGCCCGGAACGCGGCCCAGTCCCAGACCCGGCTATAGGCGGTGCCGCCGGCGACGATCAGCTTCGGCTTCGCGGCCAGCGCCGTCTCGCGGATCGCCGCCATGTCGAGCCGCTCGTCCTGCCGGCGCACCCCGTAGGAGACGACGTTGAACCACTTGCCCGACATGTTGACCGGCGAGCCATGGGTGAGGTGGCCGCCGGAGTTGAGGTCGAGGCCCATGAAGGTCTCGCCGGGTTTCAGGAGTGCGAGGAACACCGCCTGGTTCATCTGGCTGCCGGAATTCGGCTGGACGTTGGCGAAGCTGCAGCCGAAGAGCGCCTTCGCCCGCTCGATCGCCAGCGTTTCGGCGACATCGACGAACTGGCAGCCGCCGTAATAGCGCTTGCCCGGATAGCCCTCGGCATACTTGTTGGTCATCACCGAGCCCTGCGCCTCGAGGACCGCCTTCGAGACGATGTTCTCCGAGGCGATGAGCTCGATCTCGTCGCGCTGGCGACCGAGCTCGCCCGCGATCGAGGCGAAGATCTCGGGATCGCGCGCGGCGAGCGAGGCAGTGAAAAAACCGGGGTCGCGGTGCGGGGCGGTCATGGCGGTCTCCTGAGGCCAGCGGTTGAGGCGTTCTTTAGCCGACAGGGTATGGGGCGAAAAGAATGAATCCGACTTCTTTCCGCACGGGCGCGAAACAAATTCCACTATAGGAAACTTTTCCGCGGGCGGCGTCAGACCACCGTGAACTGGCCCATCATGCCCGCATCCTCGTGTTCGAGGATGTGACAGTGATACATGTAGGGAAGGACCGCATCGGCGTAGTCGTCGAAGCGCACCTGAAGCGCCACCTTCTCGCCGGGACCGATCAGCACGGTGTCCTTCAGCCCGGCCTCCTGCGGGGCGGGCGGCTGGCCATTCCGGCCGATGATGCGGAACTGCACGTCGTGGATGTGGATCGGATGGATCATCGGCGTGGTGTTGTCCCAGATCCAGGTCTCGGTCGCGCCGAGGGGGACGGAGAAGTCGATGCGGTCGTGGTCGTATTGCCCGCCATTGATGAGGAAATCGCCCATCATCCCCATGCCGCTCATCGACAGCGTGAAGGTCCGGGTCGCGCCCGTGGGCGCGGGCGGCGGCGCGAGGTCGGCGAGCCGCTCCGGAAGCGCCGGCGCCGGCGTTCGGGCGGCGTCCGGGCGGAAGGTCATGACCTCGCGGATGCCGGCGCTGCCCATCATCGCGGCCTCGGCGCCGAACGCCTCGGCGCGGAGCTGCGCCACCGCGCCGTCGGCGAGGTCGAGCAGGTATTCGCCACGTTCCCCGGGGCTGAGCACGGTTTCGCGCATCGCCACCGGGGCGGCGAGCAGGCCGCCGTCGGAGGCGATCTGGTAAAAGGCGCGGGCGTCGGCGAAGTGCAGGCGGTAGAACGACCCGTTGGCGCCATTGAGGATCCTGAGCCGAAGGCGCGGCGCGGCCGTGTCGAGGACGGGTGCTGCCAGTCCGTTCACCAGCATCACATCGCCCTGCATCCCCGCCATGCGGTCGTGCATGTTGGCGTCATAGGGCATCTGGCCCGCCGCGTCGAAGCGCCGGTCCTGAAGCACGAGGGTGAAATCGTCCTCGCCATGGGTCCGGGGCAGGGGAAGTGCGGCCTCTTCCTCGTCGGAAACCCGGATCACCCCGGCCATGCCGGCCCAGACATGTTCGGCGGTCTTCCGGTGCTGGTGGCCGTGGAACCAGAAGGTCCCGGCCTTCTGCCGGAGGTCGAATTCCGGCGACCAGGTGGCGCCCGGCGCGACCTCCTGATGCGGGCCGCCATCGGCGGCGGCGGGCAGGTGGAGGCCGTGCCAGTGGAGCGTCATCGGTTCCCCGAGGCCGTTCGCGACATTCATCCGGAGCGCATCACCCGCCCGGGCCGAGAGGATCGGGCCGAGGAACCCGGTATTGATGCCGATCGTCGCGGTCTCGATCCCGTCGAGGAATTCGTGCCCGCCGGTCGCGACCGCGAGGTCGAAGACCCGGCGCCCGGCCTCCATCCGGCCCGCGTCGAGCGCCGGCTGGACGAAGGGCCGCCCGCTCAGCGCGGCGAGGGCAGGGCGGGGGCGCAGAAGCGCCGGGGCGGCAAGCGCGAGGCCGCCGAGTCCGGCCAGGATCTTGCGACGGGTGACGGAGGGCAGATGCGTCATGGGCGGACCTTTCGGTGTCATCCGGCCCCGGCCGGCGCGGATGGGGTTGTCTTCGCGGTCGTCTGCATGGATCAATGCACGAAAGGGCGAAAGGGGCCAGCGGTGCCGAAGGCGAGCAGGATCACTTTTCTGGCAAGCGAGAGCGAGACGGCGCAGGCCGCGCTCGCCAGGCTTTCGGCGGCCTATGGCTCGGTGCCGCTCGACGAGGCCGAGGTGATCGTCGCGCTCGGCGGCGACGGCTTCATGCTGCAGACGCTGCACGCGACGCAGGCGATGGATGTGCCGGTCTACGGGATGAATTGCGGCACCATCGGCTTTCTCATGAACGAATACGGCGAGGACGGGCTGCGCGAGCGGCTGGAGGCGGCCGAGGAAGAGGTGATCAATCCCCTGTCGATGCGCGCCACCCGCGCCGACGGGACGCTGCACGAGGCGCTGGCGATCAACGAGGTCTCGCTTCTGCGCGCCGGCCCGCAGGCGGCTAAGCTCCGGATCACCATCGACGGCAAAGTGAGGATGGAGGAGCTGGTCTGCGACGGCGCGCTCGTCTGCACGCCGGCGGGATCGACCGCCTACAACTATTCCGCCCACGGGCCGATCCTGCCCATCGGCGCCGAGGTGCTGGCGCTGACGGCGATGGCGGCGTTCCGGCCGCGGCGCTGGCGCGGGGCGCTTCTGCCGATGACGGCGAAGGTGCGCTTCGACGTGCTCGACGCGCAGAAGCGCCCGGTCATGGCCGATGCCGACGGGCGGTCCGCCCGCGATGTGGTGTCGGTCGAGGTGCAGTCGGAGCCTTCGGTCCGCCACCGCATCCTCTTCGATCCCGGCCACGGGCTCGAGGAACGGTTGACGCGCGAGCAGTTCGTCTGACAGCCCTCAGCCGCGCGGCTTCCAGCTTTCGATCTTGCGGTAGAGCGTCGAGGGCGACACGTCGAGCACCCGCGCCGCCTTCGGCACCGAGCCGCCGTGCCGGGCGATGGTCTCCTCGATGACGAGGCGCTCGATCTCGGCCAGGGTGCGGCCGACGAGGCCTTCGAGCGGCACCTGAGGTATCGGCGTGTCCTGGGCGGCGCACGCGGCATGTTCCAGCTCGTGATGCAGCTCGATCGGCAGCATGGCGCGGGTGACGGCCGGTCCGTCGTTCAGAACCACGACATGGCGCATCACGTTGAGCAACTGGCGCACGTTGCCCGGCCAGTCGAGCGCGCGGAAAAGCGCCTTCACGTCGCGGTCGAGGTCGCGGAACTGCCGCCCCTCCTCGCGCGCGAAGCGGGCCAGTGCGGCCTCGGCGATCGTCACCACGTCCTCGCCCCGGTCGCGCAAGGGCGGCATGTGGATCGGCACGACATGGAGCCGGTAGTAGAGGTCTTCGCGGAACCGGCCGCGCCGCACCTCCTGCAAGGGATCGCGGTTGGTGGCGCAGACGATGCGGACATTGACCTTGCGCGACCGCGTGGCGCCGACCGGCTGGATCGTCGAGGTCTGGAGAAAGCGCAGGAGCTTGGTCTGGAGGTTAAGGTCGAGCTCGCAGATCTCGTCCAGAAAGAGTGTGCCGCCATCGGCGGCGGCGGCGGCGCCGGGCTTGTCGGAGATCGCGCCGGTGAAGGAGCCCTTCACATGGCCGAAGACCTCGGATTCCAGCAATTCGGACGGGATGGCGCCGCAGTTGAGCGGCACGAAAGGTCCCTGGGCGCGGTTCGACAGGTCATGCACGGCCTGGGCGCACAGCTCCTTGCCGGTGCCGCTTTCGCCGGTGATGAAGACCGTCGCCATCGACCGCGCGACCGAGCCGATCTTGGCGTAGACCTGCCGCATCGGTTCGGACTCTCCGATGAATTCGCCCGGCGCGACCGCCTGCCGGCTGGTCGCCGAAACCGGGCCGCTCCCGGCCAGCGCGTTGTCGATCGCGTTGAGGAACCGCTGTTCGTCGAACGGCTTGACGAGGAACTCGTGCGCCCCGGCGCGCATCGCCGAGACGGCCTTGTTGATCGAGCCGTTGGCGGTGATCACGATCACATGGGTGTCGGGCTTGATCGCCAGGAACTCGCGCATGAGGTCGAGCCCGTCGCGGTCCGGCAGCATGAGGTCGAGAAGCACGACCGGCGGCTGCAGCGTCTTGAAGGCGGCAAGGCCCGAGGCGGCATCGTCGGCGCTTTGCACATCGTGCCCGGCCGCGCGAAGCACGGATTCGTAGACGAGTTGCAGCGACGGCGTGTCTTCGACCAGCAGAAGCGGCCGCCGGGTCATGCGGCCTCGCCCCGGCGCGCGCGCTCCTGGTTGACGAAATGGATGAGCCGGTCGAGCTGCGCCAGCGCGTCGCGGCCGAGCTGCGAGAGATCGCCCCGCTCGCGGCGATGCGCGGCGGAGTTCAGCGTCTGGGCCAGCGCCTGAAGCCGCGCCGCGCCGACCGCGCCGGCCAGCGCGATGAGGACATGCGTCTCGGCCCGGACCGTGACGATGTCACCGTCGGCGAGCCCGGCGACGAGGCCGCGTTCGGTCTTGCGCAGGTCGGTGCAGAGACGCTCCAGCAATTCGCGGGAGGCGACCGGTCCGGCGATCTCGATCAGCCGGTCGAAACAGGCGCGGTCGAACTCGGCCAGTTCGTCGGCCGGAACGCTCTTGTCCTCGTCCGGCTGGCCGACCCGGTCGAGGACGTTGGCGATGGCCATGCCGAAGGTCTCGACCCCGGCCAGAGGTTTGGCGAGGATCGCGTCGGCCCCGGCGGCATAGATCGCATCCCGGTTGGCGCGCAGCACGTAAGCCGTGATCGCGATGATCGGCATGTTCGAATGCAGCCGGTCATTGGCCCGCAAGGCGCGGATGACGTCGATCCCGCCGAGCCGCGGCATCTCGATGTCGATGAGCGCGAGGTCGAAATCCTCGCGTTCGAGCCAGTGCAGCGCCTCGACCCCGTCCTCGGCGATCTCGTACTGGGCGCCCATCTTGGCCAGCATGTGGCCGATGATGGTCTGGTTGGTCGCGTTGTCCTCGGCCACCAGAACCTTGGTGCGGCTGAGATCGGGCAGCTCCACGATCTGTTCCGGCGCGGCGATGGTCCAGGTCTCCGGCGGCAGGTCGAGCGTCACCCGCGCCCCGCGCGCGGGCAGGTTTTCGACGCTGATCGTGCCGCCGAGACGGCCGGCCATGTTCCTGGTGATGTGCATGCCGAGACCCTGGCCCGGCTTGCCGGTGCCGTCCGGGCGGCCCTTGAACTCGAAGAGCCGTGTCAGCGCATCGGACGAAAAGCCCGGCCCCTGATCGACCACGGTGATCCGGAGCGCGCCGGTCTCGGCCATGCCGATATCGAGGCTGACCGCCCCCGCGTCGGTATACTTGACCGCGTTCGACAGGATGTTCGACAGGACCCGTTCCAGCGCGATGCGGTCGAGGGTCAGGACCTGAGGCACGTCCTCGGACCGGGAAACCTTGAAGTCCAGCCCCTTCTCGCTGGCCCGTCCCGACCAGCGCATCTCGATATCGTAGAGAAACCGCGCCATCTGCAGGTTGGCGGGATGGGTGGCGGCGAAGTCGTCCTCGCCGAGCATCATCGACAGGCCCTGTTCGAGAAGCCGCGCGAGGATCTCGCCCGAGGCGCGGACGCGCTCCAGTTGCAGCCGCGTCGCGTCGTCGAAGCGGTTCTGGTCGATCAGCCGAAGGCCGCCGATGATATCGGAGACAGCCGCCCTGAGATCGTGTCCCAGAAGCGTCATCTTGCCCGCATCGACCTCGCGCTGAGAGCGGCCGGCGGCGTTCGGCTCACCGTCGTCCACGGTGCGCCCCCGCGTGCCGAACGACGCTCGGAAAATGATCGAATACAAGTTGCAGTTGCATGGTGCTCTGCTTGTACGCGAGGAATTCCCGTCCGCCAACCTGTCTGAATCGTCAAGTTCCGTTTCACCGCGGAAAATATCCGCGACGAGCGCCGCGATTGTTTCGCGCTACTGCCTGGCCGGGTATCCGATGGCGCTGAGCGCCACCGCAATCTCGTCGAGGATCGCGGGGTCGTCGATCGTCGCCGGCATCTTGTAGCTCTCGCCGTCGGCGATCTTGACCATCGTGCCGCGCAGGATCTTGCCCGACCGGGTCTTCGGCAGCCGGTCGACGACGCAGGCGAGCTTGAAGGCCGCCACCGGACCGATCTGGTCGCGGACAAGCTTCACGCATTCCCGCACCACCTCTTCATGCGGCCGGTTGGAGCCCTTGTTGAGGCAGAGGAACCCCACGGGAATCTGCCCCTTCAGCGCATCCGACACCCCGATCACCGCGCATTCGGCGACATCGGTGTGAGAGGCCAGCACCTCCTCCATCGCGCCGGTCGACAGCCGGTGGCCGGCGACGTTGATGACATCGTCGGTGCGCGCCATGATGTAGAGATAGCCGTCCTCGTCGATATAGCCCGCGTCCCCGGTCTCGTAATAGCCGGGGAAGTGGTCGAGGTAGGATTTCCGGAACCGCTCTTCGGCGTTCCAGAGCGTCGGCAGCGTGCCCGGCGGCAGCGGCAGCTTCACCGCGATGGCGCCAAGCTCGCCGGGTTTCAGCGGGTGGCCGCCCTCGTCGAGCACCTGCACGTCATAGCCCGGCATCGCGACCGAGGGCGAACCGATCTTGACCGGCAGTTCCTCGATCCCGATCGGGTTGCCGGCGATGGCCCAGCCGGTCTCGGTCTGCCACCAATGGTCGATGACCGGGATCCGCAGATGGCGCTGGGCCCACTTGATCGTGTCGGGATCGGCCCGCTCGCCGGCGAGGAACAGCGCCTGAAGGTGGCGCAGGTTGTAGTCGCCGATCAGCTCGCCGTTCGGATCCTCGCGCTTGATGGCGCGGAGCGCGGTCGGCGCGGTGAAGAAGGACTTCACCTTGTGGTTCTGGATCACCCGCCAGAAGGTGCCGGCATCGGGGGTGCCCACGGGCTTGCCCTCGAAGACGATGGTGGTGCAGCCGGCGATCAGGGGGGCGTAGCAGATGTAGCTGTGGCCGACGACCCAGCCCACGTCCGAGGCCGCCCAGAAGACGTCACCCGCCTCGACGTTGTAGAGGTTCTTCATCGTCCAGTTCAGCGCCACGAGGTGCCCCGCCGTCGGCCGCACCACGCCCTTCGGCGCGCCGGTCGTGCCGGACGTATAGAGGATGTAGGCCGGATGATTGCCCTCGACCGGGACGCATTCGGCCGGCTCGACGCCATACTGGAAGCCGTGCCAGTTGTAGTCGCGACCCTCGATCAGTTTCGCCACCTCCTGCTCGCGCTGGAAGATCACGGTGAAGGCGGGCTTGTGGGTCGCCTGCTCGATGGCGTTGTCGAGCAGCGGCTTGTAGTGGACGACGCGGCCGGGCTCCAGCCCGCAGGAGGCGGCGATGATCGCCTTCGGCTTCGCATCGTCGATCCGCACCGCAAGCTCGTGCGCCGCGAAGCCGCCGAACACGACCGAATGGATCGCGCCGAGCCGGGCGCAGGCGAGCATCGCCTCCAGTGCCTCGGGCACCATCGGCATGTAGATGATGACGCGGTCGCCCTTCCCGACGCCCTTGGCGCGCAGGGCACCGGCAAGGCTCGCCACCCGGTCGCGAAGCTCGGCATAGGTGATGCCCTTGGTCGAATGGGTGATCGGGCTGTCGTGGATGATGGCGAGCTGGTCGCCGCGCCCGGCCTCGACATGGCGATCGACGGCGTTCCAGCAGGTGTTGACGCGCGCGTCGGCGAACCATTCGTAAATTGGCGCCTTCTCGGCGAAGAGCGCCCTGGTCGGGGGCGTCACCCAGTCGATGGCCTCGGCCACCTGCATCCAGAATTTTTCCGGGTCGGCCTTCCAGCCGGAATAGATCTCGGAATATCCCATCGCAGCGCCTCCTCCAAAGCCTGAGGATTGTTACGCGACCCGTGGCCGGACGCGCAACGCTGTTACCGATCACACGGCGCGATGCGGCGGTAAAATTTGCAGAAATATTCCGGTGACGACGGCAAATTTTTGCAAACTCTCTTTCACCCCAATCAAAAACGCGAAGTCCGCGAAAGTTTGCAAAGTCGCCGCGCGAGCGATTGTAAATTCCCGCAAAATGATTCGCGCCGCCGCTCAACTGTAGAGCGAGACCGGCGTGCCCGCGATGGCTGATACGTTGAGGAGCCCCCGCGCGGTGATCGACGGCGTGACGATATGGGCCTTGTTGCCCATCCCCATCAGGATTGGCCCGACCTCGAGCCCGCTCGCCTTCATCTTCAGCATGTTCCGCGCGGTATTGGCCGCATCCGTGTAGGCAAAGACGAGGATATTCGCCGCGCCCTCGATCCGGCTGCCGGGGAAGATCCGCGCGCGCAGGTCGGGATCGAGCGCCGCGTCGGCCGACATCTCGCCCTCATAGGCGAAATCGGCGCCCTTGGCGTCGAGGATCGCCAGCGCCGCCCGCATCCTCTGGCCGGAATCGGTGTCCATGCTGCCGAAATTCGAATGCGAGCAGAGCGCGACCTTGGGCTCGATCCCGAACCGACGGGCATGGCGCGCGGCGCCGCGGATCGTCGTGGCGATCTCTTCGGGTGTCGGCACCGCGTTGACATGGGTGTCGGCGATGAAAAGCGGCCCGTCCTCCTGGATCATCAGGCTGAGCGCGCCGTGCGGGGTCAGCCCGTCGCGGGCGAGGACCTGGCGGATGTAGTTGAGATGCCAGAGATACTGGCCGAAGGTGCCGCAGATCATGCTGTCGGCGTCGCCGCGATGGACGGCGATCGCGGCGATCGCGGTGGTGTTCGTCCTCAGGATGGCGCGGGCGAGGTCCGGGGTCACGCCCTGCCGCGCCATCAGCTCGTGATAGCTGCCCCAGTAGTCGCGATAGCGGGGGTCGTTCTCGGGGTTCACGATCTCGAAGTCGCGGCCGGGGCGGATCGGCAGGCCGGCGCGCTCGCAGCGCCGTTCGATCACCTCGGGCCGGCCGATCAGGATCGGCCGGTCGGTCATCTCTTCCAGCATCGCGTTGGCGGCGCGGAGCACCCTTTCGTCCTCGCCCTCCGCGAAGATGATCTTGCGCTGGGCGGTGCGGGCGGCCTCGAAGACCGGGCGCATGAGAAGGGCGGAGCGGAAGACCGAGCCGTCGAGCTTGCGCCTGTAGGCCTCCATGTCCTCGATCGGACGCGCGGCGACGCCGGTCTCCATCGCCGCCTTCGCGACGGCGGAGGCGACGGTGCCGATCAGGCGCGGGTCGAAGGGCTTGGGGATCAGGTAGTCGGCGCCGAAGGTCAGGGTCTCGCCCTGATAGGCCGCCGCCGCCTCGGCCGAGGTCGTGGCGCGGGCGAGGGCGGCGATCCCGTCGATGCAGGCCAGCTGCATCTCGTCGTTGATCGTGGTCGCGCCGACATCGAGCGCACCGCGGAAGATGAACGGGAAGCAGAGGACGTTGTTGACCTGGTTGGGGAAATCCGAACGCCCCGTGGCGATGATCGCATCGGGCGCCGCGGAGCGCACCTCGTCCGGCAGGATCTCCGGCGTCGGGTTGGCGAGCGCAAAGACGATGGGGCGCCGTGCCATCTTCCCGACCATGGCGGGCGTGAGGACGCCGGGACCGGAGAGGCCGAGGAAAAGGTCGGCGCCTTCGATCACCGCGTCGAGCGTCGCCGGCATCCGGCCCTGTGCATAGGCCGCCTTCTGCGCCGTCATCTGCGCTTCGCGGCCCTCGTAGACGAGACCGTCGAGATCGCAGAGCCAGACGTTCTCGCGCCGGACGCCAAGCTTCAGCAGCATGTCGAGGCAGGCGATCCCCGCCGCCCCGCCGCCGGTCGAGACGACCTTGATCTTGTCGAATTCCTTGCCCGCGACATGCAGCGCGTTGGTCGCCGCCGCGCCGACGACGATCGCGGTGCCGTGCTGGTCGTCGTGAAAGACCGGGATGTTCATCCGCTCGCGGCAGAGCTTCTCGACGATGAAGCAGTCCGGCGCCTTGATGTCCTCAAGGTTGATCGCGCCGAAGGTCGGCTCCAGCGCGCAGACGATGGCGGCGAGCTTCTCGGGGTCGGGCTCGTTCAGCTCGATGTCGAAGCAGTCGATGGAGGCGAATTTCTTGAACAGAACAGCCTTGCCTTCCATCACCGGCTTCGACGCCAGCGCGCCGATATTGCCGAGCCCGAGAACCGCGGTGCCGTTGGTGACGACCGCGACGAGGTTGCCTTTCGCGGTGTAGCGGCTTGCGGTGGCGGGGTCGGACTTGATCTCCAGACAGGCTTCGGCGACGCCGGGCGAATAGGCGCGGCTGAGGTCGCGGCCATTGGCCATCGGCTTCGTCGCGCGGATCTCGAGCTTTCCGGGCTTCGGGAACTCGTGGTAGTCGAGCGCCGCCTGACGCGTGTTCTCCTGCCGTGTCTCGTCCATCTCCGATCCTCCCCCGAGAATATCGTTTAGTATCAAACTATCTTCTCCGGCCGCGATAGCCTCTATCCCGGCACTCCGCAACGTCTTGCAAATCGCCGCGCCGCCTCTCAGTCTGCCATAACATGGGAGGGACCGGAAATGCCCGAAATTCGCGCCGAGATCGTTCTGCCGACGTCGAGCCTGCGCAAGGACCTCGCCTTCTTCACCAATGTGCTCGGCATGCGGCTCGACATGATCTACCCGGCCGACAATCCCGCGGTGGCGGTCTTTTCCGGCCACGGGCTGCGCGTCCGGCTCGATGCCGGGGCCGGGGGCGGCCCCGCATTCCTGACGATCCGCACCGACGATCCCGATGCCTTCGCGGACGGCGCGCGCGAACTCGTCTCGCCCGGCGGGACGAAGGTCGCCGTCGATGCGCTCAACCCGCCGCTCGTCCTGCCGCCGACCGAGCACACCTTCGTCGTGCGCCGCCTCGCCGATCAGGCGCCCTGGGTGATCGGCCGCGCCGGGATGCAGTACCGCGACCTCATCCCCTCGCGCCTCGGCGGCTCGATCATCGCGAGCCATATCCGCATCCCGGACGGCGGGCCGGTGCCCGACATGGTGCATTTCCACAAGGTCGGGTTCCAGCTCATCTTCTGCTATCGCGGCTGGGTCGATGTGGTCTACGAGGATCAGGGCCCGCCGATCCGCCTCACCGCCGGCGACTGCTTCATCCAGCCGCCCGAGATTCGTCACCGCGTGCTCGAAGCCTCGGACGGGATCGAGGTGATCGAGATCGGCGTGCCGGCCGAACATGTCACCGAGATCGACCACGGGATGGAGCTGCCCACCCCGCATCTGCGCCCCGACCGCGAATGGCAGGGCCAGCGTTTCGTCCACAATGTCGCGGCGCGGGCGGAGTGGGGGCCGTTCCGCCTGCCGGGCTATGTCTGCCGCGACACCACGATCAACACGAACACGAAAGGCGTTGCCGGGGTGCAGGTTGTTCGCAAAGGTCAAGGCGAACCGGTCTGGGCCGTGCACGACGCCGACATCCTGTTCGGTTTTGTGATGGAGGGCGCCGTGACGCTCGAAGGCGAGGGCAGGGATCCCGTCCGCCTGACGCCCGGCGACGCCTTCGTCATCCCGCCGGGAATGCGCACGCGCTGGTCCGGGCCGGGCGACGACATGGAGATCCTGGAGGTCTCGCTTCCCGGAGATTTCGCCACGCAATTCGCCGGTTGAGCTTGCATACCCGCGCCCGCGGACGCAAGTTCGGCGCCAGACAAGGAGAGTGAGATGTCGCTCATCGACGCCGCGCGCGAGGTGCGCGAAAACGCTTATGCCCCCTATTCGCATTTCAAGGTCGGCGCCGCCGTGCGCGGCCGTTCGGGGGCGGTCTATGCCGGCTGCAACGTCGAGAACGTCGCCTATCCCGAAGGCACCTGCGCCGAGGCCGGCGCCATCGCCGCGATGATCGCGGCGGGCGAGACCGAGCTGATCGAGGTCGTCGTCATCGCCGACAGTCCGGCGCCGGTGCCGCCCTGCGGCGGCTGCCGCCAGAAGCTGGCGGAGTTCGGCCGCCACGACGTGCCGGTGACGCTCGCCACGACCGACGGCAAGGCGATGGAAACCACGGTCGGCGACCTGCTGCCCGGCCGCTTCGAGGCCGCCCATATGGACCGGACCTGAGATGGATGCCCGCACGATCATCGCCGGGGTCCGCGACCGCAAGGGGCTGCCCCCCGAGGCCGCGACATGGTTCGCGAACGGGCTCGCGTCAGGCGACGTGACCGATGCGCAGGCCGGCGCATTCGCGATGGCGGTCCTTCTCAATGGTCTCGGCGATGACGGCCGCGTGGCGCTGACGCGGGCGATGCGCGACAGCGGGCAGGTGCTGGACTGGAACCTGCCCGGCCCGGTGATCGACAAGCATTCGACCGGCGGGATCGGCGACTGCACGTCCCTGTTGCTGGCGCCGGCGCTTGCGGCCTGCGGGGCATACGTGCCGATGATCTCAGGCCGTGGGCTTGGCCATACCGGCGGCACGCTCGACAAGCTCGAGGCGATCCCCGGCTATCGCTGCGACGTTTCGGTCGAGGACCTGCACCGCCTGGTCGCCGATGTCGGCTGCGCCATCGTCGGGGCGTCGGAGACCATCGCGCCCGCCGACCGCCGGCTCTACGCGATCCGCGACGTGACCGGGACGGTGGAGAGCGTCGAC
This sequence comes from Paracoccaceae bacterium, assembly GCA_011620265.1. Classification (GTDB taxonomy): domain Bacteria; phylum Pseudomonadota; class Alphaproteobacteria; order Rhodobacterales; family Rhodobacteraceae; genus Albidovulum. The sequence continues at coordinate 16,511 of WOZM01000207.1, forward strand.
CTCATCACCGCCTCGATCCTGTCGAAGAAGCTCGCCGCCGGGCTCGACGCGCTGATCCTCGATGTCAAGGTCGGCTCGGGTGCCTTCATGAAGACGATGGCGGATGCCGAGGCGCTGGCGCAATCGCTGGTTGCGACCGCGCAGGGGGCAGGGTGCATGACCGCCGCCCTGATCACCGACATGGACCAGCCGCTCGCCTCCTCGGCGGGCAACGCGCTCGAAGTGCTGGAGGTGATGGAGACGCTGACCGGCGTCGCGATCAACCAGGCGCTCTGGGATGTGACCGTGGCCTTGGGCGGCGAGGCGCTGGCATTGGGCGGGCTTGCCGAGGATGCGGGCGAAGGCGCCGACCAGATCGAGGACGCGCTGGAATCGGGCCGCGCGGCCGAGACCTTCGGCCGCATGGTGGCCGCCCTCGGCGGTCCGGGCGATTTCGTCGAGCGCTATCCCGACCGGCTTCCCTCCGCGCGGGTGCTGCGCGAGGTGCAGGCCTCCGCCCCGGGCTATATCACCGCCATCGACGGCGAGGCGCTCGGCCACGCGGTCGTGCATCTCGGCGGCGGACGGCTGAGGGGCGGCGACCGGATCAACCCCTCGGTCGGGTTGTCGGAGATCATGCCGCTCGGCGAACCGGTCGAGCGGGGCGAGACCATCGCCCGGATCCATGCCTCGACCGAGGCGGAGGCCGAACGCGCCGCCGCCGCCGTGGCCGCCGCGATGCGCATCGGCGAGAAGGAGCCGGAAGAGCCGCCGCTGATCCACAAGAGGATGGGCTGATGGCGCGGGCCTTTCTGGTCGTGATGGACAGCGCCGGCGCCGGCGGCGCGCCGGATGCGGATGCGTTCTTCAACGGCGACCGGCCCGATACCGGCGCCAACACGCTCGGCCATATCGCCGAGGCCTGCGCCGCCGGACTGGCGGTGGAGGGCCGCACCGGCCCGCTCAGGATGCCCAATCTCGACGCGCTGGGCCTCGGCGCCGCCGTCCGGCTCGCCTCGGGCGCCGCGATGCCGGGGTTCGACGCGGACCCGGCCGGTCTCTGGGGCGCTGCGACGGAAGTGTCGAAGGGCAAGGACACGCCTTCGGGGCATTGGGAACTTGCCGGCGTGCCGGTGCCCTGGGACTGGCACTATTTCCCGAATGCGGTTCCGGCCTTCCCGCAGGAGCTGATGGACGAGGTGGCCCGGCTTGCCGGCACCGGCGGCACGCTCGGCAATTGCCACGCCTCGGGTATCCCGATCATCGAGGAACACTGCGCCGAGCATATGCGGACCGGCTGGCCGATCTGCTACACATCGGCCGACAGCGTCTTCCAGATCGCCGCGCATGAGGAAACATTCGGGCTCGACCGGCTTCTGAAGCTTTGCGAGGACATCGCGCCGCGCCTGCACAAGATGAAGGTCGGCCGGGTGATCGCCCGGCCCTTCACCGGCGATTGCGGGAATTTCCGGCGCACCACCAACCGCCATGACTACGCCATCGCCCCGCCAGCGCCGACATTGCTCGACTGGCTGCACGAGGCCGGCCGAAAGGTCCATGCGATCGGCAAGATCGGCGACATCTTCTCGCTGCGCGGGATCGACGACGTGAAGAAGGGAACGGACGCGGCGCTGTTCGATCACCTGATGATTGCGGCGGAAGCGGCCGAGGAAGGCTCGCTCACCTTCGCCAACTTCGTCGAGTTCGACACGCTCTTCGGCCACCGCCGCGACGTCTCGGGCTATGCAAGGGCGCTCGAATGGTTCGACGGCCGGGTGGGGGCGTTCCTCGCCGCCTTGCGGCCCGGCGACCTCGCGCTCTTCACCGCCGATCACGGCAACGATCCGACATGGACCGGCACCGATCATACCCGCGAACGGGTGCCGGTCGCAGGCTGGGGCGCCGGCGCCCGCGCGGTGGGGCAGATCGCCTTCGCAGATGTCGGCGCCTCTGTCGCGACCCATCTCGGCATCGGGCCGCGCGGCGCGGGGAGGTCGTTCCTGTGAGCCTGCCCAAGGTCGAGCTGCATCTGCATCTGGAAGGCGCGGCACCGCCCCGCTTCATCCGGGACCTGGCCGCGAAGAAGAAGATCGACATTTCCGGCATCTTCGACGAACGGGGGGGCTACAGCTATCGCGATTTCCGGGACTTTCTCAGGGTCTACGAGGCCGCCACCGAGCCGCTGAAGACGCCGGAGGACTATCATCGCCTGACCCTGGCCGTCCTCGAGGAAAGCGCGGCGTCGGGCGTGATCTATTCCGAGACCTTCCTCAGCCCCGACTTCTGCGGTGGCCGCGATGTCGGCGCCTGGCGCGAATATTCCCAGGCGATCCGCGAGGCCGCCGACCTGGCCGAGAAACGCGACGGGATCGTGCTGCGCGGCATCGTCACGCCGATCCGCCATTTCGGGCCGGAAAAGGCCAGGGAGGTGGCGCGTTGCGCCGCCGAGACGGCGGGAGACTGGATCGTTGGCTTCGGCCTTGCCGGCGACGAAAAGATCGGCAAACCCAAGGACTTCGCCTGGGCCTTTGATGCGGCGCGCGAAGCCGGGCTGCGGCTGACCTGCCATGCCGGCGAATGGGGCGGGCCCGAAAGCGTCCGCGACGCCATCCGCGACCTCGGCGTCGAGCGGATCGGCCACGGTGTGCGCGCCATCGAGGACCTCGCGCTGGTCGACGAGATCGCCGAGACGGGCATCGTGCTCGAGCTCTGTCCGGGGTCCAACGTCGCCTTGGGACTCTACCCCTCCTTCCGCGCGCATCCGATCCACCGGTTGCGCGAACGCGGGGTGAAAGTGACGGTCTCGACCGACGATCCGCCCTTTTTCCACACCACGATGGCGCGCGAATACCGGATGCTCGCGGAGGCGTTCGATTGGGATGAGGGCGTCTTCGACGAGATCGCCAAGACATCCGCGAAAGCCGCGTTCTGCGATGAAGGGACGCGCGACAAGATACTGAAAAGACTGGAGAAAGCCGATGCTTGAGCATCTGACCGTTGTCCGTCACCCTCTGGTCCAGCACAAGCTGACCCTGATGCGGGAAAAGGACACGTCGACCAATTCCTTCCGCCGCCTCCTGCGCGAGATCAGCCAGCTTCTGGCCTATGAGATCACCCGCGAGATGGAGATGACGACGAAGCATATCGAAACGCCCCTCTGCCCGATGGACGCACCCGTCATCGACGGCAAGAAGCTGGCGCTGATCTCGATCCTCAGGGCCGGGAACGGGCTTCTCGACGGGGTGCTCGAGCTGATCCCCGCCGCCCGCGTCGGCTTCGTCGGGCTTTACCGGGACGAGAAGACGCTGCGGCCGGTGCAGTATTACTACAAGGTTCCGTCGGAACTCGAGGATCGTCTGGTCATCGCGCTCGACCCGATGCTGGCGACCGGCAATTCCTCGGTGGCGGCGGTGGATCTGCTCAAGAAATCAGGGGCAAGGAACATCCGCTTCATGTGCCTTCTGGCCACCCCCGATGGCATCGCCCGGATGAAGGAGGCGCATCCGGACGTGCCGATCGTCACAGCGGCTGTGGACCAAAAGCTCAACGAGCATGGATATATTGTGCCGGGGCTAGGGGATGCGGGCGACCGGATGTTCGGCACTAAATAGGCCATTTTCCCTTTACTCACACACCCGCCTTTGGCATTCTGTCCGGAAACAATAACCGAGGCGGAACATGCAGGTATTCAGGGTGGTTTCGGCCGCGCTTCTGGCGGCCGCGATGTGGGGAAATCCGGCGGCGGCGCAACCGTTGTCGCAGGTCGGCGGGCCGAAGGAACTTCCGCCTGCCGCCTTTCGCGGAAACCAGTATGTCGACAGCGCCGGCTGCGTCTTCATCCGCGCCGGGATCGGCGGCCAGACCACCTGGGTGCCGCGGGTCAGCCGCGACCGCAAGCTCGTCTGCGGCTATGAGCCGACCTTCCCGCCCGGGCTGCTCGACGGGGTCGAGGCGCTGAAGTCGCCGGCGCCGGAGGTGGCGCCGGCCGCACCGGCGACGCCCTCCGAACCGCCTGCGCCCGAGACCGTGGCGGCGGCGGCACCGACGAAGCCGGCGCCGCCCGTGACGACCAAGGCCGCCAGGGCCGCGCCCGTTCAGGCGCCGAAACGCCCGGCGGCGTCGGTCCGCCTCGTGCGGGTCGGTCCGGTGGGCAAGGCCGCGACCTATTGCCTGGCGCGGATCGACCGGGCACAGCGCTATCTGCTCAGCGACGGCCGCCGCGTGACCCGGTGCAGCGAGGCGGGCGGGGAGGCCCCCGTCGCCTACCTCAACGGTCTCGGGGTGCCTGGCCTCGCGGTGGTCGAGGGCGCGGCGGGCCCGGCCGAGGCGCGCCGGGCGCTCAAGGCCGATCAAGGCGTTTACCGCGTCGTCTGGAGCAACGGGCCGATCGCCGCGACCGTCGCGGCCCCCGCACCCGCGACGGCGCGGCAGACCCCGGCCGGAGCGGGGGGATATGTGCAGGTCGGCGTCTTCGCCGACCCCGCCAATGCCGACCGCGCGATCGCCCGGCTCAAGGCGCTCGGCCTGCCGGTGGCAAGTGCGATGTCGCAAAAGGGCGGCAAGCCGATCAAGGCGATCCTCGCGGGGCCGTTCGCCACCGCCGGAGAACTCCAGTCCGCCCTCGCCCTCGCGCGGCGGAACGGCTACCGCGACGCCTACGCGCGTGGGTGAGCCACCGGCTCAGCCGCTGCATATCCCCTGAAGCGCCACCCAGTCGGCATCGGCGAGGACAGGCCGGTCGGACGGTCCGGCGCGGAAGGGATCGGCCTCGATGAGGCCGAGCACACTTTCGCCGCTCGGGTCGAGCGAATAGGCATAGGGGCCGGACGGCACGCCCGCCGCCGCGAAGCGGTCGAGCAGCGCCTTTTCGGCCACGGGCGGTTGCGACCGGGACAGAAGCGTCTCGCCGTAGCCGTCGATGGCCGCATTCGGCAGGTCGCCGGTGGTCAGAAGCCGGAAGGTCGCGCGGAGCCCGGCATGGCGCAGGATCGCGATCAGCGGATCCGTGGCGCCCGAGCGGAGATCGGCGGCAAGGATCTCTCCGGCCGCCACCTCCGGCACCTCCTGATCCTCGACGAGCGCCCGCGCGAGAAGCACGATGCCGCCGGGCAGGATGGCGGAGCGTTTCAGGCCCTCGGGAAGGATGAAGATCTCGCCGGCCGGGCCGAGCAGGCGGCCATGCAGCCGGCCGAGCGCCTCCTGGCCTTCGGCGGCGGCACAGGGCAGCCCGGTGAGGCGGGTGAGGTCGGCCAGCGCGGCGCGGCCGATGGCCTGCCGCTTGGCAAAGGGCAGGGCGGCGGCGGTATGGGTGACGAGCGCGTTCGGCATCCAGAAGACGAGGGCGCCGAGAACGGCCGCCAGCGCCGAGCCCAGAAGGGCGGTGCGGAGCCGTCCGGGATGCGGGCGGCGGGCCTCGATCAGGCTGTGGACCTTGGAGACGGCGGCGATCATCGCCTCGTCGTCGAGTTCCAGTTCCTCGTCGGCCTCCGGGTCGGGCGAGAAGCGCGCCGGCACTTCGCCGGGATTGAGGCGGACGACGGCCGGAAGCGACCAGTGGGTGAGGGCGCGGGCCGAGCGGGTCTCGGAAATCACCAGCGTGGCGTCGCCGAACGACACGATCACCTCGCGGCGCTGACCGTCGGGACGGTCGCGCCACAGGCCGGTGCATTCCAGCCGCTGATATTCCTGAAGCGCCGTCATCGGCGGGGTGGGCCTGCTCGTTGCCTCTCGTTGGGCAGAGGATAGCGGATCGGGCGGAGGCGGACAATCGGAGTAAGGGGCGCGCTCCGGTCGGCTTGCGCCCTCGACCGCGACGGCACACCCGCTCTACCGGATCCGCCGGCCGTACGCGCGCGCGAAACTCACCGCGAGGATGATGCGCAGGAGATGATGCGCCGTCACGTAGAGGATCGACATCTTCAGGCTGAGAGCGATCAGCCCCATCTCGACCAGCCCCCCCGGCGCGAAGGCGAGGAAGACCGCCTGCGCGGGTTCCGCGACGAAGGGCGCGATCAGGAAGGCGACGGCGGCCGCCCCGCCGATGCTGATGACGCCGTTCATCAGCGCCAGCCGCAAGGCGATGAGAATGCGTCCCTTCGGCATCCCCGCAAACCGCACACCGAGCGATGTGCCGATCACCACCTGCGCCGCCGCGATCAGCCAGCGCGGCGGCACCGCCTCGGTCCAGCCGGCCATGTGCGCCGCGGACGACAGGAGGATCGGGCCCAGCACATGGCCGGCGGGCAGTCTCAGCCTTACCCCGATGATCACGCCCACGACAGCCGCGATACCGAGGATCGCGACATCGGCCAGCCCGAGCCCGTGCCCCGCCACCGCGGCCCCCCCGGCCGAGCCGACGGCATGGCCCTCCATCCAGGTGAACGCCACTGGCACCAGGATCATGGTCAGGATCAGCCGCAGGAATTGCAGCATGGCGAGCATCTGCACGTCGGCGCCGGCCTCCTCACCCAGTTGCACCGTCTCGACGAGCCCGCCGGGGGCGGAGCCGTAGAAGGCCGTCACGGCGTCGGTTTGTCCGCTGGCGCGCACGGCCCGGTAGCCAAGATAGTGGACGAGCGGGATGAAGAGGCAAAGAATCAGGAGCGACGGCACCCACTGCGGCGCTTCCGAGAGGATCTCCGGCCGCGCCGCCCCGCCGATGGCGACGCCGATGATCGGGATGAAGATCATCCGGATCTTCTGTGGCGCCTGCGGCAGATGGCCCAGCGGCCTCAGCCCGCCAATCGCCGCCGCCCCCACGGCCAGAAGCGAGCCGAGCAGCATCGGCAGCGGCAGATGGGCCGCCTGGGCCGCGAGCCCGCCGGCCGTTCCTGCCGCATAGGTCAGGACGACGGTCGGCCAGTGCGGGGTGCCGAAAACGCGCTCGATGAGGTGGTGCATGGGCAGTCCGGGCTTGGCGAGCGCTGCAGCGCTTCGCCGCCTAACCTGCCCGGCACGGCGGCCGAGGGCAAGGCCTCACCAGTGCGGCGGCTTCTGATCGGCGAGCGGGATCGTCCCCGACCCCTCGGCCTCGGCCTCCGCCGCGCGCTCCATCAGGAGCCGCACGCGCCGGGTAAGGAGGTCGATCTCGCCCGCCTGCCGGGTGACGACCTCCGACAGGTCATCGACCGCGCGTCTCAGATGCGCGATCTCTTCTTCCGCCCGCTCCAGCCGTTCGTCCATGTCCCCTCCAGCCCCTGACTGATGCCCTGCGCCGCGTCCGGGCGCCCCGCCCCAAAGGCTGCCGCTTGTCCACCGCCCCCCCATCCGCTACACCCGCGCCCGAACCTATGGGAAGGGTCGGGCGATGGCCAAGGAAAAGGGACCGAGAAGACCGCGCGCGGAGACGCCGAAGGGCTTTCGCGACTATTTCGGCGCCGAGGTGGCCGAACGCAAGGCCATGCTCGACACCATTGCCGGGGTCTATCACCGCTACGGCTTCGATCCCCTGGAGACCTCGGCCGTCGAAACCCTCGATGCGCTCGGCAAATACCTGCCCGACGTGGACCGCCCGAACGAGGGCGTCTTCGCCTGGCAGGACGAGGATCAGGACTGGCTCGCGCTCCGCTACGACCTGACCGCGCCCCTCGCGCGGGTCGCCGCCCAGTACCGCAATGACCTGCCGAGTCCCTACCGCCGCTACGCGATGGGCCCGGTGTGGCGCAACGAAAAGCCGGGGCCGGGGCGGTTCCGGCAGTTCTATCAATGCGACGCGGATACGGTCGGAGCGGGGTCTGTGGCCGCCGATGCCGAGATCTGCGCGATGCTGGCGGACGCGCTGGAGGCCGTGGGCATCCCGCGCGGCGACTATGTGGTGCGGGTGAACAACCGGAAGTTGCTGAACGGGGTGATGGAAACAATCGGTCTCACCGAAGACGATACTATAACTCGTGAAGCAGTCCTCAGAACCATTGACAAGTTCGATAAATTTGGGCGTGAAGGCGTGCTGCAATTGCTCACAAACGGGCGACTTGACGCGTCGGGAGCATTCACCGACGGTGTGGGGCTTAGCCACGATCAGGCCAACACGGTTTACTTGTTTCTCGTATCAAAGGGCGATGACGGGAATCAGTCACTCGAGCTTCTCAGCCAGTTGATTGGGAATTCGGCGGTGGGGCAGGAAGGCGTTCAAGAACTCGAAGCCATTGCCTCCCTCCTCGCCGCCCAGGGCTACGGCCCCGACCGCATCGTCATCGACCCCTCCGTCGTCCGCGGCCTCGGCTACTATACCGGCCCGGTCTTCGAGGCCGAGCTGACCTTCGAGATCACCGACGAGAAGGGCCGCCCCCGTCAGTTCGGCTCGGTCGCCGGCGGCGGGCGCTACGACGACCTCGTCAAGCGCTTCACCGGCCAGTCGGTCCCCGCGACCGGCG
>WOZM01000207.1:24961-32132 GCA_011620265.1 Paracoccaceae bacterium
CGCTACGACGACCTCGTCAAGCGCTTCACCGGCCAGTCGGTCCCCGCGACCGGCGTCTCGATCGGCGTCGACCGGCTTCTCGCCGCGCTCCATGCGAAAGGCCGGGTCGATACCGATACGCGTGGCCCGGTGATCGTCACCGTGATGGACCGCGACCGCATGGCCGATTACCAGGCGATGGCGACCGAGCTGCGCCGCGAAGGCATCCGCGCCGAGGTCTATCTCGGCAACCCGAAGAATTTCGGCAACCAGTTGAAATACGCCGACAAAAGGAACTCCCCCGTCGCGGTGATCCAGGGCACCGACGAGGCGGCGCGCGGCGTCGTCCAGCTCAAGGACCTCTTCCTCGGCGCGAAGATCGCCGCCGAAGCCTCCCATGAGGAATGGAAATCCCAGCCCGCCCAGACCGAGGTCGCCCGCACCGACCTCGTCGCCGAGGTGCGCCGCCTTCTGGGGCCGGCCTGAATGGCGCCGAAGGCCGAAGCCTGGGCCGAGGCCGACCGCCTCATGGCCGCTTTCCGGGCGGCGGGCGCCCTGCCGGTCGAGGCCGATATCCTCCAGCCCGCCGAGGTGCTTCTGGATCTCTACGGCGAGGATATCCGCGCCCGCGCCTATGTCACCGGCGACCCGCTCAGGGGCGAGATGATGCTGCGCCCCGACTTCACCGTGCCGGTGGTGCAGATGCACATGGCGGACGGCGCCGAGCCCGCGCGCTACTGCTACGCGGGCGAGGTCTTCCGCAAGCAGGAGCATCTCAGCGCGCGGAAATCCGAATATGTGCAGGTCGGCTACGAGGTCTTCGACCGCGCCGACCCCGCCGGTGCCGATGCCGAGGTCTTTGCGCTCTTCGCGGACCTCCTCGCCCCCCTCGGGCTTCGCGCCGCGACCGGCGATATCGGCATCCTGACCGAGGCGGTGCGCGGTCTGCGGACATTGGAGAGCCGCAAGGCAGCCCTTCTCCGCCATATCTGGCGGCCGCGCCGCTTCACCCAGCTCCTCGACCGCTTCGGCGGCCGCGCGCCCTTCCCCGAAAGCCGCGCCCGGCTTCTCGCCGCACTCGAAGGTGGCGCGAAGCTCACCGACGCGCCGCTCATCGGCCTGCGCTCCGAGGCCGAGATCGCGACCCGCCTCGCCGCCCTCCGGCAGGATGCAGCCACCCCGCCCATCGCCGCCGAGGAGGTCGCGCGGCTCGAGGACCTCCTGAACCTCTCGGCGAAATCGCCCGCGGCGCTCGCCCATCTCGGCGACCTTGCCCGCGACATGCCCGCCATCGGCCCCGCCGTGGACCGGCTCGACGCGCGGCTCGCGGCGCTCGCGGCGAAAGGCATCGACGTCGACGCCCTCGATTTCGAGGCGAGCCACGGCCGCACCACGCTTGAATACTACGACGGCTTCGTCTTTTCCTTCCACGCCGCCGATCCCGACCTGCCGCCGGTGGCGTCCGGCGGGCGCTACGACGCGCTGACCGCAGTTCTCGGACAGGGCCGCTCGATCCCCGCCGTAGGCGGCGTGATCCGCCCCGGCCTCGTCGCCGATCTCGGGGGGGCGCCATGCTGAAACTCGGCGTCCCCTCCAAGGGTCGGCTGATGGAGCTGACCTTCGACTGGTTCGGCGCCCGCGGCATCACGCTCCGCCGCGCCGGGTCGGAGCGCGAATATGCCGGCGCCGTCGATGGCGCCGACGGGCTCGAGCTTGTCCTCCTCTCGGCCGGCGAGATCCCCCGAGAGCTTGCCGCGGGGCGCATCCATCTCGGCGTCACCGGCTCCGACCTCGTCCGCGACAAGCTCGCCGACTGGGACCGGCAGGTGGCGGAACTGGCGCCGATGGGCTTCGGCCATGCCGACCTCGTCATCGCCGTCCCCGCCGCCTGGCCCGACGTGGAAACGCTCGACGATCTCGACGCCGTCGCCGCCGCCTTCCGGCGCGCGCACGGGCACCGCCTGCGCATCGCCACCAAATACCACCGGCTGGTGCGCGACTTCCTCACCGCCCACGGTGTCGCCGACTACCAGCTCGTCGACAGCCAGGGCGCGACCGAGGGCACAGTGAAGAACCTCACCGCCGAGGCCATTGCCGACATCACCTCGACCGGCGAGACGCTGCGCGCCAACCACCTCAAGATCCTCGCCGACGGCCTCATCCACCAGAGCCAGGCAACGCTTTACGCCGCCCGCGCGGCCGATTGGGGCAACGGTGCCGAACCCGTGCTCGCCGATCTCGCCGCGCGCATGGGTCTCGACCCTCTCGGTCCCTGACCTTTCATTGTGGCCGAAATACCTCGGGGGGAGGCCGCAAGGCCGTGGGGGGCGGCGCCCCCCTCCCGGGCGGGGGTCAGCGCAAGCCGATCTCGGCCAGCGCCAGCGCCATCTCCTCCGGAAGCGCCGTATCGGCGCGGCGCAGCTTCGGCAGGTCGCGCGGGCTGTCGGCGGGGTCGAGATAGCGCCAGCCCTGGAACGGCCGGCGCTGGGCGGCTTCGGTGCGGATCACCTCGGGCTCCATCACGATGCCGCAGCGGCGGATGCCGTCCGCGCCCACGACCTCGTCGAGCCGGACAATGCGCTGGCGGCAGAGGATTACGCCCTTGATCACCCAGTAGAGCGAGCCGCCGGCGACGATCTCGGCCTCGCGCTTCGGCCACATCCGGGTGACGTGGCGGCGCTCTCCCGTCGGATAGGGCGAGGGATGGGTGCGCTGCCAGTCGAGAAGGTCCTCGACCGAATCCGCGCCGACGCAGAGTTTCAAAATATTCACGAATCCCGACATCGCACCCCCAAGACCTTGCCATTCTAGCCGCCCCACCCCCGAGATCAAGTTGACCGGCGAGGCAGGCAGGCGTATCTTGGCCTCCCTTCCCGCAGACCGAGGACCGCCGCCCGATGAGCCGTTTCGCCGCCCCGATCGCCGAACAAATCTGGGACATGAAGTACCGCTTCAAGTCGGCCGACGGCACGCCGATCGACGGCACGGTCGAGGACAGCTGGCGCCGCATCGCCCGCGCCGTCGCCTCGGTCGAGAAAGACCCCTCCGAATGGGAGGATCGCTTCTACGCCGCGCTCGAGGACTTCCGCTTCCTCCCCGCCGGCCGGATCACCGCCGGCGCCGGCACCGGCCGCTCGGTCACGCTTTTCAACTGCTTCGTCATGGGCACGATCCCCGACGACATGGGCGGCATCTTCGATGCGCTGAAGGAAGCGGCGCTGACCATGCAGCAGGGCGGTGGCATCGGCTACGACTTCTCCACCATCCGGCCGCGCGGCGCCGAGGTGAAGGGCGTGGCCGCCGACGCCTCGGGGCCCTTGAGCTTCATGGATGTCTGGGACGCGATGTGCCGCACGATCATGTCGGCGGGCTCGCGGCGCGGCGCCATGATGGCGGTGATGCGCTGCGACCATCCCGACATCGAGGCCTTCATCGAGGCCAAGCAGGATGCCGCGCGGCTGCGGATGTTCAACCTTTCGGTGCTGGTCACCGATCCGTTCATGGCGGCGGTCAAATCCGACGGGGCGTGGGATCTGGTCTTTGACGGCAGGGTCTATCGCACCATTCAGGCGCGCGATCTGTGGAACCGGATCATGCGTGCGACCTACGATTATGCCGAACCCGGCGTGATCTTCATCGACCGCATCAACGCGATGAACAACCTCGCCTATTGCGAGACCATCGCCGCCACCAACCCCTGCGGCGAGCAGCCGCTGCCGCCCTATGGCGCCTGCCTGCTCGGCTCGGTCAACCTTGCCCGGCTGGTGATCGACCCGTTCGGCCCGAAGGCGCGGCTCGATGCGGCGGCGCTGAAGGATCTTGTGCGCACCGCCGTGCGGATGATGGACAATACCGTGGATGTCAGCCGTTTTCCCCTGCCGCAGCAGGCCGAGGAAGCCCGCGCCAAGCGCAGGATCGGGCTGGGTGTCACCGGGCTGGCCGATGCGCTGTTGATGCTCGGCCTGCGCTATGGCTCGGACGAGGCGGCCCGGCAGACCGAGATCTGGATGCACAAGATCGCCTGCGCGGCTTATCTGGCCTCGGTCGATCTGGCGCGCGAAAAGGGGCCGTTCCCGCTGTTTGACGCCGAGAAATACCTCGCCTCGGGCACGATGCAGCACATGGATGAGACGGTGCGCGAAGCCATTCGCACCCACGGCATCCGCAACGCGCTGCTGACCTCGGTCGCGCCCACCGGCACGATCAGCCTTTATGCCGGCAATGTCTCGTCCGGGATCGAGCCGGTCTTTGCCTATGCCTACAAGCGGAAAGTCCTGCAAAAGGATGGCAGCCGCACCGAGGAAGAGGTCGTCGACTACGCCTACCACCTCTGGCGCGAACGCTTCGGCGACAAGCCGCTCCCTGATCATTTCGTCAACGCCCAGACGCTGCCGCCGCTCGATCACGTCCGCATGCAGGCGGCGGCGCAGAAATGGGTGGACAGCTCGATCTCGAAAACCATCAACTGCCCCGAGGAAATCGGCTTCGAGGCCTTCAAGGACGTCTACATGGCGGCCTGGGACCAGGGCTGCAAGGGCTGCACCACCTATCGCCCGAACGCGGTGACGGGCTCGGTCCTGTCGGTCTCCGAGAAGGAGGACAAGACGCCCGAGGCCGACAAGGGTGCCGAGGTGATCTATCTCTCCGAACCCTTGGACCGGCCGCAATCGCTCGAAGGGGCGACCTACAAGCTGAAATGGCCCGACAGCGAACACGCGATCTACATCACCATCAACGACATCATCCAGTCCGGCCACCGGCGGCCCTTCGAGGTCTTCATCAACTCGAAGAACATGGAGCATTTCGCCTGGACCGTGGCGCTGACGCGGATGATCTCCGCCGTCTTCCGGCGCGGCGGCGATGTCAGCTTCGTGGTCGAGGAGATGAAGGCGGTCTTCGACCCGCGCGGCGGCGCCTGGATGCAGGGGCGCTACATCCCCTCGATCCTCGCCGCCATCGGCGGGGTGATCGAGCGGCACATGATCGCCATCGGCTTTCTGGCCGGCGAAGGGCTCGGGCTCAAGACCGATCCCAAGGCGCAGGTCATGGCGGTGGGCGAGACGCCCCGCGGCCCGGCCTGTCCGGCTTGCGGCCAGTTCGGGATGCAGATGATCGAAGGCTGCATGACCTGCCCGTCCTGCGGCCATTCGAAATGCGCGTGAGGCGGGGGCGGCTGCAACCGATATCCGGCCGCGCCTGATCAGGGGCGAGGCCGGTGCGGAGCCTTGGCGATACGCTTGGCGAAGCGGTATATGGCGGAAGAAATCACCCCGCTCATCAGGGTATTGGCGAGAACCGGAGCCGGTCTTGGACCTCGATCACACGCCGCCCCGTGTGGTACGTCGCGTCGGTTGGCGGGTCTGCCTGCGATGCGGCTCGCCGTTCTGGAGCACTGAAGTAACAGCGATCCGCTTGTGCCACGGATGTACGCAACCCACTGACCGCCGCGCAGGAATGGCGCGCGGCGGCGCAGGCTAGCCACCTGCACGTCCTTGAGGAAACCGACGGACGCTAAACCATCGGGACCAGTCAAGGCGGGACTTCTTCTTGCCCGGGACTTAGCAAGCGCCTCGGGGCATGGGTTCCGGGGCGCCCCAACTTAGGAAGCGATCCAGAGAGCGATAGGTGAAACCGCTAATAGCTGGGTCGGACTTCAGTGTCGGTAGCAGATGTGGTAACAATATGTCCGCCCAACGATACCGAAACCTGCAAATGGTCACCTATACATGACGCTCATCCTGACCATTCAGACTCGAGGCTCCATATGGCTCGTCGCAGATAGGAGGCTTTCAGCACCCGGAAAACCGCCAATTGACGATGCTATCAAAGCAGCAATCGTGGAGGTCACGGACGGTATCGCTATGCTCGGCTACTCCGGATTGGGCGCAACTGCTCTGGGAAGCCAACCTTCTCAATGGGTGAGTAGCGTGCTTCGTGGCAGGCACCATCCCTTGGAGCATATGTTGAAGGTTGTTGCGGAAGCCATGAAGCGCGAGTTTATTCCTCACTTGGAAGGCGTGCGCGACACGAAGCTGCGGCGTCATAGTTTCATAGTTCCCGCTTTCCTAAACGACAGACCACAGATTTACTCCATTGACATGGCCCATACCGATCAGGGCTACTGGTTCCGATATACTAGGCACATCATAGGAGGAGCTCTGACGCCACTGCAGATCGCCGCTACCATTGGTCTAGCTGGATCGGGCACTGCGGCCTTGCTTCCCATAGATAGGTGGAAGCGTCCCCTTCTAAATCTGGTGAGAGCCTATAATGAGAAGAAGATCCTCGGTCGGACGGTGGCAAAGCATCTGGCTCAACTCGCTTACTCCTCCCATCTTGCAACAAAGGACGGGACTGTCGGTCCTGACTGCCTTGTGATTTGGCGGAATTCTAAGCGCAGTCTCCACAAGGGCGGTGGTGCGCACGAGTTCTTCTCGCACGGCGTGCATGCCGAGGGAGCGTCTATACCAACCATAGCGAATGGTATGGACCTGACGGCGCTCGTTCAGATCATAATGGAAGAGATGGCGCCCCACTGGGAAAAGGTTCACGAAGCATGGGAAAAAGGAGAAGAACCGCCTGAGTTCGATGGTCGAGGGGACGCAATCAATCAACGCCTAGCTCAGCTACCTTCGACTCCGGATGAAAAGTTGCGCTAGGAGCGATTCACGCTATGGACTTCTGCGAACCCGAGCAAAAACTTACGGCGGTCTTACGGGGCGTGAGCCAACGCCAAAGCGACCGAATTGGCTGCGGCGCAAATTACTGTTTTTGCTGGTTTATTTGGTGGACCTGACAGGACCGGAATCGAACCTTCTGTTCGAAGTTCTTGAGGACTGGGAACACCAACTCGCACAACTAGACCCGCAGGGTCTGGGGGTGCGCGATGACAAACCCAAGCCATGATTTCAATAAGATAGCGGCGAAGCCCGCACCGAAGTATCTGCCGCCCTTCTCCCTGCGCCTGAGCTTTGAAGAGCGGGCACGGTTGGAGCGGGATGCGGCGGCGCTGCCGCTCGGCGCCTATATCCGCGAGAAGCTGTTCGGGGATGATACTGCGCCGCGCGCAACGCAGGGCAAGTTTCCGGTGAAGGATCACGAGGCGCTTGGCCGTGTGTTGGGCGCGCTTGGTTCTGCGCGTCTTGCCGAAGCACCATCTTCCCTGGTGCTCGCGCTCCTCGTTGTAAGTCCT
>WOZM01000278.1:0-2200 GCA_011620265.1 Paracoccaceae bacterium
AGCATTCCTCCGCCCGTCTCGAACGCTTCCTCCAGCAATGCGCGCAGGACAACTGGATCGTCGCCAACTGCTCGACGCCGGCGAACTACTTCCACATCCTGCGCCGGCAGGTGCACCGGTCGTTCCGCAAACCCCTGATCCTGATGACGCCGAAATCGCTCCTGCGTCACCCGATGTGCATTTCCGACGCCGAGGACTTCACCACCGGATCGACCTTCCACCGCGTCCTCTGGGACGACGCGCAGACGGGCCATTCCGACACCAAACTCGTCACCGACAAGAAGATCCGACGCGTTGTGATGTGCTCCGGCAAGGTCTACTACGACCTTCTCGCCGAACGCGACGCGCGCGGCATCGACGACATCTACCTCCTGCGGCTCGAACAGTTCTACCCCTTCCCGGCGCAATCGCTGGTGAAGGAACTCGAACGCTTCAAGGACGCCGAGGTGATCTGGTGCCAGGAAGAGCCGAAGAACCAGGGCGCCTGGACCTTCGTCGAGCCCAATATCGAATGGGTGCTCGGCCGCATCGGCGCCAAGACCCCGCGCCCGCGCTATGTCGGCCGCCCCGCCTCCGCCTCGCCCGCCACCGGCCTCGCCTCGCGCCACAAGGCCGAGCAGGAGGCGCTGGTGAACGAAGCCCTGACAATTGGAGAAACCGCCCGATGACAACCGAGGTCCGCGTCCCCACGCTCGGCGAAAGCGTGACCGAGGCGACCGTCGCCACCTGGTTCAAGAAACCCGGCGACACCGTCCAGGTCGACGAAATGCTGTGCGAACTCGAGACCGACAAGGTCACGGTCGAGGTGCCGGCCCCCGCCGCCGGCACCCTCGCCGAGATCGTCGCCGCCGAAGGCACGACCGTCGGCGCGGGCGCGCTTCTGGCACAGATCGCCGAGGCCGGCGCCACCGCTCCGAAGAAACCGTCACCCAGCAAGGGCGCCGATGCCGCGCCGCAAGCCGAAGAGGGCAAGATGTCTGGCAAGAATACCGATGTAATGGTTCCGACCCTCGGCGAAAGCGTGACCGAGGCGACGGTCTCCACCTGGTTCAAGAAGGTCGGCGATGCCGTCGACGTCGACGAGATGCTGTGCGAGCTCGAAACCGACAAGGTCTCGGTCGAGGTGCCCTCGCCCGTCGCCGGCATCCTCACTGAAATCGTGGCCCCCGAAGGCGCGACCGTCGATGCCAAGGCCCGCCTCGCGGTGGTGGCCGAAGGCGGCGCTGCGACCGCCAGGCCGGAAGGCACCAAGGCCGAAAAGGTCGACTCCCCCGGAGCCGGCCCCGAAACGGTCAAGGTGCGCGCCGACGTGGAAGACGCGCCCTCGGCCAAAAAGGCGATGGCCGAAAAGGGCCTGACCTCGGATCAGGTCACCGGCTCCGGCCGTGACGGGCGCATCATGAAGGAGGACGTGGCCAAGGCCGCAAGCGCCCCCGCCACCCCGGTGGCAACCGCCGCGCCCGCCCCCGCCGCCGCCCCGCGCGCGCCGATCCCCGCCGAGGATGCCGCCCGCGAGGAGCGGGTGAAGATGACGCGCCTGCGGGCCACCATCGCCCGCCGCCTCAAGGATGCCCAGAACACCGCCGCGATGCTCACGACCTACAACGAGGTCGACATGTCGGGCATCATGACGCTCCGCAACGAATACAAGGACCAGTTCGAGAAGAAGCACGGCGTCAAGCTCGGCTTCATGTCCTTCTTCGTGAAGGCCTGCTGCCATGCGCTGAAAGAGGTGCCCGAGGTCAATGCCGAGATCGACGGCGGCGACGTGGTCTACAAGAACTTCGTACATATGGGCGTCGCCGTCGGCACGCCCTCGGGCCTCGTCGTGCCGGTGGTGCGCGACGCGGACGGGATGGGCTTTGCCGCGATCGAGAAGAAGATCGCCGAGCTTGGGCTTCGCGCCCGCGACGGCAAGCTTTCGATGGCCGAGATGCAGGGCGGCTCCTTCACCATCTCGAACGGCGGCGTCTACGGCTCCTTGATGTCCTCGCCGATCCTCAACCCGCCGCAATCGGGCATCCTCGGCATGCACAAGATCCAGGACCGCCCGGTGGTGGTGAACGGCCAGATCGTCATCCGCCCGATGATGTATCTGGCGCTCAGCTACGATCACCGGATCGTGGATGGCAAAGGTGCCGTGACCTTCCTCGTCCGGGTGAAGGAGGCGCTGGAAGACCCGCGGCGGCTGTTGATGGAT
>WOZM01000278.1:2300-6272 GCA_011620265.1 Paracoccaceae bacterium
ATGTCCAGCGAACTGAACATCCTCGCGCTTTACGGGCTCTACACCGCGCTCATCCTGCTCCTGCAGGTCACCGGCGCGATGGGCCAGCTCGGGATGGGCTACCTCCTGTCGTCCCGCGACGAGCACCGGACCCTCACCGGCATCACCGCCCGCCTCGACCGCGCGCTGACCAACTCGATCACCGCGATGGCGCTTTTCGCCCCGGCGATCCTGATCCTCGCGCTCAAGGACGGCTTCGGCGCCGGCACGCTCACCGCCGCGCAAGCCTTCCTCGTCGCCCGGGTGCTCTACGTCCCCGCCTACGGGATGGGCCTCACCGGCATCCGAACGCTGCTCTGGCTCGTGGGTTTCGCGACAACCGTGATCCTCTACCTCATGGCGCTGATGGCCTCATGACCCTTTCTTCTGTTCCGAAATACCTTCGGGGGGTGCGGCCCATGGGCCGCTTCGGGGGGCAGACAGCCCCCCGGGACGCCCTCCGCGTCCCGATCGCCGTAGCTACGGATGTAGGACGGAAAAACGACGCAAGACCGACGCAGGCCCGACGCCAGATTTCTGAAGGAGTGACCCATGGCTGAGTTCGACGTGATCCTCATCGGCGCCGGCCCCGGCGGCTATGTCTCCGCCATCCGCTGCGCCCAGCTTGGCCTCAAGACGGCGGTGGTCGAAGGCCGCGACACCCTCGGCGGCACCTGCCTCAACATCGGTTGCATCCCCTCCAAGGCGCTCCTCCACGCGAGCCACATGCTGCACGAGGCCGAGCACAATTTCGCGAAAATGGGGCTGAAGGGCAAATCCCCTTCCGTCGACTGGCCACAGATGCTCGCCTACAAGGACGAGGTCATCGGCCAGAACACCAAGGGCATCGAATTTCTCTTCAGGAAGAACAAGATAACCTGGCTGAAAGGCTGGGGCACGATCCCCGGACCCGGCAGGGTCAAGGTCGGGGATGAGGTCCATACAGCGAAGAACATCGTCATCGCCACCGGCTCGGAGCCCTCCGGCCTGCCCGGCGTGACGGTGGACGAAAAGACCATCGTCACCTCGACCGGCGCGCTGACGCTGCCGAAGGTGCCGAAGTCGATGGTGGTGATCGGCGCCGGCGTCATCGGGCTCGAGATGGGCTCGGTCTATGCCCGACTCGGCGCGCAGGTGACGGTGGTCGAATATCTCGACGCGATCACCCCCGGAATGGACGGCGACACCGCCAAGACCTTCCAGAGAATTCTTTCGCGCCAAGGGCTTGAGTTCATCCTCGGGGCGGCCGTGGCGGGCGCCGAGGTCAAGCGCGGCAAGGCGACTGTCAGCTACAAGCTCCGCAAGGACGACAGCGAGGGAAGCCTCGAGGCCGAGGTCGTCCTCGTCGCGACGGGGCGGAAACCCTATACCGAGGGGCTCGGGCTCGACGCTCTGGGCATCGAGATGGAGAAGCGCGGACAGGTCAGGACGGACGGCCGTTTCGCCACGAATATCAAGGGTATCTATGCGATCGGCGATGCGATCGCGGGCCCGATGCTGGCCCACAAGGCCGAGGACGAGGGCATGGCGCTGGCCGAAATCCTCGCCGGCAAGGCCGGGCATGTGAATTACGGCGTCATCCCCGGCGTGATCTATACCACGCCCGAAGTGGCCTCGGTCGGCAAGACCGAGGAGCAGTTGAAGGAGGAAGGCCGCGCCTACAAGGTCGGCAAGTTCGCCTTCATGGGCAACGGCCGCGCGAAGGCGGTGTTCCAGGGCGACGGCTTCGTCAAGCTTCTCGCCGACAAGGACACCGACCGCATCCTCGGCGCCCATATCATCGGCCCCTCGGCGGGCGAGTTGATCCACGAGATCTGCGTCGGCATGGAATTCGGCGCCTCCGCCGAGGATATCGCCCTGACCTGCCACGCCCACCCGACCTTCTCCGAGGCGGTGCGCGAGGCCGCGCTCGCCTGCGGCGACGGGCCGATCCACGCCTGACCGGGGATCAGCCCGCGATGTGGCGCAGCCCCTGCGTCACATCGGTGCGGATCGCCAGCCGCAGGGCCGGCTCGTCGCCGGCCTTCAGCGCGGCGATGATCATGCGGTGGTGCTGCGGCGGCTCGGACCGCGTGAGGCGGCCGTAGAGCGCCCGCATCGTCGGGCCGAGCTGCAGCCACACCGTCTCGGCCATCGCCAGCATCGCCGGGGCCTGGGCGCGCAGGTAAAGTGTGCGGTGAAACTCGAGATTGGTGCGGATGTAGCCCACCGCGTCGCGCTTCACCACGGCCTCGGCATTGGCCATGTTGATCGCCTGCAACCGCTCGATCAGCGCCAGGTGCGCCCGTGGCAGCGCCCGGCTCGCCAGCTCGGTCTCGATCAGCGCCCGAAGCGTCGCCAGTTCCTCGATCCGGTCATGCGACAGGTCCGGCGTCGCCACGCGGCCCGAGGATGACAGGGTCAGCGCGCCTTCCGCCACGAGCCGTCTCAGCGCCTCGCGCGCGGGCGTCATCGACACGCCGTAGCTCTTGGCGAGGCCGCGCAGCGTGAGCGCCTGGCCGGGCGCCAGTTCGCCATGCATGATCTGCTGGCGCAGCGACCGGTAGAGCCGGTCATGGGCGGCGATGCCGGCATCGGAAGGGCGGGTCTGGATCAGCATGGCGGGATGTGATCACGCAATCGCTGCCGCCGTCAATCTCCCGCCGCTCCGGCGTCAGGTCCGGCGGCGAAGTCCAGCCGGTGCAACCCGCCGCCATGCGTCCGCAGCCAGCGCCGGTGCCGCTCATAGCCCGGCATCAGCCCCGCCACGACGGCCCAGAAATCCGGCGAATGGTTCATCTCGGCCAGATGCGCGACCTCGTGCGCCGCGACGTAGTCGAGCACCTCGGGCGGCGCCATGATCAGCCGCCAGGAAAACATCAGCCCGCCATCGGCCGTGCACGAGCCCCAGCGCGAGCGCGTGTCGCGGAGCGTGATCCGGGAAAAGTCGCGACCGAGCGTCGCGGCATGGGTCTCGCAGGCCGCCTGCAGGCGCTGCCGGGCCGCGAGCTTCAGGAAGGCCGAGACCCGGGCGCCAAGCCGCTGAGGGTCGGGCGGGACGAGCAGCTCGGTCGCGCGGATCCGGGCCGCGCGCACCGCCGCCGGGGTAACGATCAGCGCCTGCCCCTCGAAGGGAATGGTGCCCCCGAAGCCCACGGTTTCCCGCGACGCGGTGCCGCCGAGGACCGACCGGAGCCAGCCCGCCTTCGACTGCGCGAAGCTCAGCGCCTCGGCCTCGCGCGCGCGCGCCGGCATCGACAGCGTCACCCGCCCGTCCAGCCGCGAGACGCGCAACGAGAACCGCCGCGCCCGGGCCGAGCGGCGCAAGGTGATCTCGACGGGCGGTTCGCCCGGAAGCATGTGACGGGTCATGAATCCTCCTTCCGACGGGCGCCAGAATACCCGCCCCGCGGGCCGCGAAAAGCCCGAAACGCGGCCCCGCGCGAAATGCGGCCGAAAGCCTTTGACAGCCCCGCACTCTTGTGGCAGTTGGCTGCGACTCTCGAACAGACGTGCACGGAAGGAGTGTCCCATGCCCAAGGACGAATGGGGCGTCAAGCGCCTTTGCCCGCATTGCGCCAGCCGGTTCTACGACCTGCGGCGCGACCCGATGACCTGCCCCGAATGCGGTCATACCTTCACCGCCGAAAGCCTCGTGGCCGGGCGCGGCCGGACGATGATCGCGGAAAAGACCCCCGCGAAGGACATTGTCGTGGAGGCCGACGACCTGACCGACGACGAGGATATCGACAGCGATGCCAGCGACGACGATCTCGACGACGATCTTCTCGAGGACGACGACGATGACGTCTCGCTCGACGAAATCGCCGATGTCGCGACGAGCGAGGACGAGGGCTGACCGGCCCCGAGGGCCTCTCCGGCGGGATCCTCACATGGGCATTTTGATGTCAACGGTTGGCGTCACATGATGATGCTCCTTGTGTTTCAGGATCCGAGGTCCGAGCCCGAATGCAT
>WOZM01000001.1 GCA_011620265.1 Paracoccaceae bacterium
CGACATGACCTCGTCCCGCGCGGTCATCAACATCTGCGGCCCGAAATCCCGCGCCGTCCTCGAAAAGGTCGTCGAGGAGGACATCTCCAACGCCGCCTTTCCCTTCGGCACCGCCCGGACCATCACCGTCGGCGCCGCCCCGGTGCGCGCGGTCCGCATCGGCTTCGTCGGCGAGCTCGGTTGGGAGCTGCACGTTCCGACCGAGTTCGGGCTCCATGTCTACGACACCTTGCGCGCGGCGGGGGCGGTGCACGGCATCCGCGATGTCGGCTACCGCGCCATCGACTCGCTCAGGCTGGAGAAGGGCTACCTCTACTGGTCGACCGATATCTCGCCCGACTACACCCCGGTCGAAGCCGGCCTTGGCGCCCGCGTTCATCTGAAGTCGAAGGGCGATTTCCGCGGCCGCGCGGCGCTCGAGGCGCAGAAGAAGACCGGGCCGGAGCGCCGGCTCTGCACGTTCGTCAGCGACCGGAAGCTGCCGCTCTATGGCGGCGAGACCATCCTGCGCGACGGCCGCACCGTGTCGCTCGCCAGTTCCGCCGGGTTCGGGCACACCATCGGCAAGACGATCATCTTCGGCTATCTTTCCGGCACGGATGCCGCCGCCACCGATTTCGAGGTCGAGGTCTTCGGCGACCGGTACGGGATCGAACGGGTAGAGGGGCCGCTCCATGATCCCGAAAACGTGCGGCTGAAGGCGTAGCCGGACAGGACGGATAGATACGACAGGGGGATACATGCCGGAGAACAGGGAGAAGGTGCTTACCATCCTGCGCAACGTCGCGGGTTTCGAGGGGGTCGGGACGCCGGGCGCGACGGTCGCGCGGCTCGGCGGGCTGACGAACCTCGTCTACCGGGTCGAGACGGCCGGCCGCCATGTCGTCGTCCGGATTCCGGGCGAGGGGACAGAGAGCTATATCGACCGCGCCGTCGAGGCCCACAACGCCAAGGCCGCCGAACGCGCCGGCGTGGCGCCGCGGATCCTCTGGGCCGACGCGGCCTCCGGTGCCATGGTCGCCGAGGCGATCCTGAACGCCGAGACGATGACGCCGGCGCTCTTCCGGACCCGCGCGGGGGCGCCGCGCCGGGCCGGCGCCGCGCTCGCGACGCTGCACGGGTCGGGCGAGAGGTTCGAGTTCCGGTTCGAGCTTTTTTCGATGATCGAGGATTATCTGAAGCTGCTCTCGACCAAGGATGTCGCGCTGCCCGAGGGCTATCACGATGTCGTCGCCGCCGCCGGCCCCGTCGGCAACGCGCTCGACGTCCATCCCCGGCCGCTCGCCCCCTGCCACTGCGATCCCCTGTGCGAGAACTTCCTCGATACCCGAGAGCGGATGTGGATCGTCGACTGGGAATATTCCGGCATGAACGACCCGATGTGGGATCTCGGCGATCTCTCGGTCGAGGCCGGGATGGACGCGGAGCAGGAAGAGGAACTGCTGCGCGGCTATTTCGGCCGCGCGCCGACACCGGCCGAACGGGGGCGGGTGGTGATCTACAAGGCGATGTGCGACCTTCTCTGGACGCTCTGGGGGCTCATCCAGCTTGCCGACGGCAATCCGGCCGACGACTTCCGCGCCTATGCCGATGGCCGCTTCGCCCGTTGCCGGGCACTGATGAACGACCCGGACTTCGCCGGCCACGTCGCCGCCGTCCGCGCGGGCTGATCCCGTCCCTCAGGCGATCTGGACCTTGAAGGGGGCGAGGACGCGCTTGAATTCGGGCTGCGGCTCGCTGTCCGTTACCATGATCGCGCCCGGGCGAAGGGGAACGATGAAGATGTTGCCGCGCCGGGCGGTCTTCCGGAATTTCGAATGATCGACGGCCATCACCGTCCCGGACGAGATCTCCTGCATCGCGTCGGCGATATCGGCCTCGCATTGCTCGAAGTTCAGGAACCCGCGCTCGGGGTCCACGGTCGAGGACGACAGGATGCAGCGGTCGACCCGCATCCGCTGGATCGTCGCGAAGGCCTGCCGGTCGAAGGCCGCGCCGTCGTGGTCGCGAAGCTGGCTGCCGGCCATGAAGACCCGGTTGCCCGGCACCGTGGACAGCGTGCTCGCCACGAAGGTCGAGTTCGTCACGACCATCAGGTTGCGCCGGATCTGCAACGCCTGCGCGATGAAGCCCGAGGTGGAGCCGGTGTCGATGGCGAGCGACTCGCCATCCTCGATCCGCGCGGCGACATGGGTCGCGATCGCGGTCTTCTCCGCCCGCATGAGCTGCATCCGGGCATGGAACGGCGCATCCACCGGCTTGTCGACGCTCATGATCGCGCCGTGGACCTTGCGGACCTTGCCCTCGTCCACCAGCGGCCGGATCACCCGGCGGATCGTCTGGTCCGACACGCCGAGCAGTTCCGAAAGCTCGCCGACCGAGATCGAGCCGCGCAGGGCGACGGCATTCTCGATCTGATAGGCGTATTTCGACATGGCGGATTTATCCGCCGGAAATCGCCGGAATGCAACGCGACCGATCGGAATTCGCCCCGGCGCGGCCCGCTCGATTTCCGGTGCATCCGGGCCGCGAAACGCGCTAGTGAAAGGCGCTAGCAGGAACGGAGCCAGCACGTGATCGAGCCCCTGTCCGACACCGACCTCGTGATCTTCGACTGCGACGGCGTGCTCGTCGACAGCGAGCCGATCTCGGCCGCCGTGCTGATCGCCGAGCTGGCCCGGCTCGGGCTGGCCATCACGCCGGACTATGTTCGCGACCATTGCCTCGGCCGCAGCTTCCCCACCGTCGCGCGCGGGATCCGCGAGGCGTTCGCCATCGCCTTGCCTGAGGATTTCGAGCAGCGCTACCGCAGCTCTCTCCTCGCCCGCTTCGCGACCGAGCTGCGCCCGACGGCCGGGATCTCGGCCCTTCTCGCCCGGCTCCGCCCGGCGAGATGCGTCGCCACCAGTTCGAGCCCGCAGCGCGTCGCGCGCTCGCTTGAGATCGCCGGCCTCGCCGCCACCTTCGGGCCGGATGTCTTCACCGCCTCGCAAGTCGCGCGCGGCAAGCCGGCGCCCGATCTCTTCCTTTTCGCGGCCGAACGGATGCGGGCCGACCCATCGCGCACGCTCGTGATCGAGGACAGCCGGCCGGGGGTCGAGGCGGCACAGGCGGCCGGGATGCGCGTCCTCGTCTATACCGGCGGCGGCCACCGGCCCGCACCGCCGCCCGGCGTCGGAAGTTTTGACAACTGGCGGGATTTCCCGCAGGTGTTGTTGACTGCAGGCGAAGGATGACCGGGTGACGCAGGGACGGTTCACGGCAGAGACGACACGGCTCGACGACGCCGCGCGGGCCGGCTGGCTCTACTACGTCGCCGGCAACACCCAGGACGAGATCGCGCGCAAGCTTTCGGTGTCGCGCCAGACCGCGCAGCGGCTGGTCTCGCTCGCGGTGTCCGAGCGTCTGGTGAAGGTCCGGCTCGATCATCCGATCGGGCGCTGCATGGATCTGGCCGGGATGGTCACCGACCGCTTCGGGCTCCAGTTCTGCGAGATCGTGCCGTCGGATCCCGATGCGCCGGGGCTTCTGACCGGCGTCGCCATCGCGGCGGCGGTGGAGCTGGAGCGGGTGCTGAAATCCGACGAGGGCCGGATCATCGCGCTCGGCACCGGGCGGGCGCTGAAGGCCACGGTGGAGCAGTTGCCGCGCCTCGACTGCCCGCGGCACCGCATCGTCTCGCTTCTCGGCAACATGATGTCGGACGGCTCCGCCACGCCCTACAACGCCACCATCGCGATGGCCGAACGGGTGGGGGCGAAGCACTATCCCTATCCGCTGCCCGTGCTGGCGAGCGACCCGGACGAGCTGAAGGTCCTGCACGCGCAGGAGGCGGTGCGCAACACGATCGGCCTCGGCCAGCAGGCCGACCTGACGCTGGTCGGGATCGGCCAGATGGGCCGCCAGGCGCCGCTCGTCGTCGACGGCTTCGTCGCCGAGGCCGAGATGGCGGCGCTTGTCGCCGCCGGCGCCACGGGCGAGATCACCAGCTGGATCTATGACGGCGACGGCCATGTGCTCGACTGCGACTTCAACCGCCGCGTCGCCTCGGTGCCGCTGCCGAAGGCGGCCGAGCGGCGGGTCATCGCCGTCGCCGTGGGCGAGGCCAAGCGCCCGGCGCTGACCGCCGCCCTCGGCGGACGCCTCGTCAACGGCCTCATCACCAACGAGGCGATGGCCGAGCGGCTGCTCGCCGCGAAATAACCCTCCGGTTTCCTCTCTTCCAGGTCGGCTCGTGCCGCCGGGATGGTCCCCGGCTCGAACTCGCTGTTGACACGACTCAGGCCTTTGGTGAATATTTGCCCATACAATAGGCAATTGCCCAAAGCGGGCAAGAGGGAGGAGAAAATGAATACGACGATGCGCGTCCTTCTGGGCGCAACGGCGCTGTGCATGGCGACCGGGATGGTCCAGGCAGAGACGCTGACCATCGCCACCGTGAACAACGGCGACATGATCCGCATGCAGGGCTACACGCCCGAATTCACCGCCGCGACCGGGATCGAGGTCAACTGGGTCACGCTGGAAGAGAACGTCCTGCGCCAGCGCGTCACGACGGACATCACCACCAAGGGTGGCCAGTTCGACATCATGACCATCGGCATGTACGAAACCCCGATCTGGGGCAAGAACGGCTGGCTGGTGCCGCTGAACGACCTGTCTGCCGAATATGACGTGGGCGACATCCTTCCGGCCATGGCTGGCGGCCTGTCCTATGACGGCACACTCTATGCCGCGCCGTTCTACGGCGAAAGCTCGATGGTCATGTATCGCACCGACCTGATGGAAAAGGCCGGGCTGGAGATGCCCGAGGCCCCGACCTGGGATTTCATCCGTCAGGCCGCCGCCGCGATGACCGACCGCGCCAACGACATCAACGGCATCTGCCTGCGCGGCAAGGCCGGCTGGGGTGAAGGCGGCGCCTTCATCACGGCAATGTCGAACTCCTTCGGCGCCCGCTGGTTCGACGAGGAGTGGAAACCGACCTTCGACAGCGAAGCCTGGCTCAACACCCTGACCTTCTTCAAGGGCATGATGGACGAGTCCGGCCCTGCCGGCTACGCCACCAACGGCTTCAACGAGAACCTGTCGCTGTTCCAGCAGGGCAAGTGCGGCATGTGGATCGACGCGACCGTGGCCGCGTCCTTCGTGACCAACGCGAACGACTCGACCGTCGCCGACAGCGTCGGCTTCGCGCTGGCGCCCGACAACGGCCTCGGCAAGCGGTCGAACTGGCTCTGGGCCTGGGCGCTCGCCATCCCGGCGGGCACCCAGAAGGAAGCCGAAGCCAAGCAGTTCATCGAATGGGCGACCTCGAAGGGCTATATCGAGATGGTCGCGGCCAAGGAAGGCTGGGCCAACGTTCCGCCGGGCGCGCGCATCTCGCTCTACGAGAACCCGGAATACCAGGCCGTTCCGTTCGCGAAGGTGACGCTCGACTCGATCCTGTCGGCTGACCCGAACAGCCCGACCGTCGATCCGGTGCCCTATGTCGGCGTCCAGTTCGCCGCGATCCCGGAATTCGCGGGCATCGCGACGGATGTGAGCCAGGAGTTCGCGGCCGCCTATGCCGGGCAGCAGACGGTGGAAGAGGCGCTGGCCAAGGCCCAGCAGATCGCCGCCGACGCTATGGAAGCAGCCGGCTACTAAAGCGTTTCGGGTGTATGTTGAGACAGCAAGTGTCGGAATTCGAACGAAAAAGGTTCGAATTCTGATTCAAGGCAAACCCGAAACGCAATAGACCCGACTGCGACGATGCCAGGGGGCGGTTCCCGCCCTCTGGACCCCAGCCCGCCCTGCACTCGATCCGAAACCGCAGGCACTGTGCATCTCGCACAAATGACGGAGTCCTGTCCGATGGCCACGAAAGCTTCGCGATCCGCCGCCCGCCTGATGATGGCCCCCGCAGTCATCCTCCTCCTGGGCTGGATGCTCGTCCCGCTGATCATGACCCTGTGGTTCAGCTTCCGGAACTACCTGCCGCTGCGCGGCGGGGATCTCGGCTTCGCGGGGTTCGACAACTACGTCCGCTTCGTCACTTCCTCGTCCTTCTGGCCCGCCATTGTCGCCACGCTGATCATCGTCGTCGGCGCGCTGCTCATCACCGTGATCTTCGGCGTCCTTCTCGCCCTTCTGCTCGATCAGCCGATGTGGGGCCAGGGGATCGTCCGCATCCTCGTCATCGCACCGTTCTTCGTCATGCCGACCGTCTCGGGCCTTGTCTGGAAGAACATGTTCCTCGACTCGGTGAACGGCCTTTTCGCGCACATCTGGAAGTTCTTCGGCGCCACGCCGGTCGAATGGATCATCCATGAACCCTTGCTGAGCATCATCGTGATTGTCAGCTGGCAATGGCTGCCCTTCGCTACCCTGATCCTGTTGACCGCGATCCAGTCGCTCGACAGCGAGCAGCTGGAGGCCGCCGAAATGGACGGCGCGCCGGCGCTCAAGCGGTTCTGGTTCATCATCATTCCGCATCTCAGCCGGGCGATCACCGTCGTGATCCTGATCGAGACGATCTTCCTGCTGTCGATCTTCGCGGAGATCTTCGTCACCACCGCCGGTGCCTTCGGGTCCAAGACGCTGACCTACCTGATCTTCCAGCGCGTGCTGGAAAGCCAGAATGTGGGCCTCGGTTCCGCCGGCGGTGTCTATGCCATCATCCTTGCCAATATCGTTGCCATCTTCCTGATGCGCATCATCGGCAAGAACCTGGACGCGTGAGGGAACATCATGGCCCGTGCAGTCACCCGACGTCGCAAGACCATCAACACCGCCCTCGCCTGGGGGATCGGCCTTCTGATCTTCTTTCCGATCCTCTGGACGATCCTCACCAGCTTCAAGACCGAGGGCGACGCCATCGCCTATCCGCCGAAGTTCCTGTTCTTCGACTGGACGCTCGAGAACTACGCGATCGTGCAGGAGCGGTCGGACTACATGCGCTACCTCTGGAATTCGGTCATCATCGCCGGGGGCTCGACGCTTCTCGGCATCCTGGTCGCGATCCCGGCCGCCTGGTCGATGGCCTTCGTGCCGTCGAAGCGGACCAAGGACATCCTGATGTGGATGCTCTCGACCAAGATGCTTCCGGCGGTCGGTGTGCTCTATCCGATCTACCTGATGTTCATCCAGCTCGGGCTTCTCGACACCCGCATCGGACTTGTCATCGTCCTGATGCTCATCAACCTGCCGATCATCGTCTGGATGCTCTACACCTACTTCAAGGAAATCCCCGGCGAGATCCTCGAGGCCGCGCGGATGGACGGCGCGACGCTGAAGTCGGAAATCCTCTACGTGCTGACCCCGATGGCGATCCCCGGCATCGCCTCGACGATCCTGCTCAACATCATCCTCGCCTGGAACGAGGCGTTCTGGACGCTGAACCTGACGGCCGCGAAAGCCGGTCCGCTCACCGCCTTCATCGCCAGCTATTCGAGCCCCGAGGGCCTCTTCTACGCCAAGCTCAGCGCGGCCTCGACCATGGCCATCGCGCCGATCCTCATCATGGGCTGGTTCAGCCAGAAGCAACTCGTCCGGGGCCTGACCTTCGGCGCCGTGAAATAGGGAAGAGAACGATGGGACGCATCACACTCGACAAGGTCGCCAAGCGTTTCGGCGACGTGGAAGTCATTTCGCCGCTGGACCTGACGATCGAGGATGGCGAGTTCGTGGTCTTCGTCGGTCCCTCGGGTTGCGGCAAGTCCACGCTCCTGCGCCTGATCGCGGGGCTCGAGGATGTCTCGGGCGGCCAGATCCGCATCGACGGCAAGGACGCGACCGCGGTGCCGCCGGCGAAACGCGGGCTCGCGATGGTGTTCCAGAGCTACGCGCTCTACCCGCACATGACCGTGCGCAAGAACATCGCCTTTCCGCTGCGCATGGCGGGGCTGAGCCAGGAGGAGCAGGAGCGGAAGGTCGAGGCCGCGGCCTCGGTCCTCAACCTCACGAGTTATCTCGACCGCCGGCCGGGGCAGCTTTCCGGCGGCCAGCGCCAGCGGGTCGCCATCGGCCGGGCCATCGTGCGCGAACCCTCGGCCTTCCTCTTCGACGAACCCTTGTCGAACCTCGATGCAGCCCTCCGCGTCGGCATGCGGCTGGAGATCTCGGAGCTTCACAACCGGCTTGCCACCACGATGGTCTATGTCACCCATGACCAGGTCGAGGCGATGACCATGGCCGACAAGATCGTGGTGCTCCATGCCGGGCGGATCGAACAGGTGGGCTCGCCGCTCGAACTTTACCACCGACCCCGCAACACCTTCGTCGCGGGCTTCATCGGCAGCCCGAAGATGAACCTCGTCGACGGGGCGGAGGCAGCGAAACATGATGCGGCCACCATCGGCATCCGGCCCGAACACATCGCGGTTTCGCCCGAGAAGGGCGTCTGGAAGGGCCGGGTCGGCGTTTCCGAACATCTCGGCTCCGACACCTTCTTCCATGTCCACGACACCGGGCTTGCCGAGGCGATCACGGTGCGCGCCGGCGGCGAGGTGAGCCTGCATCACGGCGACATCGTCTGGCTGACGCCGGACGCCGAAAAGATCCACCGCTTCAACAAGGAAGGCCTGCGCATCGCATGAAACGGCTTGCTGGCAAGACCGCCCTCATCACCGGTGCCGCCCGCGGCATCGGGCTCGAATTCGCGCGGGCCTATGCGGCCGAGGGTGCGCGGGTCGCCATCGCCGACATCAATGCCGACGCGGCGCGCAGGGCGGCCGCCGGCATCGGCGCCGCGGCGGTCGCAATTCGCATGGACGTGACCGACGAGGCCAGCATCGCGGCGGCGGTGGCCGAGGCCGAAGCGGCGCTCGGCGGTATCGACATCCTGATCAACAACGCCGCCCTCTTCTCCGCTTCCCCCATCGCCGAGATCACCCGCGCCGATTTCGACCGCCTCTTCGCGGTCAATGTCGCTGGCACGCTCTTCACGATGCAGGCGGTGGCGAGACGCATGATCGCCAGGGGCAAGGGCGGCAAGATCATCAACATGGCGTCACAGGCCGGCCGGCGCGGCGAAAGCCTCGTCGCCGTCTACTGCGCCAGCAAGGCCGCCGTCATCAGCCTGACGCAGTCGGCGGGGCTGAACCTCATCGCCCACGGCATCAACGTCAACGCCATCGCGCCCGGCGTGGTGGACGGCGAGCACTGGGACGGGGTCGACGCCTTCTTCGCCAGATACGAAGGCAAGGCGCCCGGCCAGAAGAAACGCGAGGTCGGAGACGCCGTCCCCTTCGGCCGCATGGGCCGTGCCTCCGACCTCACCGGCATGGCGATCTTCCTCGCCACGGCCGAGGCCGACTACATCGTCGCCCAGACCTACAACGTCGATGGCGGGAACTGGATGAGCTGATGACGACCCTGTTGAATTCCGCCGCCCTTGCGGCCCTTCCCGCCGGTGTCGCCGGTCCCGGCTACGACCGCGCGGGCCTCACCGCCGGTATCCTCCATGTCGGCGTGGGCAACTTCCACCGCGCCCACATGGCGGTCTATCTCGACCGGCTCTTCGCCCTGGGCGAGGGGCAGGGCTGGGCCATCCTCGGCGCCGGCGTCCGTCCCGGCGATGCCGCGATGCGCGAGAAACTCGCCGCGCAGGACTGGCTGACCACGGTGGTGGAGCTCGACCCGAAAGGGCTGAGCGCCCGCGTCACCGGCTCCATGGTGGGGTTCGTGCCGGTGGACCCGGAGGCGACCGTCGCCGCGATGGCGGATCCGGCGATCCGCATCGTCTCGCTGACGATCACCGAGGGCGGCTACTATGTCGACGCCCGCACCGGCGGTTTCGACGCGGCCCATCCCGACATGATCGCCGACGCCGCCCACCCGGACGCGCCCGGCACCGTCTTCGGCATGATCCTCGCCGCGCTGCGTCGCCGCCGCGCGGCCGGGCTGCCGCCCTTCACGGTCATGTCCTGCGACAACCTGCCGGGAAACGGCCATGTCGCCCGGCGCACCGTCATCGGCCTCGCCCGGCTGTCCGACCCGGATTTCGCCGACTGGATCGGGGTGCATGTCGCCTTTCCGAATTCCATGGTCGATTGCATCACCCCGGCCACCTCCGACCGCGAACGCACGCTCGTTGCCGAACGCTTCGGCCTCAGTGACGCGGTGCCCGTCGCCTGCGAGCCGTTCCGGCAATGGGTGCTCGAGGACCACTTCCCGCAAGGCCGCCCGCCCCTCGAAAAGGTCGGGGTCGAATTCGTCCGCGACGTCGCCGCCTATGAGCTGATGAAGCTTCGCATCCTCAACGGCGGCCATGCCGCCATCGCCTATCCGTCCGCGCTGCTCGGCCACCATTTCGTCCATGACGCGATGGCCGATCCCGTGATCGCCCGCTGGCTCGATACGCTGGAACGGCGCGAGATCATGCCGACCCTCACCCCGATCCCGGGCGTCAGCTACGAGGACTACCTCGCCAGGGTGACGGAGCGGTTTTCGAATTCCGCCGTCGGCGACACGATCCCGCGGCTTTGCCTCGACGGGTCGAACCGGCAGCCGAAGTTCATCCTGCCGGCACTGGCCGATGCCTTGGCGCGGGGCCTGCCCTTCGACGGGCTCGCGCTCGAAGTGGCGCTCTGGTGCCGCTATTGCGCCGGGACCGACGAGGCGGGCCGGCCGATCCCGCCCAACGACGAGACTGCCGCCGACCTCAAGGCGCGTGCGCTCGCCTCGAAGGCCGATCCCGCCGCGTTCCTCTCCAACCGGGGCGTCTTCGGAACGCTCGGCGACGACCCGCGCTTCGCCGCCGCCTTCGCCGCCCATCTCGGCCGGCTCTGGTCCGAGGGCGCGCGCGCGGTGCTGACCGCCTATTCCGGCTGATCGGCGAGAACGACCGCCGTCCCCCAGTCGCGGCATTTCCGGGCAAGGGCCGGAGGCAGCGGCCGGTCGGTGACGACCCGGCCGATTTCTGCAAGCGAGGCGATGCGGACCGGCGCCTTCCGCTCCAGCTTCGAGGCATCCGCGACAAGGCAGCTTTCCCGCGCCTGCCTGAGGATCGCCTGGGCGACACGCACCTCCTGCGGATCGAAGTCGAGCAGATCGCCGTCGGCATCGAGCGCCGAGGTGCCGACGATCGCGAAATCCACCTTGAAATGGCCGATCGCCTCGGTCGTGAGATCGCCGACGAGGCCCCCGTCCGACCGCCGCAAGACGCCCCCCGCGACGATCACGTCGCAGCTCTCGTTGGCGACGAGGATGTTGGCGACGTTCATGTTGTTGGTGACGACCGTGAGGTTGCGGTGATGCAGGAGCGCCCGCGCCACGGCCTCGGTCGTCGTGCCGATATTGAGGAAGAGCGAGGAATTCTCGGGGATCGCCGCCGCGCAGCTCCGCGCGATGGCGGCTTTCGCTTCGGCATTCATCGAGCGGCGCTCCTCGTAGCCGATATTGGCGACCCCGGCCCGCAACATCGCACCGCCGTGGACCCGGTCGAGCTTGCCGGCATCGGCGAGGTCGCCGAGGTCGCGGCGGATCGTCTGCAACGTCACCCCGAAGCGTTCGGCGAGGTCCTCCACCGCCACGCGCCCTTCGGCCCGCGCGATGTCGAGGATCTCGCTTTGCCGGAAACTCAGCGCCATACCGCCCCTCTCGCTTTGCCGCCCGAGGATACCGCCGTCGCGCCTCCCTGTCACCAGAAACGAACATTTTCGAACGGTAAAGTTGACAAAACGCGCATCGTGGCGCGATAACCGTCAGGCAATACCGGAGGGAAACGTGGTTTCCGAAGACAATCCCGAACCCGCCTACGACCTCTTCGTCATCGGCGGCGGCATCAACGGAACCGGCATCGCCCGCGACGCGGCGGGGCGCGGCATGTCGGTCGCGTTGGCCGAGATGGGCGACCTCGCGCAGGCGACCTCCTCGGCCTCGACCAAGCTCTTTCACGGCGGGCTCAGATACCTCGAATATTTCGAGATCGGCCTCGTCCGGAAGGCGTTGATCGAACGCGAGGTGCTGCTCCGCGCGATGCCGCATATCAGCTGGCCGATGCGCTTCGTCCTGCCCTATCACCGCGACATGCGGTTCGAGAGTGCGACGCCGACCTCTCGGCTCCTCTCGATCTCCATGCCGTGGATGCGCGGCCGCCGCCCGGCCTGGCTGATCCGCTTCGGCCTTTTCCTCTACGACCATCTCGGCGGGCGGAAGATCCTGCCCGGCACCGCCACGCTCGACCTGCGCAGCGATCCGGCCGGCCAGCCTCTCGATCCGAAATTCGAACGCGCCTACGAATATTCCGACTGCTGGGTGCAGGATGCGCGCCTTGTCGTCCTCAACGCCCGCGACGCCGAGGCGCGCGGGGCGAAGATCATGACCCGCGCGAAAGTGACCGATGCCCGCCGCACCGGCGATGTGTGGGAGGTGACGGTCGCAATCAAGGGCCGCGAAAAGTGCTTCCGCACCCGGATGCTGGTGAATGCCGGCGGCCCCTGGGTCGAGCGGATCGTGCGCGATACCGCGCATCTGGCACCCAAGGCGGGCATCCGTCTCGTCCGTGGCTCGCATATCGTGACGAAGCGGCTTTACGACCACGACCGCGCCTATTTCTTCCAGGGCACCGACGGGCGGATCATCTTCGCGATCCCCTATGAGGAGGATTTCACTCTCATCGGCACCACCGATCAGGATCATGACGGCGATCCCTCGGACGCGCGCTGCACCGAGGCCGAGCAGGACTATCTCTGTGCCTTCGCCTCGCAGTATTTCAGGCGCCCGGTGACGCGCGAAGATGTGGTCTGGACCTATTCCGGGGTGCGTCCGCTCTTCGACGATGGCGCAAGCTCGGCGAGTGCGGCGACCCGCGACTACGTGCTGACGCTCAATACCGACGGTGCGCCGATGCTCAATGTCTTCGGCGGCAAGATCACCACCTACCGCAAGCTCGCCGAGGCGGCGATGGCGAAGATCGTGCCGCTGCTTCACGTCACGAAGGGCGACTGGACGGCCGGCGTGCCGCTTCCGGGCGGTGATTTTCCGGTGGACGGGGTGCCGGCGCTCATCTCCGGCCTGGCCGGGCGCTACCCGTTCCTCGATGCCTTCACCACGCGCCGGCTGGTCCGCGCCTACGGCACCGAGGCGCCGGCGGTCCTCGGCGAGGCGCGTTCGGCTGCCGATCTCGGCCGGGCCTTCGGCGCGGGCTTGACGGAGGCGGAGGTAAGCTGGCTCATGGACAGGGAATACGCGAAGACGGCCGAGGACGTGGTCTGGCGCCGCACCAAGCTCGGCCTCCGGATGACGGCGGACGAAATCGCGGCGCTTGACGCGTGGATGGCCGAAAGGGGGACGGCATGACCTACATTCTCGCGATCGACCAGGGCACGACATCGAGCCGGGCGATCCTTTTCGATGCCGCAATGAAGGTGAAGGCCGTCGCGCAGGAGGAGTTTCCGCAGCATTTCCCCGCCTCGGGCTGGGTGGAACACGATCCCTCCGACATCTGGTCCTCGGTCGCCGGCACGAGCCGGGCGGTGATCGAGAAGGCGCGCGTCGCGGTCAAGGACATCGCCGCCATCGGCATCACCAACCAGCGCGAGACGACACTGGTCTGGGACCGCAGGACCGGAGAGCCCATCCACCGCGCCATCGTCTGGCAGGACCGCCGGACCTCCGACTTGTGCCAGCGGCTGAAGGCCGAGGGGCACGAGCCGGTGATCTCGGCGCGCACCGGCCTGTTGCTCGACCCGTATTTCTCGGGCACCAAGCTCGCCTGGCTCTTGGACAACGTCGAGGGCGCGCGGGCGCGGGCCGAGGCGGGAGAATTGCTGTTCGGGACCGTCGATTGCTACCTCATCTGGAAGCTGACCGGCGGCAAGGTTCACGCGACCGACGCCACGAATGCGGCGCGAACGTTGATTTACAACATCCGTAAGGGTGCGTGGGACAATGATATTCTTGAAATCCTGAAAATTCCGGAAGCAATGCTGCCAGAGGTTCGGGATTGCGCAGCCGACTACGGCACGACCCGCGCCGACCTCTTCGGGCGCGAGATACCGATCTACGGTGTCGCCGGCGACCAGCAGGCGGCCACGATCGGCCAGGCCTGCTTTTCGCCCGGCATGATGAAATCGACCTACGGCACCGGCTGCTTCGCGCTCCTGAACACCGGGTCGGAGCCGGTGGCCTCGACGAACCGGCTTCTGACCACCATCGCCTACCAGATGGACGGCAAGCCCACCTATGCGCTCGAAGGCTCGATCTTCATCGCCGGCGCCGTGGTGCAATGGCTCCGCGACGGGCTGAAGATCATCCGCGACGCGGCCGAGACGCAGGCCCTCGCCGAAGCTGCCGATCCGGCGCAGGACGTGGTCCTGGTCCCCGCCTTCACGGGCCTCGGCGCGCCCTATTGGAACGCCGAGTGCCGGGGTGCGGTCTACGGGCTGACCCGTAATTCCGGGCCCGCCGAATTCGCCAGGGCCGCGCTCGAAAGCGTCGGCTACCAGACCCGCGACCTTCTGGAGGCGATGCGCGCCGACTGGGGTCGCGCGGCCGAGGGCGTGCTCCGCGTCGATGGCGGCATGACCGCGTCGGACTGGGCGATGCAGTTCCTCTCCGACATCATCGGCGCCCCGGTGGACCGGCCGGAGGTGCTCGAGACGACCGCGCTCGGTGCCGCCTGGCTCGCCGGATCGCGCGCCGGGGTCTATCCCGACGCCGAGGGCTTCGCGAAGGCCTGGGCGCTCGACCGGCGGTTCGAGCCAGAGATGACCGAGGCCAAACGTGGCGACAAATACGCCCGCTGGAAACGCGCGGTCGCCGCCACGCTCACCGTATGACCGCGCCCTTTGCGATCCTCCAGCCGGCCCGCATCCGGTTCGGCCGGGGCGAGGCGTTGGCGGCGGTGCCCGAGATTGCCAGCTTCGGCAGGAATGCCTTTCTGGTCCACGGCAGGACTGCCGCGCGGGCCGCGCCGCTGATCGCCGCGCTCGAACGGGCCGGCTGCGCTGTGACGGCGCAGCCCTGTCCCGGCGAACCGACGCTGGCGATGCTCGACGCCGCCGTCGCGGCGGCGCGCGGCGCCGATCTGGTCATCGGCTTCGGCGGCGGTTCCGCGCTCGACCTCGCAAAGGCCGTCG
Organism: Paracoccaceae bacterium; assembly: GCA_011620265.1. Taxonomy (GTDB): domain Bacteria; phylum Pseudomonadota; class Alphaproteobacteria; order Rhodobacterales; family Rhodobacteraceae; genus Albidovulum. The sequence continues at coordinate 15,066 of WOZM01000001.1, forward strand.
CGGCGCTCGTCCCCGCGCCGGGCGGGGCGATGGATCACCTTGAAGTGGTCGGCAAGGGCCTGCCGCTGAAGGCCGATCCACTGCCCTTCGTGGCGATCCCGACCACGGCCGGAACCGGCGCCGAGGTCACGAAGAATGCCGTCATCGACGTGCCCGCGCACCGCCGCAAGGTCTCGCTTCGCGACGACCGGATGGTCGCGCGGCTCGCCGTCGTCGATCCGTCCCTGACCGATCACTGCCCGAAGGCGGTGACGCTCGCCTCCGGTCTCGATGCCGTGGTGCAGGTGATCGAGCCCTACCTTTCGACCAAGGCCAATCCCTATACCGACGCGCTGGTCCGCGCCGCGATCCCGGCGGGGCTTGCGGCGCTCCGCCGGCTGATGACGGCGGAAGACGCCGGGGCGCGCGACCGCATGGCCTGGGTCAGCCTCTCCGGCGGGCTGGCGCTCGCCAATTCGGGTCTCGGCGCGGTGCACGGGCTGGCGGGACCCATCGGCGGCATGACCGGCGCGGCCCACGGGGCGATCTGCGGCGCGCTCCTGCCGCATGTGCTGAGGCTGATCGCCGTCCGCGCACCCTCGGCCCGGATGGGCGAGGTCGAGGCATGGATCGGCGCCGAGTTCGGCGGCGGAATCGACGCGCTCGAAGACTGGATGCACGGGCAGGGCCTGCCCCGGCTCTCGGCGCTCGGCCTCGGTCCCGGCGATCATGCGGCGGCGGCGGAGGCGGCACTGCTATCGTCGTCGATGAAGGCCAGCCCCGCAATGCTCGGCCTCGCCGATCTCGGCGGGCTTCTCCGACAGGCGGGCTGACTCGCGTCACCGGGCGAGCCGCTTCTTTCTCGCCTCAGATCGCCGCCACCTTCCATGCCTGATCGAGCAATGCGCTCAGCACCGGCGTATGCGGCTCGCGGTGGGCGGCGATGAGGCCGACGAGATGGCTCGCCTCAGGCGCCACGATCGGGATCGCCTTGAGGCCCGACCCCGCCCCATGCATCCCGGCCAGGGTCTCGGGCACGATCGAGGCCCAGCGGCCGGTCGCGACATGGGCGATGAGCGCGATGGTCGAATTGGACTCGACCGTCGCCTTCGCCGCAGCGCCGGCCTCGGCCAGGTGCTGGTTGACGATCCGCCGGTTCTGCATGTCGCCGGTCAGGAGGCAAAGCTGCAGGTCCGCGGCCTCGGCCCAGGTGACCGACCGCCGCCGGGCGAGCGGCGAGGCGGCGGCGACGAGAAGCCGGTAGGTTTCGCGGTAAAGCGGCACCCGGCTGACCCGGCCGAGCGGTTCGTTGTCGAGATAGGTGATCCCGGCATCGAGCTCCAGCCGCTCGATCCCGTCGAGGATCTCGACCGAGGTTCGCGACAGGATCGTGAGATCGACGCTCGGATTGCGGTCGAGGAACGGCAGCGTCAGCCGCGCGATCATCGGCAGCGCCGTCGGGATCACCCCGATCCTGAGGTTGCCCGAGACGCCCTGCTTCAGCGCCCGCATCTCCTCGCGCATCGTCCGCGCATCGCCAACGATCCGGAGCGCCCAGTCGAGGACCCGCTGACCCTCCGGCGTCAGCCCCTGAAAGCGCGAGCCGCGAAAGACGAGCTGCACGCCGAGCTGGTCCTCGAGCTGGCGGAGCGCCGAGGAGAGCGACGGCTGCGTCACGCCGACCACTTCGGCGGCGCGGCCGAAATGGCGCTCGTTGGCAAGGGCGATGAACATCTCGAGCTTGTCGATCATGGCCGCGACACTAGCGGTCCCGGCGGGGGTGGGGAAGGCGGCTATTGTCGGCAAAGCCCCCCCGGACTACATGGGAAGTCATGAGACGCTTCATCCCCTTCCTCAAGTCGCCGCCGCGGGTCGCGGTCATCCGCCTTCAGGGCGTCATATCCTCTGGCGGGCGCATCGGATCGGGGCTGAACGACGCCAGCCTCGCCCCGGTGATCGAAAAGGCCTTTTCGCGCGGCAGGCCGAAGGCGGTGGCGCTGGTGGTCAACTCACCCGGCGGCTCGCCGGTTCAGTCGGCGCTGATCGCGGCGCGGATCCGGCGGCTGGCGGAGGAGAAGAAGATCCCCGTCCATGTCTTCGTGGAGGATGTCGCCGCCTCGGGCGGCTACTGGCTGGCGACGGCCGGCGACGACATCTGGGTCGACCCGAGCTCCGTCGTCGGGTCCATCGGCGTGATCTCGGCCGGCTTCGGCTTTCCCGAACTCCTCTCCCGCTACGGGATCGAGCGGCGGGTGCATACCGCCGGCAAGTCGAAAAGCTTCCTCGACCCGTTCCGCCCGGAAAACCCCGAGGACGTGGCGCGGCTGCGCGCAATCCTCGAACCGATCCACGACGCCTTCAAGGGCCAGGTCAGCGGCCGGCGCGGCGGCAAGCTGTCGGACAAGGACCTCTATACCGGCGATGTCTGGGTGGGGCAGGCGGCCGTGGCCGAGGGGCTGGCCGACGGCGTCGCGCACATGGTGCCGAAGCTGAAGGCGCTTTACGGCGACAAGGTGAAGCTCGTGCCCTACGGTGCGAAGAAACCCTTCCTCCAGCGCTTCGGCGCGCGGGTTCTCGGCGAGGCGCTGGATCAGATTGAGGACCGCGCGCTCTGGGCGCGGTACGGGCTCTGACATGGTCAAGATCTTCACCTTCTTCCTGATCGGCATGGCGGTGCTCGCGCTTTTCGGGCGGCTCCGGTTTCCCCGCCGGGGGCCGAAGCGGCTTTCGGCGACGCGCTGCCCCGATTGCGGGCGGCCGAAGATCGGTTCCGGGCCCTGCGATTGCGCGGGCAAGGGATGAACGATCGGGCGCTCGTCACCGGGTCGGCGCACCGGCTCGGCCGGGCGATGGCGCTCTACCTCGCCGGGCGGGGCCATGACGTGGCGATCCACTACGCGACCTCGGCCGACGCGGCCGAAGAGGTGGCGGAGGCGGCCCGCGCGCTCGGCGTCCGGGCCACGACGCTCCGGGCCGACCTTCTGGTCGAGGCCGAGACCCGCGGCCTGATCGGGGCGGCGTCCGCGGCCCTCGGCGGGCCGCTCACGGTCCTCGTCAACAACGCCTCGATCTTCGAATACGACAATATCCGCAGCATGACCCGCATCAGCTGGGACCGGCATCTGGAGTCCAATCTCCGCGCGCCCGTGGCCCTGACGCAGGATTTCGCCGAACAGGCCCCGAAGGCCGTGGCCGAGGAGGGCGAGCTGCGGGCGACGGCGCTGGTCGTCAACATGCTCGACCAGCGGGTGAGGAAGCTGACACCGGAATTCATGTCCTACACGGTGGCCAAGATGGGGCTCTGGGCGTTCACCCAGACCGCCGCCCGCGCCCTCGGCCCCGATGTCCGGGTCAACGCGATCGGGCCCGGCTCCACCCTGCAGGGCACCCGGCAGACCAGCGAGCAGTTCCGCGCGCAGCGGGCGGGATCGGTTCTCGGCCGTGGCGCCAACCCCGACGATGTCTGCGCGGCGCTTGGATATTTCCTCGATGCGCCCGCCGTCACCGGGCAGCTTCTCTGCGTCGATGGCGGTCAGCATCTCGGCTGGAAGACGCCGGACATTTTGGATGTGAACTAGCTGTTTTCGGCTGGATTTTCGGCCCCCGGGGCTTGACTTGTCCACGTGTAACGCCCGCGTGACAAACACGTTACGATTCTCTCAATACTTTCAGGGATTTGCGGATATCACAAAAAAAAGCGTTAACTTTCAGGGCTTTGAGGGAGTGCCTAAAAAAAAGGCAATGTGACGAAGCCTGCCGAAAACAACGATAATTTCCGGGTGCCCAAATCTTTTCGACAGAGTTACCCACAGTTTCCGTGGACAGGTTTTCTCTTGCGCCACGACGCGTAAGAGTGCAGCCGGGGCAGGGAATCGGCGCCCCGCCGCGGGTGCCGGTGGGAAGGGCAGAAAGGGATGACAGAGGTGACACCGGGGAAGATTTCGGGCCATGCCCTGATCCAGTCCTACCTGAAGACGCTGACGGCCCAGCCTGGCGTCTACCGCATGCTCGATGCCGAGGGCCGCGTGCTCTATGTCGGCAAGGCGCGGAACCTCAAGGCGCGGGTGTCGAACTATGCGCGGCCCTCCGGCCATTCGGCGCGGATCGCCCGGATGATCCACGCCACCGCCTCGATGATGTTCCTCACCACACGGACCGAGACCGAGGCGCTGCTCCTTGAACAGAACCTGATCAAGCAACTCAAACCCTATTTCAACGTCCTTCTGCGTGACGACAAGTCGTTCCCGAATATCCTCGTCTCGAAGGAACATCCCTTTCCGCAGATCAAGAAGCATCGAGGGGCGAAGAAGGAGAAGGGCAACTATTACGGCCCCTTCGCCAGCGCCGGCGCGGTCAACCGGACGCTGAACCAGCTCCAGAAGGTCTTTCTGCTGCGCAACTGCTCGGACGCGATGTTTTCCAGCCGGACCCGGCCCTGCCTTCTCTACCAGATCAAGCGCTGCGCCGCGCCTTGCGTCGGTTATGTGAGCGAGGCGGAATACGGCGCTCTCGTCGCGGATGCCGAACGCTTCCTGCAGGGCAAGTCGACGCAGGTGCAGGCGAAGCTCGCCGGGGACATGGCGGTGGCTTCGGACGCGATGGAGTTCGAACGCGCCGCGGCCATCCGCGACCGCATCAAGGCCTTGACCCAGATCCAGCAGGTGCAGGGCATCAACCCGCGCGGCGTGGCCGAGGCGGATGTCGTGGCGCTCCACATGGAAGGCGGACAGGCCTGCGTGCAGGTCTTCTTCATCCGCGCCAACCAGAGCTGGGGCAATCGCGATTTCTACCCCAGGACCGGCTCCGGCGCCGAGGAACCGGAAGTGCTGGAGGCCTTCCTCGGTCAGTTCTACGCCGACAAGGAGCCGCCGCGCCTGATCCTTCTCAGCCATCCGATCGAGGATGCCGACCTGATGACCGAGCTTCTCTCGGATCGCGCCGGCCGCAAGGTGGAGATCACCGTGCCCCGGCGCGGCGAAAAGGCGGAGCTCGTGGAGAACGCCGCCCGCAACGCCCGTGAAAGCCTCGCTCGCCGGATGTCCGAAAGCGCCGCCCAGTCGAAGCTTCTCGAACACCTCGCCGAAGCCTTCGACCTCGACGCCCCGCCGCGACGGATCGAGGTCTACGACAACTCCCACATCATGGGCACCAACGCCGTCGGCGGCATGATCGTCGCCGGGCCCGAGGGCTTCGTAAAAAGCCAGTACCGGAAGTTCAACATCAAGGGGACCGATCTGGTGCCGGGCGACGATCTCGGCATGATGAAGGAGGTGCTGACCCGCCGTTTCGCCCGCCTCCTGAAGGAGGATCCCGACCGCGAGACCGAGGCCTGGCCCGATCTTCTTCTCATCGACGGCGGCGCGGGGCAGGTCTCGGCCGTCCACGGTATCATGGAAGAGATGGGGGTCGAGGACATCGCGATGATCGGGGTGGCCAAGGGCATCGACCGCGACGCCGGGAAGGAGGAATTCCATCGCCCCGGCAAGCGCCCCTTCGCCCTGCCGCACAACGCCCCGGTCCTCTACTTCGTCCAGCGCCTGCGCGACGAGGCCCATCGCTGGGCCATCGGTGCCCATCGGGCGAAACGCGCGAAGGCGGTGGGGGCGACGCCCCTCGACGAGGTCCCGGGCATCGGCGCCGCCCGCAAACGCGCGCTTCTCCGGCATTTCGGCTCGGCGAAGGCCGTGGCGCGGGCAGGGCTCGAGGATCTGAAGGCGGTCGAGGGGATTTCCGAAGCCATCGCGCAGACCGTCTACGACTTCTTCCACGCAAAAGACTAGGGCCGGGGCACGCCCCGCCGTGACGGGCAGGCGCCCGCCCGGCGGCTTCGCCCTGTTCCCGGACGACAGGCGCCGGCTCTGCCGCGCCCACCGGGCGCAGCTCTCCCGCCCCGGCCGTCCCCTCTTCCCCCGCCCCCCTCCATCCGCTACTCATTCGCCATGAGCTGGACGATCCCGAATATCCTCACCGTCCTCCGCCTCCTCGCCGCGCCCGGCGTGGCGGTGATGTTTCTCTATTTCCACCGCCCCTGGGCCGACTGGTTCGCGCTGGCGCTCTTCGTCTCGGCCGCGGTCACCGACTATTTCGACGGCTACCTCGCCCGGCTCTGGAAACAGGAATCGAAGTTCGGCGCGATGCTCGACCCGATCGCCGACAAGGCGATGGTGGTGATCGCGATCATGGTCATCACCGGCTATTCCGGCATGAACCCCTGGCTGATCCTGCCCGCCGCCGCGATCCTCTTCCGCGAGGTCTTCGTGTCGGGCCTGCGGGAATTCCTCGGCGCGAAGGCGGGGCTTCTGAAGGTCACCAGGCTCGCCAAGTGGAAGACGACGGCGCAGATGGTGGCCATTGCGGTCCTCTTCCTCGGGACCGGGCTCGAACATGTCGAGGGGATCGCCCGGCGCGGGCTTACCGCCGACCAATATGCCGAACTGGTCAATGCCGGCCTCGCCGATCCCCTGCGATCCTGCGGGGTCAGGGGCTGTTCGTCCTACGCGACTTTCGTGGGGCTCGGCCTGATCTGGGTCGCGGCGGTCCTCACCTTCCTCACCGGGTGGGACTATTTCCGCAAGGCACTGCCGTTCCTGAAGGACGAAGGATGATCGAGGTTCTCTATTTTGCCTGGGTGCGCGAACGCATCGGTGTCCCGCGCGAGAAGGTCGAGACCGGGGCGGCCACCGTCGCCGACCTCGTGGAGGAACTGAAGGCGCGGGAGGAGCGCTATGCCGCGGCCTTCGCCGACGTCTCCGCGCTCAGGGTGGCGCTCGACCAGGAGCTTGCGGAATTTTCCGCCCCGCTTTCTGGCGTCAGCGAGGTCGCCTTCTTCCCGCCGATGACCGGGGGCTGAGAATGCGCGTCCGTGTCCAGCCCGAGCCTTTCGACTACGGCGCGGAATGCGCAGGCTTCGGGCAGGGCGGGCGCGACGTGGGCGCGGTCGTGACCTTCCTCGGCGTGGTGCGCGACGACAGCGGCGCACTCGCGCGGATGGAGATCGAGCATTATCCCGGCATGACCGAGAAGGCGATCGCCGCGATTGCCGAAGAGGCGACGGCGCGCTGGGCGCTCGCCGATGTCCTGGTGATCCACCGCCACGGGGCGCTGGTCCCCGGCGAGGCGATCATGATGGTCGCCACCGCCGCGCGTCACCGGGCGGCGGCCTTCGCGGCGGCGGAGTTCCTGATGGACTACCTCAAGTCCCGCGCGCCCTTCTGGAAGAAGGAATACGGACCGGATGGCGCCGAATGGGTCGCCGCGAAGGATGAGGACGAAACCGCGCTAAAGCGCTGGTAGCCCGCCTTTCGGCCGGCAATCCGTCTTCCGCTGCCCCGCGACACGGATCAGGCGCCGGAAGGTCGGGCATTCCAGATGCGACGGCGCCGGGCAGTCGGCGACGTGGCGCAACGCCCGGCGCAGGGTGGTCAGGTTGCGGATCTGCCGGTCGAGCGTGTCCTCCCGTGCACGGATCATCCGTGCACGGAACCGGGAACCGGCCAGGGTGGCCGGGCAGGGCGCGCCGTCAGCCCTTGTTGATCCTTTCGATATAGGAGCGAAGCTCCTCGGCCTCGTGGCGGGCGTCGCGAAGGCCGTCCATCGCGGCGCGAAGCTCGGCCTGGCTCTGGTTGAGCAGGTTGGTCAGCTCCGCCTCGCGGGTCTCGAGGAAGTTGATCGCCGCGTCGCGGGTTTCCTCCGCGTCGTGCAGGTCGCGCGCCATCTTCTCCAGCTCGCCCATCTCGGCCTGGGTGACGCGGCTCAGCCGATGGAGGAGCCAGCAGGCGAACCAGCCAAGCCCGAAGGCCACGAAGAGGATGATCGCCGTGGCGATGATGAATTCGGTTCTGTTCATGGCCCTGCTTTGGCCTCTCCCTCATCGCCGGTCAAGGGCCGGCCCGCCGGTTGGTCCGGCCGTCAGTTCCCGTCCGTCCGCTCCGGCCGGGCTTTCGGCTTTGGCGTGGTGTCGTCGGGCCTCTGCACGGTGACCTCGATCGCCGCCTCGCCGGAATCGTCGCCGGCGTCGTTGGCGACGGTCTCGGCCTGTGGCCGCAGCAGCCGGAACTCGATCCGTCGGTTGGCCTCGCGGCCCGCTTCGGTTTCGTTGTCGGCGATGGGCACGGTTTCGCCGTAGCCCTCGGCGACGAGGTTGCCGGTCAGCACCCTCCGGCTCATCAGTGCGGCGATGATCGCCTGGGCGCGGTCGCGGCTGAGCGCGAGGTTCATCTCCTCGCGGCCCTGGCTGTCGGTATGGCCGCCGACCTCCATCGGGAAGTCGGAGCAGTCCTTCATCCGCTCGGCGATCTTGTCGAGCGTGTCGCGGCCGTCGGCGGTGATCTGGGCGGAGCCCGGCTCGAAATTGATCTTGTGCGCGGCGAGGATCGCGTTGATCCCGGTGGCGCATTCCTCGTCCGTCGGCAGACCGAGAAGCGGGTCGAGCTTTTCGTCGTAGCGGATCGAAAGCTCGTAGTTCGCGCCTTCACCGAGCCGGTCGGAGAGAACCCGCGCGACCGTGTCGCTGGCGTTGGCGGAGCCGGTGACGCCACTGATGCGGATGATCTCCGGCCGGACCTGCGCCGCGCCGTTGTCGAGTTCTCCGAGCGCTTCGAGCGCGGCGAGGACCCGGATCGGCCAGCCCGCCGGCATGTCCGGGGCGAGCCGGGTCGCGGTATGGACGGAGCCCGTGCCGAAGCGGGACCGGGCGAAGCTTTCCACCGCCTCGCGCGACAGGTCGTCACCAAGCCGGCCGCGCATGTCGAGCCGGCCCTCGGAGGTGAGGGTCGCGTTGAACTCCGGCACCGCCGGGGCGCCCGCGGCCTCGGTTGTCTTCGGCGTCAGCACCGCGTGGAGCGAAAAGACCTCCGGCAGGTTCGATTCCAGCTCTCCGACGACGCGGTCGAAGACCTCCGCGCTGACCGTGTCGGCGGCGATGAGCGAGATGTCGGCATCCGAATAGGTGATCGTGCCGGCGCCGAGTTCCTTCATCGCGGCAAGTCCCATCGTCACCGCGTCGGCCCAGGCCGGCGTCGGTACGCCGAGTCCTATGGTACAGGCGTTCTTGCGGACGGCGCCGGCCTCGGTCGCGGCGGCCAGGATGCGGTCGCGGGCACGCTCGCTGTCGGCCGAACAGGCATCGAAACGGGCGCCGTTCTCGTCGATGAGGAAGCGCAGCGTGAAGGGCGTGATCACCGGCCGCGGCGCCGATATGTCGAGCGCGAGGCGAAGCCCCTTCGGGGCCTTGCGGCTCAGAGCGGATTCGATCCGGGCCTTCTCGACCGGGCTGTCGGAAATCGCGGTGATCGACACGCGGTCGGCCGCGATCGAGATCTTCGCGCGGGGCAGGCCGGCCAGCGCCTCGATGCCGAAGCCGAGCGCCTCCTGCCAGCCGTCCGGCACCGGATGGTCGGCGGTTTCCAGCATGTCGGTCACGCCGCCGTCGCCGGCGAGCTTGGTGAGGTCGGCGACGATCTGGTCGCGTTCGTCGCCGGAGGGCACCAGACCGATGAGCGAGACGCCGTCGCCGTTGCGCAGGATCTCGATGGTGAAGTCCGGAGACTTGAGCGCGGCCGGGTCGACCACGTCCATCGCGTCGATCACCCGGTCGGCGTCGACGACGGTGCCGGCGACCGAGAGGGCGCGGAAACGGGCCGCCTCGGTCGGCGCGGTGCCGGCGAGCGCCACCTGAAGCCCGTCGGTCGAGACTTCGGCCCAGTCATGGCCCGCTTCGGCCAGCGCCGCGGCCACGCCTTCGGCCGACCGGCGTTCGACGATCCCGGCGGCCCAGGTCGCGGTGACGAGGCTGAGCGCCCCGGCCGCGAGGAAGGCGACAGGGCCGATCGCCTTCACCGGGACGGTCCGGGGCAGGCGAAGGATCTTCGGAAGGGACAGGCGCATAAGGCAACGGACTTTCGCCGTAGGTGAAACGCGATCTTCCTTATGCGCCCCGGCGGGCGGGATCAATCAGAGGAACGCTGCGGCGGCAAGAAACAGCGCAGCGAGAAGGCCGGTATCGCGGTTGGCGCGGAAGAGCTTGAGGCAGCCCGCCGGATCGTCGATGTCGAGCCGCCGCATCTGCCAGAGAAGGTGCCACCCCATCGCCCAGGGCGCCGCCAGCGCGAGCGCGAGCTTGAGCGGACCCGCCGTGGGCAGAAGCGCCACGAGAATCGCGGCCGACATCAGCGTGACGGTGAGGATCAGGAACAGGCCGAGCCATTTCCCCGTCTTTGCCCCGAAAAGCCGCGCGGTGGATTTGACCCCGATCAGCACGTCGTCTTCCTTGTCCTGATGGGCGTAGATCGTGTCGTAGAAAAGCGTCCAGGCGATGCCGGCGGCATAGAGGACGACACTCGCGAGGGTGATCGTGCCGGAATGGGCGGCATAGGCGAGGATCGCGCCCCAGTTGAAGGCGAGGCCGAGGAAAAGCTGCGGCCACCAGGTGAAGCGCTTGGCGAAGGGATAGATCGCGACAAGGCCGAGCGAGGAGAGGCCGAGAAGGATCGTCAGCCCGTTGTAGGACAGAAGGACCAGCCCCGCGAGCGCCATCTGCGCCCCCATCCAGATCACCGCCTGCCGGACTGTGACCTGTCCCGACGGGATCGGCCGCGAGCGCGTGCGGGCGACGGCGGCATCGAAATCGCGGTCGGTGATGTCGTTCCAGGTGCAGCCCGCCCCCCGCATCAGCCAGGCGCCGGCGGCGCAGCCGAGCCAGATCCACGCGTCCCAGCCGCGCCAGCCATCCGCCGCCGCCGCCAGCGCCACGCCCCACCAGCAGGGCAGGAGCAGAAGCCAGGTCCCGATCGGTCGGTCGGCGCGGCTGAGCCGCAGATAGGGCCGCAGGGCTTCCGGCGCGTATCGGTCGACCCAGTTGCCCCGCACCGCATCGGCGACCCGGTCTTCGGGATCTGGCGTTCCGGCGTTCGGGCTCATAAGTTCGGCCTCATGGCGATGGCGAAGATCAGGCTTTGTGTAGACCATGCGCTCGGGGCGGGGCAATCGCTTCCCCTGACGGAAGCGCAGGCGCACTATCTTTTCGGCGTGATGCGGGAAGGCGTCGGGGCCCGGATTCTGGTCTTCAACGGCCGCGACGGCGAATGGCTGGCCGAGGTGACGGAGGCCGGCAAGCGCAAGGGCCGGTTGATCTGCATCGAAAGGACGCGGGCGCAATCCACGCCCACCGATCTCTGGCTTCTCTTCGCGCCCGTGAAAAAGGCCCGGACCGACTTCATCGTCGAAAAGGCGGTGGAACTTGGCGTGTCGCGCCTGGTGCCGGTCTCGACCGAGTTCACCAATTCCGAACGCCTGCGCCGCGACAAGGCCGAGGCGCATATGCGCGAGGCGGCGGAGCAATGCGGCGCGCTTTGCCTGCCGGAGGTGGACGAGGTGACGCCGCTTTCCAGACTGCTTGCCGGCTGGGATCCCGCCCGCCGCATCCTTTGGGCGGACGAGGCGCGGGCGGGCGCGGGCGTGACCATCGCGGGGCTCGGTCCCGGCCCCTGGTCGATCCTGATCGGCCCGGAGGGCGGGTTTTCGGACGAGGAACGCGCCCGGCTCGCGGCGCTGCCCTTCGTCGTGCCGGTGTCGCTCGGGCCGCGGATCCTTCGCGCCGAAACCGCCGCTGTCGCGGCGATCACGCTCTGGCAGGCGCATCTCGGTGACTGGCGGTGAGCGTGCCGCCGCGCCTGCATGCGATCACCGCGCGGGTCTCACGCAGGTCGTCATGCGGCGCGCGCCCCGGGCCGTCGCGACAGGACGCCGGAAGCGGAAGTCTCGCATCGCGCACAGCGAGCCTTCCAGTCCGCAAGGTGCACCAATGAGCTTCCTGCGCCCCGAAGTCTCCGCCGGCCTTTACCGCTGGCGTGAGGTGATCGCCGTGGTCGCGGCGCTGGCGGCGGGTGCCTGGCTTGCCTGGCTCGGCGGCTGGCTGCTGATGCCGCTTGGGGTTATGGTCATCATCCTCGCGCTGGCCTGGGGCACGATCGCGCTTCGGCGGCTGCGATTCCTGCGCGGCGTCGCGTCCCCCGGCATGGTCGAGGTGGACGAAGGCCAGATCGGCTATTTCGGCCCGTCCTTCGGCGGGTTCGTCGCGCTCTCCGATCTTTCGGAAGTGCGGCTGGCGGTCCTGCACGGCGCCCGGCACTGGCGGCTGAAGACGTCGGCGGGCGAGGTTCTTCTCGTGCCGGTGGACGCGGCCGGGGCCGAGAAGCTCCATGACGCTTTCGCCGTCCTGCCGGGGATCGACATGGCCCGGCTCACCGCCGCGCTCGACCGCGGGGCAGAGACATTGCCGCTCTGGCGCCGCGGGTCGGTTTCGCTTCCGCGCAATTGACCGATCACGAAATGTCATGACACCGGAGCGCATTCCCGGCGCCGCAGGCTTGACTCGCGCGGGCCGCCGTTTCACCTCTAACCCTCCGAACGCGGCACAGATCGAGGTCCCTCATGTCCATTCCCCAGTCCGGCGGCGGCCCGATCGAGCGGTTCGAACAGCTTGCCGAATACATGGAAAGCGGCTGCAAGCCGAAGGACGACTGGCGGATCGGCACCGAGCACGAGAAGTTCGGCTACTGCAAGGACACGCTGCTGCCGCTGCCCTATGACGGGCCGCGCTCGATCAGGGCGATGCTCGAAGGCCTGCAGCAGCGATTCGGCTGGGAGCCTGTCTTCGAGCAGGGCCATATCATCGGCCTCACCCATGACGGCGCCAATGTCAGCCTTGAGCCGGGCGGACAGCTTGAGCTTTCCGGCGCGCCGCTGGAGACGATCCATCAGACCTGCGACGAGGTGAACGAGCATCTGCGCGAAGTGCAGGAAGTCGCGGACCAGATCGGCGCCCGCTTCATCGGGCTTGGCGCCGCGCCGATCTGGACGCATGAGCAGATGCCGCTGATGCCGAAGGGCCGCTACAAGCTGATGAACGACTACATGGCCAAGGTCGGCACCCACGGCACCCAGATGATGCGCCGGACCTGCACCGTTCAGGTCAATCTCGACTTCGCGTCCGAGGCGGACATGGTCAAGAAGATGCGCGTGGCACTGGCGTTGCAGCCGGTGGCGACCGCGCTTTTCGCCAACTCGCCCTTCTTCGAGGGCAAGCCCAACGGCATGAAAAGCTGGCGGAGCCGGATCTGGCGCGGGCTCGACGACAGCCGCACCGGGATGCTGCCGTTCTTCTTCGAGGACGGCATGGGGTTCCAGCGCTATGTCGACTATGTGCTCGATGTGCCGATGTATTTCGTCTACCGCGACGGCAAGTACATCAACGCACTCGGCCAGAGCTTCCGCGACTTCCTGAAGGGCGAACTGCCGGCGCTGCCGGGCGAGAAGCCGACGCTCTCGGACTGGGCAGATCACATGACCACGGTCTTCCCCGAGGCGCGGGTGAAGAAATACATCGAGATGCGTGGCGCCGATGGCGGCCCGTGGCGGCGGCTCTGCGCGCTGCCGGCGCTCTGGGTCGGGCTGCTTTACGACGATGCGGCGCTTGATGCCGCCTGGGACCTGGTCAAGGGCTGGGACGCCGAGACCCGCGAGGCTTTGCGCGTCGCCGCATCGGTCGATGCGCTTCAGGCCGAGACCCATGGCGTGAACATGCGCGACCTCGCGCGCGAGACGGTGAAGATCGCCGAAGCCGGGCTCAAGGCCCGCGCCCGGCCGGGGGCCGGCGGCATGGTCCCGGACGAGACCCACTTCCTCAACGCGCTGCAGGACAGTGTCGAAAGCGGCATGACGCCCGCCGACGAGCTTCTGGCGAAGTATCACGGCGAATGGCAGGGCGACCTGAGCCGAATCTACGCCGAATACAGTTATTGACGGAACCGGCCCCGGCGTCATCCAATCGCGCGGGCCGCGCCGCATGGGTGCGCCAGCCAGTAAAGGGGACAGTCAAATGCGCGATTTCTTCATCAGATCGCTTGAAACGGTCGTCAACGTCATCGTCATTCTCGGCGCCATCGCCGTCGTTCTGGCGGCATTGGTGGTTACATTCGGTGGGGGCCACATGGGCGGAGCCGGAGGTCCGATGGGCGGCGGCCCGCTCGCGGGGCTTCTGGTGCTGATCGTCGGCGGGATCTACCTGATCCTCGTCGGTGGCTTCATGTATCTCGGCCTGGGTATCTACCAGAACACCAAGCGCACCGCAGAGGCGGTCGAGCGGCTCGCCGGGCGCTGACCGCGCCACGCCGCAAGGGATCGGCGGGCTCACGTCTTGCCGCCGATCCTCGGCTCGGTTCCGGCCTTGATCCTCTCGATATTCGGCAGATGCCGCCAGAAGACCAGCGTGGCGAGGATCACGATCAGGATCACCATGTCGCCATGACCGAGGAAACCCGCCCAGATCGCCGCAAGTGCGGCGGAAACGAGGGCCGACAGCGACGAAATCCGGCTGACGAGGGCCGTCACGAGCCAGGTCGCGCAGGCCGCAAGCCCGACCGGAAAGGCGAGGGCGAGGAGCGTGCCGAGGAAGGTCGCGACACCCTTGCCGCCCCTGAACCCCAGCCAGACCGGGAAAAGATGCCCGAGAAAGGCCGCAAGGCCCGCAAGCTGCGCCGCGTCCTCGCCCGCCAGTGCCCGCACCGCCAGCACCGCCGCCGCCCCCTTGCCGCCGTCGAGGACCAGCGTCGCGAAGGCCGCCGCCTTGTTGCCGGTCCTGAGCACGTTCGTAGCCCCGATATTGCCCGACCCGATCCGCCGGAGATCGCCGAGGCCCATCAGCTTCGTGACGACCACGCCGAAGGGGATGGAGCCGAGCAGATAGCCGAGCATCGCCGCGAGGATCAGGACCATCGGCCCGCTTGTCAGGTCCGGCATCTACGCCTCCGCGCTGAAAACTTGAGTGCCGCCGACGAAGGTCGCCAGCACCTTGCCCTCCATCCGCTGCCCGTCGAAGGGCGTGTTCTTCGACTTCGACCGCAGCGTGAAGCGGTCAAGCACGAAGGGCGCGTCGGGATCGAAGAGCACGAGGTCGGCCGGCGCGCCTTCGGCAAGCCGCCCCTGTGGCAGGCCGAGCCGCCTCGCCGGGTTGAGCGCCATCGCCCGGAACAATTGCGGCAAGGTCAGGTGGCCCGCGTGGTAAAGCCGCATCGCCGCCGGCAGGAAGGTTTCCAGCGCGACGGCACCCGAGGCCGCGTCCTCGAAAGGCAGGCGCTTCGATTCCTCGTCCTGCGGCGTGTGCATGGAGGAGATGATGTCGATCAGGCCCGAGGCGACCGCCTCGACGACGGCGATCCGGTCGTCCTCGCTGCGCAAGGGCGGCTTGACCTTGAAGAAGGTCCGGTAGTCGCCGACGTCGAATTCGTTGAGCGTGAGGTGGTGGATCGAGGTCCCCGCCGTCACATCGAAGCCATTGGCCTTGGCGCGTTCCAATGGCGGCAGCGCGCGGGCGGTGGTGATCTGGTCGAAATGGTACTTCGCCCCGGTCATCTCGACCATCCCCATGTCGCGGTCGAAACCGATGCGCTCGGCCATCGGGCTGACGCCGGGCAGGCCGCGCAGGGACGCGAACTTGCCGGAGGTCGTCGCGGCGCCGTTCGACAGGATCGGCTCCTGCGGATGGCCCATGACGAGGGCACCGAGCGACTTCGCATAGGTCAGCGCGCGGGCAAGGACCTTGGTGTCGGTGACGACATGGTCGCAATCGGTGAAGGCGATGGCGCCCGCGTCGAGCAGGAACCCGATCTCGGTCATCTCGCGCCCCGCGCGACCTTTCGTCAGCGCCGCCATGTGGCGGATGCGGACTGGCGAGGCCTCCGCCGCGCGGCGGGTGACGAATTCCAGCACCTCGGGCGTGTCGATTGCCGGATGGGTGTCGGGCCGCGCGATGATCGTGGTGACACCGCCCGCCGCCGCCGCAAGACCGGCGGAGCGGAAGCTCTCCTTGTGCCGCTCGCCCGGCTCGCCGATCTTGACGCCGAGATCGACGATGCCGGGGGCGAGGCACTTGCCCTGACAGTCGATGACGGTCGCGCCCTTCGGAGCCTTTATATCGCCGATCCCGGCGATCTGGCCGTACTCGATGAGCAGGCTGCCGGTGGTCTCGGTCAGCGCCTCGGGTTCGATCAGGCGGGCGTTGGTGAGGAGGAGGGTCATGTCGGGCAACACCTTGAATTTCCCGCTCCCGCCTCGGTCGTGCGCGGTCCTCTGTTGTGAAACGCGCCACTCACACCATCACCCCCACCGCCCTTGCGCCGCGCTCGGCCCTCAGGTTCCGCGCCAGCAAATCCATGCAGGCCATGCGGACGGCCACCCCCATCTCGACCTGGTCCTGAATGACGCTCCGGTTGATGTCGTCGGCAAGCTCGCCGTCGATCTCCACCCCCCGGTTCATCGGCCCGGGATGCATGACGATGGCGTCCTCGTTCGCGAAGGCCAGTTTCTCCACATCCAGCCCGTAGCGGTGGTAGTATTCCCGCTCGGACGGGATGAAGCCGCCGTCCATGCGTTCCTTCTGGAGCCTGAGCATCATCACCACGTCGCAGCCCTTCAGCCCCTCGCGCATGTCCTCGTAGACCTCGCAGCCGAGGTCCTGAGCGCCCGAGGGCATCAGCGTCGGCGGGGCGATGAGGCGGATGCGGTTCTCCATCTTGCCGAGCAGGATCAGGTTCGACCGGGCGACCCGGGAATGGGCGATGTCGCCGCAGATCGCGACCGTCAGCCGCTGGATGCGGCCCTTGGCGCGGCGGATGGTGAGCGCGTCGAGCAGCGCCTGCGTCGGATGCTCGTGCCGCCCGTCGCCGGCGTTCAGCACCGCGCAGTTGACCTTTTGCGCCAGCAGGTCCACGGCACCGGAGGCCGGGTGGCGGACGACCAGAAGGTCCGGGTGCATGGCGTTCAGCGTCAGCGCGGTGTCGATCAGCGTTTCGCCCTTCTTCACCGACGAATGCTGCATCGCCATGTTCATCACGTCCGCGCCAA
>WOZM01000027.1 GCA_011620265.1 Paracoccaceae bacterium
GGGTCACCCTTGATCCGGTGGAGTCAATGATGAACATGCGAATCCCGGAAGCCCGGAACCGCAGGATGCGTCCCTATAAGGGAGGTGTGGGCGGGGGGCAAGGGAAAAGGTGGGGTGTTTTGAGAGAGGTACAAGGGACCGCCCTGCTCCCGTCCCCTTTGCGGGACGAATCGTCCCCCTTCGCCCGGAATCAAGGCGAAGCCGCCGGGCGAGCGCCTGCCCGTCCCGGCGGGCTGGCGCTCCGGCACCGCTGCGCGTCGAACAAGCGTTCAAAGGGGTGGCACGATAAACCGCCCCGAACTGGCGTTGCGGCGCCATCCCACGGGCAGGCGCCCGCCCGGCTTGCGGTGCGCGTCAGGACAGGTCCGCTTTGGGTTTTAACCGGTCATTGAACGAAACTACCGCGCCTCACGAGGCGGGGACTTGACTGGCGGTTTCATCGCGCAACTCGGATCCCTCGCGGGCGATGCTTTCGCTGACGCCGTCGACCTCGACCATCACACAAGCCAGCTACGCCCAGTTATAGTTGAAACTCACCGAAATCCGCTCCTCCTCGGCCATGTTCATCGGCACCTCGTGGCGGAGCCAGCTTTCCCACAGGAGCACGTCCCCGACCGCGGGCCTCACATAGACGAAGGGCTGCAACTCCTGCCCCGCCTCCTTCCGGCGCAGCGGCGCGTGCATCATCATCGGCAGGCGGGGGTCTTCCAGCTTCAGCGCCGAGGTGCCCTCGGGCATCGCGACATAGGTGGTGCCGGAGATCACCGAATGGGTGTGGATATGGCTCGCATGGGTGCCGCCTTCGGGCAGGATGTTGATCCAGAGGCTGTCGCATTTCAGCTTGCCTGACCCGAGGTCGAAGCCAAGGTCGGTCACGAAGGCCGCGACGTGCTTGTCGAGCGCCTTGCGCAGATCGGCGAAGACCGGCGCCCGCAGCGGCAGGTCGTTCAGCGAGGCGTAGGAGGTATAGCCGGGATAACCGTTCTCCTCGCACCAGGTCTGGCCCGCCTCGTCCTCCTCGGCGACAAGCTCGCAGGTGGCGCGCAGTTCCTCGCCGTCGATCCCGGGCCTGGCCAGATCGTTCAGCGCGGCCCGGTAGAGGCGGGTGACGAAGAGAGAGGTGATGTCGGCCATGGCAAAGATCCCTTGAGACTGGCCCGGCATACACGGACGGCCGGCAACGAAAAAGCCCCCACCGTTTCCGGCGGGGGCTTTGGTCCGTCAGAGGGCGGGGTTCACCCCGCCGCCCGTTACCAGTCTTCGCGCACGACGACCCGCGTCTTGATCGGCAGCTTCATCGCGCCGAGGCGCAGCGCCTCGCGGGCGATGACCTCGTTGACGCCGTCGATCTCGAACATCACGCGGCCCGGCTTGACCTTGGCCGCCCAGTAGTCGACGGAGCCCTTGCCCTTGCCCATCCGCACCTCGGTCGGCTTGGACGAGACCGGAACGTCCGGGAACACGCGGATCCAGACCCGGCCCTGACGCTTCATGTGGCGGGTGATCGCGCGGCGGGCCGCCTCGATCTGCCGCGCGGTGATGCGCTCGGGCTCGGTCGCCTTCAGGCCGAAGCCGCCGAAGCTCAGCTCGAAACCGCCCTTGGCGTCGCCGCTGATCTTGCCCTTGAACTGTTTACGGAACTTGGTCCGTTTCGGTTGCAGCATCTTCTCTACTCCTTACCGGGCGTCGCGGCGCGGGCCGCGCGGGCTCGGGCCTTCCTGGGCCTCCCCGGCGCGACGGTCATGAGCCTGCGGGTCATGCTCCATGATCTCGCCCTTGAAGATCCAGACCTTGACGCCGATGATGCCATAGGCGGTCTGGGCTTCGGCCAGAGCATAGTCGATATCGGCGCGCAGGGTGTGCAGCGGCACGCGGCCTTCGCGGTACCATTCGGTCCGGGCGATCTCGGCGCCGCCGAGACGGCCCGCGACGTTGACCCGGATGCCGAGGGCACCCATACGCATCGCGTTCTGCACGCCCCGCTTCATCGCGCGACGGAACGAGACCCGGCGCTCGAGCTGCTGGGCGATCGATTCCGCGACGAGGGCGGCGTCCAGCTCCGGCTTCCTGACCTCGACGATGTTGAGGTGCAGTTCCGACTTGGTGAAGTTCGCGAGCTTCTTGCGCAGCGTCTCGATATCCGCGCCCTTCTTGCCGATGATGACACCCGGACGCGCCGTGTGGATCGTCACGCGGCACTTCTTGTGCGGACGCTCGATGATCACCTTCGAGACACCGGCCTGCTTGGCATAGTCATGGATGAACTCGCGCATCTTGAGGTCTTCAAGCAGCAGGTTGCCGTAGTCCTTGCTCTCGGCGTACCAGCGGCTGTCCCAGGTGCGGTTGACCTGGAGGCGCATGCCGATCGGGTTGACCTTCTGTCCCATTACGCTTGCTCCCCGGCGGTTGCTTCCACTTGCCGCACCTTGATGGTCAGCTCGCTGAACGGTTTCATGATCTTGCCGAACCGGCCACGCGCCCGCGGACGGCCGCGCTTCAGCGTGATGTTCTTGCCGACATAGGCCTCGGCGACGACCAGGCTGTCGACGTCGAGACCGTGGTTGTTCTCGGCATTGGCGATGGCCGACTGCAGGCACTTGCGCACATCGTCCGAGATCCGCTTCTTCGAGAAGGTCAGATCGGCAAGCGCCTTCTCGACCTTCTTGCCGCGGATCATCGCGGCGACGAGGTTCAGCTTCTGCGGCGAGGTGCGAAGCATCTTGGACTTGGCCATCGCTTCGTTATCGGCCACGCGGCGCGGATTCTTTTCCTTGCTCATGGCTTATTTCCTCTTGGCTTTCTTGTCGGCGGCGTGACCGTAATAGGTCCGCGTCGGCGAATATTCACCGAACTTCTGGCCGATCATCTCCTCGGTCACATTGACCGGGATGTGCTTGTGCCCGTTGTAGACCCCGAAGGTGAGGCCGACGAACTGCGGCAGGATGGTGGAGCGGCGCGACCAGATCTTGATCACTTCCGACTTGCCCGAGGCCTGAGACTTCTCTGCCTTCTTCAGCAGATAGGAATCGACGAACGGGCCTTTCCAGACTGAACGCGACATGGATTACCGCCCTTTCTTCGCATTGCGCGAGCGGACGATATACTTGTCCGTCGTCTTGTTCTTGCGGGTCTTGTTGCCCTTGGTGCCCTTGCCCCACGGGGTGACCGGGTGACGGCCACCGGAGGTCCGGCCCTCGCCACCGCCATGCGGGTGGTCGATCGGGTTCATCGCGACACCGCGCACGGTCGGGCGGACGCCCTTGTGACGCATGCGGCCGGCCTTGCCGAAGTTCTGGTTCGAATGGTCCGAGTTCGAGACCGCGCCGACGGTCGCCATGCATTCCTGGCGGACCATGCGAAGCTCGCCCGACGACAGGCGGATCTGCGCGTAGCCGCCGTCACGGCCGACGAACTGGGCATAGGTGCCCGCGGCGCGCGCGAGCTGGCCGCCCTTGCCGGGCTTCAGCTCGACGTTGTGGACGATCGTGCCGATCGGCATGCCGGAAAACGGCATCGCGTTGCCGGGCTTCACGTCGGTCCTGGCGCCGGCGATCACCTTGTCGCCCACGGCCAGACGCTGCGGCGCGAGGATATAGGCCTGTTCGCCATCCTCGTACTTCACCAGCGCGATGAAGGCGGTGCGGTTGGGATCGTATTCGATCCGCTCGACCGTCGCCGCCATGTCGAACTTGCGACGCTTGAAATCGACGACGCGGTAAAGGCGCTTGGCGCCCCCACCCTTGTGCCACATCGTGATCCGCCCGGTATTGTTCCGGCCGCCCGTCCTGGTCAGACCCTCGGTGAGAGCCTTGACCGGGCGACCTTTCCAAAGCTCCGAACGGTCGATCAGAACCAGCCCTCGCTGGCCCGGCGTCGTCGGCTTATACGACTTGAGTGCCATGCTTTCTGTCTTCCGTTGCTTTGGACCTGTCGGTCCGTTCCGTTCCAGGGCCCCGTAGGTCCCCAACTGTCAAAAACGCACGGCCCCGGTTTCCGGGGCCGCGAGATTCGCCGCCTTCTATCAAAGCCCCGTCGAGACGTCGATAGTGTTCCCCTCTTCGAGGGTGACATAGGCTTTCTTCACGTCGCTGCGCACACCGGGACGGCCGCGAAACTTCTTGCTCTTGCCCTTGGTCACGACCGTGTTCACGGCCTTGACCTTGACACCGAAGAGCTCCTCGACCGCTTCCTTGATCTGCGGCTTGTTCGCGTCGAGCGCCACCTGGAAGACGACCGCGCCATGTTCGGACGCCATCGTGGCCTTCTCGGTGATGACCGGCTTGCGGATCACGTCGTAGTGTTCGGGTTTCGCGCTCATTTCAAACGAGCCTCCAGAGCTTCGACACCCGCCTTGGTGAGCACGAGCGTGTCACGCTTGAGGATGTCATAGACATTGGCGCCCATCGACGGCAGCACGTCGATGCCCTCGATGTTCGCGGCGGCGCGGGCGAAGTTCTCGTTCACGTCGGCACCGTCGATGATCAGGACGCGCTTCCAGCCCAGCTCCTTCGCCGCCTTGGCGAGGATCGCGGTCTTGGCTTCCTTCATGTCGAGGCTGTCGATGATGATGAGCTGCCCCGCCCCGGCCTTGGCCGAGAGCGCATGCTTGAGGCCGAGCGCCCGGAACTTCTTCGGAAGGTCATGGGCGTGGCTGCGCGGGGTCGGGCCCTTGTAGGTGCCGCCGTGACGGAAGATCGGCGCGCCGCGGTCGCCGTGGCGTGCGCCGCCGGTGCCCTTCTGGCGATAGATCTTCTTGGTCGAGTAGGACACGCCCGAACGCCCAAGCGTCGAATGTGTGCCCTGCTGGGCCTTGGCGCGCTGCCAGCGCACGACGCGGTGCAGGATGTCGGCGCGCGGCTCCAGCCCGAAGATCTCGTCGGAGAGATCGATCGAGCCTGCCTTCTTGGCGTCGAGCTTGATCACATCGAGTTTCATTCTTTCTCTCCTTCGGGCGCGGCCTCGTCGCCAGCGTCCTCCTGCGGTGCCGCGGCGGCTTCCGCTTCGGCGGCGGCGATCGCGGCGGCTTCGGCTTCGGCCGCGGCCTTGCGGGCGGCTTCTTCCTCGGCGGCGGCGGCGGCGGCGGCCTCTTCGGCGGCCTTCTTGGCGGCTTCACCAAGCGATTTCAGCCCGGCCGGCAGAATGGCGTTTTCCGGGAACGGCTTCTTCACCGCATCCTTGATCGTCACCCAGCCGCCCTTGGACCCCGGAACCGAGCCCTTGACCATGATCAGGCCACGGTCGCTGTCGGTGCGGACCACTTGCAGGTTCTGCGTGGTCACGCGGACGGCGCCGAGATGGCCGGCCATCTTCTTGCCCTTGAAGACCTTGCCCGGATCCTGGCACTGGCCGGTGGAGCCGTGCGAGCGGTGCGAGATCGACACGCCGTGCGAGGCCCGAAGGCCGCCGAAGTTGTGCCGCTTCATCGCGCCGGCAAAGCCCTTGCCGATCGAGGTGCCGGCGATGTCCACGAACTGACCGGCGAAGTAGTGGTCAGCGGTGATTTCCTCGCCCACGCCGATCAGGTTTTCCGGGGAGACCCGGAATTCCGCGACCTTGCGCTTCGGGGCCACGTTGGCGGCCGCGAAATGGCCGCGCATCGCGGCGGTGGTCCGCTTGGCCTTGGCCGTGCCCGCGCCGAGCTGGACGGCCGAATAGCCATCCTTCTCGGCCGTGCGCTGTGCCACGACCTGCAGGTTGTCGAGCTGGAGAACCGTGACCGGAACCTGCCGGCCGTCCTCCAGGAAAAGCCGGGTCATGCCCAGCTTCTTTGCGATAACGCCAGAGCGCAACATTGTCGGTGCCCTCCTCAGTTCAGCTTGATTTCGACGTCGACGCCGGCGGCGAGGTCGAGCTTCATCAGCGCGTCCACGGTCTGCGGGGTCGGATCGACGATATCGAGAAGACGCTTGTGGGTGCGGATTTCCCACTGGTCGCGCGACTTCTTGTCGATATGCGGACCACGCAGAACCGTGAACTTCTCGATCTTGTTCGGCAGCGGAATGGGACCGCGCACCGTGGCACCCGTGCGCTTGGCCGTGTTGACGATCTCCTGCGTGCTGGAATCCAGAACGCGGAAATCGAAGGCCTTGAGCCGGATGCGGATATTCTGACTGGACATTGTCTTGCCTCTCGCGGGCTTCGTCGGTTGAGAGGCAGACCGGACCTCATGCCCGGCCTGCTTCGAACCGTCGTCTTTACTTGATGATCTTGGACACGACGCCGGCGCCGACGGTGCGGCCGCCTTC
>WOZM01000018.1 GCA_011620265.1 Paracoccaceae bacterium
TGGCGAGCGAGTTGATCAGGCCGATGTTCGGGCCTTCCGGCGTCTCGATCGGGCACATCCGGCCATAGTGCGTCGGATGCACGTCGCGCACCTCGAAGCCGGCGCGTTCGCGGGTCAGACCGCCCGGCCCGAGGGCCGAGAGGCGCCGCTTGTGCGTCACTTCCGAAAGCGGATTGGTCTGGTCCATGAACTGCGAGAGCTGCGAGGAGCCGAAGAACTCGCGCACCGCCGCCGCCGCCGGCTTCGCGTTGATCAGATCCTGCGGCATCACCGTGTCGATCTCGACCGAGGACATGCGCTCCTTGATCGCGCGCTCCATGCGCAGAAGGCCGACGCGGTACTGGTTCTCCATCAGCTCGCCCACCGAACGCACCCGGCGGTTGCCGAGGTGGTCGATGTCGTCGATCTCGCCCTTGCCGTCGCGCAGCTCCACCAGCGCCTTGACGCAGGCGATGATGTCGTCGCGGTCGAGCGTGCGCTGGGTGTCGGGCTTGCCGAGGTCGAGGCGCATGTTCATCTTCACCCGGCCGACGGCCGAAAGATCATAGCGCTCCTTGTCGAAGAACAGGGTGTCGAAGAGCTGCGAGGCGGCCTCGACGGTGGGCGGCTCGCCCGGGCGCATGACGCGGTAGATGTCCATCAGCGCGGTGTCGCGGTTCAGGTTCTTGTCCGCGGCCATCGTGTTGCGGATGTAGGGGCCGACATTGATGTTGTCGATGTCGAGCACCGGAATCGTGGTGATGCCGTTGTCGAGAAGCACCTTCAGCGAGCCGCCGGAGACCTCGCCGTCCTTGTCGACGGTCTGGGTCAGCTCGTCGCCGGCCTCGACATAAATCGCGCCGGTTTCCTCGTTGATGATGTCCTTGGCGACATAGCGGCCGAGGATATGTTCGAAGGGCACCAGAAGCTCGGTCACATTGCCGTCGTCGATCAGCTTCTTGACCATGCGCGGGGTGACTTTCTCGCCCGCCTTGGCAATCACTTCGCCCGTCTTCGCATCGACGAGATCGTAGGTCGGCCGCGTGCCGCGAACGCGCTCGGGGAAGAACCTGGTCACCCAGCCCTTGTTCTTCTGAAGCTTGAACTCGACCGTGTTGTAATAGGCATCCATGATGCCTTCCTGGTCGAGGCCGAGCGCATAGAGCAGCGTCGTCACCGGCAGTTTCCGGCGCCGGTCGATGCGCGAGAAGACGATGTCCTTCGCGTCGAACTCGAAGTCGAGCCACGAGCCGCGATAGGGGATGATCCGGCAGGCGAAGAGGAGCTTGCCCGAGGAATGGGTCTTGCCCTTGTCATGGTCGAAGAACACGCCGGGGGAGCGGTGCATCTGGGAAACGATGACCCGCTCGGTGCCGTTGACGATGAAGGTGCCGTTCTGCGTCATCAGGGGCATGTCGCCCATGTAGACGTCCTGCTCCTTGATGTCCTTCACCGACTTCGCGCCGGTATCCTCGTCGATATCGAACACGATCAGGCGCAGCGTGACCTTGAGCGGCGCGGCATAGGTCATGTCGCGGCTCTGGCATTCCTCGACATCGTATTTCGGCTTCTCGAGCTCGTATTTCACGAACTCCAGAATCGCGTTCTCGTTGAAGTCCTTGATCGGGAAAACCGACTGGAAGACCCCCTGGATGCCCTCGCCGTCGGTCGCCTTCGGACCGTCGCCGGATTTCAGGAAGAGGTCGTAGGAGGATTTCTGAACCTCGATGAGGTTCGGCATCTCCAGGACTTCGCGGATCTTGCCGAAGTATCTGCGGATACGCTTCTGGCCAACGGTCGCTTGCGCCATGCTCGTCGTCACCTTTCGTCTCTTCGCGGGGGCGGCTCCGTCGGGGACACGGGGCCGCGCCGCTTGCGAATGAAGGGGGTCGGTTCAATTCATGCCCGCCGTCCCACCGGAGGGCTCCCGAACCTTTAACCGCGCCTTGGAAGGGGCATCCACCGCACCTTCGGGGCCGATGCCCCTTCCAAGACAGGTCAGGCCGGGCCCGGGAAACCCCCGGACCCAGCCAAATTCAGCGGATGGAGCGCTTGCGCACCCCGACCGATTACTTGAGCTCGACCTTGGCGCCAGCCGCTTCGAGCTTCTTCTTGATCTCTTCGGCATCGGCCTTCGCCGCGCCTTCCTTGACCTTGCCGCCGGCCTCGACGAGGTCCTTGGCTTCCTTCAGGCCGAGACCGGTGATCGCGCGCACTTCCTTGATCACGTTGATCTTCTGCGCGCCGGCGTCGGTGAGGACGACGTCGAATTCGGTCTTCTCTTCCACAGCCTCGGCGGCCGCGGCCGGACCAGCAGCCATCATGACGGCGCCACCGGCAGCCGGCTCGATGCCGTATTCGTCCTTCAGGATGGTCTTGAGTTCCTGCGCTTCGAGAAGCGTCAGGCCCACGATTTGTTCGGCGAGTTTCTTCAGATCAGCCATTTCTCTGTTCCGTTCCTAAGTTTGTGTTCCAACGTCGGGTTTGATCCCTTGAGGACACGATGTTGCTCACGCGGCCTGCCGCTCTTCCAAGGTCGACAGGATGCCCGCGATGTTCGAAGCAGGCGCGCCAATGGCCCCGGCGATGTTCGACGCAGGTGCACCGATGCACGACACGATCTGAGCGATGAGCTCTTCCCGCGACGGCATCGAGGCAACGGCTTTCACACCGGCCGTGTCCAGAGCCGTGCTGCCCATCGCACCACCGAGGATAACGAATTTCTCGTTAGCCTTGGCGTACTTGTCCGCGACCTTCGCAGCTGCGACAGGGTCCTCGGAAAAGGCCAGCACGGTCATGCCCGTGAGCAGGTCGCCGATGCTTGCGCAGGGCTTGCCGTCCAGGGCGATCTTGGCGAGCTTGTTCTTGGCGACGCGGACGGACCCACCCGCGGCACGCATTTCCGCGCGCAGGTCCTGCATCTGAGCAACCGTCATGCCTTCGTAGTGGGCAACCACCACGACGCCAGAGCTTTCGAAGATCTGGCCGAGTTCCTCGACCATTTTCTCTTTCTGGGCTCTATCCACGGTTTCACTCCAAGTATGGGGGTTTCCCCCCGGCTCTCATCTGGCCCCGGATCGTCTCGGGGCCGTTCGGGTCCGTGATGGTCCCGAGGCCAGGATCGCCCGGTGCGCAAGGCCCCGGAAATGCTGTCTCGTTCCCCATCTCAGGAAGGAATTATGGGGTCTCCCCCACCCTCCGTCTCGGACAGGACGGGGCGTTCCCGCCCCGCCATTCACCGGGCATGAGGCCCGGGGAATTCGCTTTCGGGCTCAGTTGCCCGAGGCCGACACCAGATCGACGCTGACGCCCGGCCCCATCGTCGAGGAGAGCGACACCTTCTTGAGGTAGGCCCCCTTCGCGCCCGAGGGCCGCGCCCGCGTCACCGCCTCGACGAAGGCGCGGACGTTCTCGATCAGCTTGCCTTCGTCGAACGACACCTTGCCGATACCGGCATGGACCACACCGGCCTTCTCGACCTTGAACTGGACTTCGCCGCCCTTCGCCGCCTCGACGGCCGCTTTCACGTCCATCGTCACGGTGCCGACCTTGGGGTTCGGCATCAGGTTGCGCGGGCCGAGGATCTTGCCGAGGCGACCGACGAGCGGCATCATGTCCGGCGTCGCGATGCAGCGATCGAACTCGATCTTGCCGGACTGGATCGTCTCCATCAGGTCTTCGGCGCCGACGATGTCGGCCCCGGCCGCCTTGGCCTCATCGGCCTTCGGGCCGCGGGCGAAGACCGCCACGCGCACCGTCTTGCCGGTGCCGTTCGGCAGCGAGACGACGCCGCGGACCATCTGGTCGGCGTGGCGCGGGTCGACGCCGAGATTCATCGCGATCTCGACCGTCTCGTCGAACTTCGCCGACGCGGCGCCCTTGATCAGCTTGACGGCGTCCTCGACCGAAAGGTTCGACTTGCCTTCGAAGGCGGCCTTCGCGGCCACAGTGCGTTTTCCGAGCTTGGCCATGACTTACCCCTTCACCTCGATGCCGATCGAACGGGCGGAGCCGAGGATGATCTGCATCGCAGCCTCCACGTCATTGGCCGAAAGATCCTTCATCTTGGCTTCGGCGATCTCGCGCACCTGGGCCACGGTCACATAACCCGCCACATCGCGGCCCGGCTTTTCGGAGCCCCGCGGACGGTTGCGCTTGCCCACCGGCTTCAGGCCCGCGGCCTTCTTCAGGTAGAACGAGGCCGGCGCGGTCTTGGTCACGAACGAGAACGACTTGTCGGCGTAGTAGGTGATGATCACCGGAACCGGGGAACCGGGCTCCATCTCCTGGGTCTTCGCGTTGAAGGCCTTGCAGAATTCCATGATGTTGATCCCGCGCTGACCCAGCGCCGGACCGACCGGGGGCGAGGGATTGGCCTGCCCCGCCTTGATTTGCAGCTTGAGGCTGCCGATTACCTTCTTGGCCATCTGGCCTCTCCTTTGTCACCGGCATCCCGGAGGATGCAGTTTAGTGGTCCGGTCCTCCCGGGCTCGACCCGGGATCGCCTCCCACGCGCTTGCACGTCAGGCGACTTTCTGCACCTGCGTGAATTCCAGTTCGACCGGCGTCGGCCGGCCGAAGATCGACACCATCACCTTGAGACGGCTCGTATGTTCGTCCACTTCCTCGACCATGCCCGCGAAACCGTCGAACGGCCCGTCGGTCACTTTCACCTGTTCGCCGATCTCGAAGCGGATCAGGTTGCGCGGGGCGGCTTCGCCTTCCTCGGCGCGCTTGAGGATACCGTTCACCTCGGCGTCGCGCATCGGCATCGGCTTGCCCTGCGGGCCGAGGAACCCCGTCACCCGGTTGATCGAGGTGATCAGGTGATAGCCCCGGTCGGTCATGTCCATGTGCACGAGCACGTAGCCCGGCATGAAGCGGCGCTCGGATGTCACCTTCTTGCCGCGGCGGATCTCCAGCACTTCTTCGGTCGGCACGAGAACTTCGTCGATCTCGTCCTCGAGGCCCTTCTCGACCACGGCATGCCTGATCTGTTCGGCGATCTTCTTCTCGAAATTCGAGAGAACGCTCACCGAATACCACCGCTTCGCCATCTGCCTCAGACCCCGCTCGCCCGACGGTGATCCGCCGGAATATCCTGTAATTCCAATGGGTTGCCCCGCTCTCACCCGAACAAAAAACAGCGCGCATACCGAATCGTTGCGCGCCGGTGCCGGGGAAAGTGGGCCTCACCTACAAGCCTTCGCCCCCGAATTCAAGGCCGAATGGCGCCCGTCGCCCCGTGCCTCAGATCCCGAGAACCGCGCTCAGACCGAGCTGGATGACGCGATCGACGAGGAAGAAGAAGAGCGAGGTCAGCGCCGCCATGATGAAGACCATGATCGTCGTCGTCACCACTTCCTTGCGCGTCGGCCAGTGGACCTTGGCGGTCTCGGAACGGACCTGCTGGAGGAATTGCAGGGGATTGGTGGCCATGAGCGTCTCGCTTCGGGGTTTGTTGCAACGGGTGGGAGATACGCCCTTGCCGGGACAAGTTCAAGCGCAACCGGGCGTATGCGCCGCGTAGCGGATCCGTCATACATGCGTAGTATGTCCGTAGCTACAGCCGCAAGGACAGGTCCGGGACGCGCCCCCTGCCCCCTCGCCGCAACCAGCGAAATCCAGATGAAGGCGCCGATGGCGCTGACAAGGATGCGGCTCGCAATTTGCGGAAAGATCATCTGCGGACTGCACCAGCGCCGCACCGTAACGGAAATGGCCTGGCAGGGGCAGGGGGACTCGAACCCACGACCCTCGGTTTTGGAGACCGATGCTCTACCAACTGAGCTATACCCCTGAGGCCGAGCGGCTGTTTACGCGCGGCCCGGGCGGTTTGCAAGAATGAAAAGCGCCGCGCGCCTCGGGGCGGGGTGATCGTCAGCTTCACGGAGGCATAGCAGTCGGCGGCGATCACCGACATCACCTCATGCACCCGCTTGCCGGAACGGAACGCCTTGAGCCGGGTGTCGATGCAGATGTTGGTTTCGCCGGCAAGGTTGGGCACGTCTTCGGTCGTCTGGAAATTCGAGAGCTTCTCCGGGTTCCCGGGCACGTTCGCGGTCTGCGCGAAGCCGGACCCGGCGAAAAGCGCCGCCATGGCAACTGTCGAGAGCATTCGGTTCATGCCATACTCCCTTGAGTTGCGGTCTCCGTCCAAGTGGTCCGTCCGGGCCGATGGCCCGGACGGTCGTGTGGTTCGGTCGGTCTCAGAGTCTATCCGAGATCATATTGTTTTTTGGCATAACCTTCGGAGCATGTAG
>WOZM01000294.1 GCA_011620265.1 Paracoccaceae bacterium
CGCCGGGATTTGCGAATTCCTTGAGATCGATGCGGCCTTCCATCTTGTAGCCGACATCGATGATGGCCTGGCCCGCTTCGATCGCGATGACCTTGCCCTTGACGACCGTGCCCTCTTCGGGGGTGTCGATCTCGAAGCTTTCCTTGAGGAGGGCTTCGAATTCCTCCATCGTCGCTTTAGCGCACATGCGTTCGGTTTTCCTTTTCAACATGATTGTCTGGCCATGCGGTTGGCTCCGCCGGTCTTTGGTTGCATACGCCCAAAGGGGCCACGGCACAGCCGGACCCTTCGGACCGCGTTCCTATAGGGGGGAATCGCCGCTGCGGCAAGCGTTCTGTCGCCGCCAGCCGTGCGCCTAGTCGCAGATCCGCGAAACCAGATCGTAGCGCGGCACGGGGTATTCGCGCGGCTCTTCGGGCGGCAGCCATGTGCCCGGCTGCCAGATCGGCGGCCACGGCTGGTTCACACTGTCAGGGTCGAGCACGAAGCGCTGGCAGATCGCGAAATTCCGCGTCGTTATGTCCCCCAGATCGCGGAGGTCGACCAGATGCCCCTCTTTCTTCGTCGCGGAAGCGCCGAAGCTCAAGGCCGGGTCGAGCACGAAGCGCTGCGTCCCGGGGCCGAAGAGCGCCGCTTCCCCCTGCCAGTCGGTCCCGGAGGCGAATTGCAGCTCGTATCGGCCGGGCGGGACGAGAACCCTGAAGAACTCGCCGCCGCGAACATAGGCCGCCAGAACGTCGCGCCCGGTTTCCATGTCGCGCAGATGGAGCAGATAGTCCGCGCCTGCCAATGTCCTGATCTGCAGCGGAAGCTGCGCCGGAAGGCCGGAGCGGTTCCACATCAGCCCCTGCGGACGCTCTTCGGCCCCGCCCGGCGCGGCCAGGAGCAAAAAGACGAGAGCGGAAGCGAGAAAGCGCCACATCGCCCCGATATGGGAAGCGGCGCGCCTCACGTCGAGGTCAGCCGAGCCGCTTGGCCACGATGTCGCAGGCGATCGCGACCGCATCCGCGATGCTCAACTCCGAAGTGTCGAGCCGCACGGCATCGGGCGCCACGCGCAGGGGCGACACCGCCCGCTCCGCGTCCCGCCGGTCGCGCTCGATCACCTCGGCGAGCACGCGGGCCTCGTCCCCGCCCACCTCCAGCCAGCGACGGTGGGCGCGGACCTCGGCACTGGCGGTGACGTAAAGCTTCACCTCCGCCTCGGGGCAGATCACCGTGCCGATGTCGCGGCCGTCGAGGACGGCGCCGCCCTCGCGCCGGGCGAACTTGCGCTGGAACGCGACAAGTGCCGCCCGCACCTCGGGGATCACCGCGACCCGGCTCGCCGCCTGACCGGCTTCAAGCGTCCTGAGGTCGCCCCGTTCCAGATCCCCGGGCGTCAGCGCCCGCGCCACCGCGACCGGGTCGCCGCCCTTGGCGCCGACCGCCCGGTAGAGAAGTCCGGTGTCGAGATGGCCAAAGCCGAACCGCTCCGCCACCGCGCGGGAAATGGTGCCCTTCCCTGCTGCCGCCGGCCCGTCGATCGCCACCGTGAAGATCATCGCCGCCTCCGTTCCGACCAGAGCCGCGCCAGCGCCACGAAAAGCACCGCGAGCATCAGCCATTTCAGCGTGGTCAGCGCGCTCGTCGCCTCCGGCAGAAGGTCGGGAAAGGCGCCGTCCGGCCGCTTCAGCATCGCCCGGATCAGGGCGTTTTCGAGATAATCCACCCCGGCCTCGGCAACCGCAAGGTGGCCGAGCCGCGCCGCCTGCCGCTCCGGCGCGCGCCGCGCGAACGCCTCGCGCAGCGTGAGGCAGAGCAGTGCGGGAAAGAGCAGATCGAGCGGCTGGACGATCCAGAGATAGCGCCAGAGCGACGGCGCGATCGCCGCGAGGTAGTCGCGCGCCGTATCCGCGCCATAGGGCAGAAGCCGCGCATCGAAACTGCACGGCCACCAGACGCCGCCGCAGGACATCGGACTGGCCAGCGCCATCGCGGCGAAGACGGCGACACTCGCGCCGATCATCGCCCGAAACGCCGTGTCGTTCACCGCTCCGACCGCGAGATCTGCGCGCCGAGCCCGGCCATCAGCTCTTCGAAGACCGGGAAGGAGGTGGCGATGGGACTGCCGTCATCGACGCTGACCGGCTTGTGCGAGGCCAGCCCCAAGACAAGGAACGACATCGCGATGCGGTGGTCGATATGGGTGGCGCAGGTCGCGCCCCCCGGCACGCCGCCCGGCCCCATCCCGTGCACGATCAGCACGTCCTCCTCTTCCTCGACGCGGACGCCGCAAGCCTCGAGCCCGCGCGCCATTGCGTCGATCCGGTCGCTTTCCTTGACCCGCAGTTCCTTGACGCCGCGCATCACGGTGATGCCTTCGGCAAAGGCGGCGACCACCGAAAGCACCGGATATTCGTCGATCATCGACGCCGCCCGCGCCTCCGGCACCTCGATGCCCTTCAGTGCCGAGAACCGGACGCGGAGATCGGCGACCGGCTCGCCGCCCTCCTCGCGCGGGTTCTGGAACGCGATATCGGCGCCCATCTCGACCAGCGTGGTGCAAAGCCCGTTGCGCGTCGGGTTCTGGCTGACCCCAGGCACGAGGATGTCGGAACCCTCGACGATCAGCGCCGCGCAGACCGGGAAGGCGGCGGATGAGGGATCGCGCGGCACGGCGACCGTCTGCGGCCGCAGCTCCGGCTGCCCGGTCAGGGTGATGACGCGGCCATCGGATCTATCCTCGACCGACAGCTCAGCGCCGAAGCCGCGCAGCATTCGCTCCGAATGGTCCCGTGTCGGTTCCTTTTCGATCACCACGGTCTGACCCGGCGCGTTCAGGCCGGCCAACAGCACCGCCGATTTCACCTGTGCGGACGGCACCGGCACGACGTAGCGCACCGGGACCGGGTCAACGGCGCCGACGATGGTCATCGGCAACCGCCCGCCCGCGCGCCCATGGGCCCGCGCGCCGAAGAGCGCCAGGGGATCGGTCACCCGGCCCATCGGCCGCTTGCGCAAACTCGCATCGCCGGTGAAGGTCGCGGTGATCGCGCTCGTCGCCATCGCCCCCATGATCAGCCGCACGCCGGTGCCGGAATTGCCGCAATCGATCACCGCCGCCGGCTCGCCGAAGCCGCCGACACCGACGCCATGCACCGACCAGGCCCCCTCGCCGGTCCGCGTCACCTCCGCCCCGAAAGCCCGCATCGCCTTCGCGGTGTCGAGCACGTCCTGCCCTTCGAGCAACCCCGTCACCCTCGTCTCGCCCACGGCGAGCGCGCCGAGGATCAGCGCCCGGTGCGAGATCGACTTGTCGCCCGGCACCTCGGCCACGCCCTTCAGCGGCCCGGATCTGCGGGCGGTCATCGCAACAGGCTCACCGTGGCCGGACATGGGCTGCTCCCTCGCAAAAATCGCCCCGCTGATAGCGCAAGCGCCAGGGACGGTCCATGCCCGCGTTTCCACTTGGCCAAAATATCCCCGCCGGAGGCTTCGTCGCCCCTCGGGGCGGCGAAATCGCAGCCTCAAAGGCGCCGGAACGTCAGGTAATGCGGCGCCCGGCCTTCGCGCAAAGCCTTCTGCTCATAGCGGGTGGAGAGCCAGTCCTCCCACGCCACACCCCCCTCGGCCACCAGCGCGAAACCCGCTTTCGGCACCTCGATCCGGGTCTGGCGGACATAGTCGGGAATGTCGGTCGCCACCCGGAACGCGGCGCCCGGCGCCATCACCCGGGCGAGCGGGCCGAGATGCTCCGGCGTCACGAAGCGGCGGCGGTGGTGGCGGCGCTTCGGCCAGGGATCGGGATAGTTGAGGAAGGCCCTGGCGACCGACGCCTCGGGCAGCACCTCCATCAGGTCGCGCGCGTCGCCGGGATGGACCGACAGGTTCGTCACCCCCGCCGCGCGGATCTTGCCGAGAAGCATGGCAACGCCGTTGATGAAGGGCTCGGCCCCGATCAGGCCGATGCCGGGATAGCGGGCGGCCATATGCACCAGATGCTCGCCGCCGCCGAACCCGATTTCCAGCCAGACCGGACGCCCGTCGCCAAAGAGCGCCGCCGGGTCGATGGGGTTGCGGTCGGGATTCTCCTCGCGCGTCACGCCGGCGGGACGCAGCGCGCCGAGATCCTCGGCCAGATAGGTCTTCTGGCTCGCGCGCATCGTCTTGCCACGGATCCGGCCGTAGAAGTTGCGCCATTCCGGCCGGGCATTGGTCTCGTCGCTCATGATGGGCGGTCCCTAAGCCCGTCCGGGGCACCCGGTCAAGGCCGGGGGCCGGAAAATCCCTGTGTCAGGATCATTCCGGCCCCCGAGAGGACGGCGCTCAGACCGCCTTCTTCAGCGCCTCGACCAGATCGGTCTTTTCCCAGCTGAAGCCGCCATCGGCATCCGGTTGGCGGCCGAAATGACCATAGGCGGCAGTGCGGGAATAGATCGGCCTGTTGAGTTCGAGATGGGTGCGGATGCCGCGCGGGGTCAGGTCCATGACCTTGCCTACCGCCTGCTCGATCGCCTCTTCCTCGACCACGCCGGTGCCGTGGGTGTCGATGTAGATCGACAAGGGCTTGGCCACCCCGATCGCATAGGACAGCTGCAGGGTGCAGCGCCGCGCCAGACCCGCCGCCACGACGTTCTTGGCCAGATAGCGCGCGGCATAGGCGGCCGAGCGGTCGACCTTGGTCGGATCCTTGCCCGAGAAGGCGCCGCCGCCGTGCGGGGCGGACCCGCCATAGGTATCGACGATGATCTTGCGGCCCGTGAGGCCCGCATCGCCGTCCGGTCCGCCGATGACGAACGTACCTGTCGGGTTCACCCACCATTCGGTCTTCTCTGTCAGCCAGCCTTCCGGCAGGACCTCGCGGATATAGGGCTCCACGATCGCACGGATGTCGTCCGAGGTCTGGTCCTCGCTCGCGTGCTGGGTCGAGAGCACCAGCGACGTCACCTCGACCGGCTTGCCGTCCTCGTAGCGCAGCGAGAGCTGCGACTTCGCATCGGGGCGCAGGCTCGGCTCGGCGCCGGACTTCCGCGCCTCGGAAAGACGGCGGAGAATCGCGTGCGAATACTGGATCGGCGCCGGCATCAACTCTGGCGTCTCGTCCACGGCATAGCCGAACATGATGCCCTGGTCGCCGGCGCCGTCGCGGTCCACGCCTTGCGCGATATGCGCCGACTGCTCGTGCAGGAAGTTCAGAACGTGGCAGGTGTTCCAGTGGAACTTCTCCTGCTCGTAACCGATATCCTTGATGCAGTCGCGGGCGATCTGGCCGATGCGGCCCATGTAGTTCTTCAGCCGCTCCTCGTCCGAGAGGCCGACCTCGCCGCCGATCACGACCATGCCGGAGGTGGCGAAGGTCTCGCAGGCGACGCGGGCATTCGGCTCCTCGGTGAGGAAAGCGTCGAGGACGGCATCGGAAATGCGGTCACAGACCTTGTCGGGATGCCCTTCCGAAACGCTTTCGGAAGTGAAGATGTAATTCTGGCGGGACATGAAAATGCTCCATTGGGGTTACCCCCGCCACGCCAGGAAGCCGTTGTGGCGGTTCGTCGGGCCTGCGTAGACCCGCGCGCGGGCGGGGTCAATGCGATTGTCGCGACCGGACCGCGAGCAGCGCCAGTAGCGACAGGGTCAGGAGGATTGTTGCCGGCAGATCGCCGGTCCGCGCATAGAGCGTCGGCGCCAGCGCCGGCGGCACGTCGGCATCGACCCAGCTTTCGGTGTTGAGCGGCACCGCCTCCAGCACCCGGCCCTTCGCGTCGATGACCGCCGTCACCCCGGTATTGGCGGCGCGCAGCAGCGGCAGCCCCTGCTCCACCGCGCGGAGCCGCGCCTGCGCCAGATGCTGGTAGGGGCCGGCGAGATTGCCGAACCAGCCGTCGTTCGTGACCTGAAGGATCCAGTCCGCGCGCTCCGGCGCCGCGTTCAGATCCTGCGGAAAGACCGCCTCGTAGCAGATCAGCGGCAGCACCTTGCCGGCACGGCCAAGGTCGAGAAGCCGCGCGCCGGGGCCGGGGGTATAGCCGTAGCCCTCCTGCGCGGCGAAGGCGGCAAGGCCGAACCGCGCCGCCAGTTCGGCCAGCGGCACGTATTCGCCGAAGGGCACGAGGTGCCACTTGTCGTAGATGCCGGCGATGCGCCCCTGCCCGTCGGCGACGACGAGGCTGTTGAAGAAGCGCGCGCCCTCGATCCGCTGGATGCCGGTCGCGACGGGCACCCCACCGGACGCAACCGCCACCTCGTCGGCGAAGAAACTCCCCGAGCGTTCGAGGAGATAGGGCACCGCGGTTTCCGGCCAGACGACGAGGTCGAGCGGTTTTTCGGCGGGCGCGGCACTTGCCACCAGCAGCCGGTCGAGGAAGACCTGCCACATGTCGCCCTGCCATTTCAGGTGCTGCGCGGCGTTCGGCTGCACCAGCCGTACCCGGATCGCCGGATCGCGGGCCGGATCGGGCGCGGCAAGGCGGGCTGCCCCCGCCGTCCAGACCCCGCCGAGCGCCAGCGCGGCGAGGCCGGCAAGGCCGGCGCGGGCGGCGAGGCCCCGGCCGAGGAACGGCAGGGCGACGGCAAGCGTGGCAATCGCGGTGAGGCCGACAGGTCCCACCAGGACCGCGGCCTGCATCACCGGCGTGCCGATCCAGATGTGACCGACCAGCGCCCAGGGAAAGCCGGTGAAAAGGTAGCCGCGCAAGAGGTCCGTCACCGCGAGGCCGAGCGCGAAGCCGAGCGCCCGCGACCCGCCGCCCTGCCCGAGCGCCGCGATCCCGGCGGCGAGCGCCCAGAAAAGCGCCATGCCGAAGGCCATGAAGACAAGGGCGAAGGGCGCCATCCAGCCGTGGCGGGCGACGTCGATCAGGAAGGGCTCGACGATCCAGAAGAGGCTCGCCGCGAAATAGCCGGCGCCACCGATCCAGCCGAGCCATACGAGGCGGGTCAGCCGCCCCTCGCCGGCAACGAGCGCGGTGAGAAGGCCGAGCGCGGGAAGCGCGATCCACCAGAGGTCCCAGGGCGCCTGCCCGGCCGCGACGGCGGCGCCGAACAGGGCGGCGAGCGCAAGCCTCCGTCCCGACGGCCGGGCGTCACGCCCGAAGACACGGCCGGGACGCAGGCGCATGGTCAGCGCTTGGCCTGGGGCAGACGCACCCTCAGCCGCTTGATCCGGCGCGGATCGGCGTCTACCACCTCGAACTCGGCGCCGCTTTCATGCGGGATCACCTCGCCGCGCGCCGGCACCCGGCCGACGAGCATGAAGACGAGGCCGCCGAGCGTGTCGATCTCCTCGTCCTCTTCCTCGGCGGCGAGCTTCAGTCCGATCTCGGCCTCGAACTCGGCCAGGGGCGCGCGCGACTGGACGATGTATTGCCCCGGCTTCTCCTCCTGCCACAGGCCATCCTCGGACGTGTCGTGCTCGTCCTCGATCTCGCCGATCACGGTCTCGATCAGATCCTCGATCGTGACGAGCCCGTCGACGCCGCCATATTCGTCGATGACGAGCGCCATGTGGATGCGTTCGGACTGCATCTTCTGCAGAAGGATCCCGATCGGCATCGACGGCGGCGCGAACAGCAGCGGCCGCAGCATCTTCCTGAGATTGAAGCGCGGCTTCGGTTCGGTGAAGGCCTGCTGCAACGCCAGATCCTTGAGGTGGATGAGACCGAGCGGGCTGTCGAGCGTGCCCTTGAAGACCGGCAGCCGCGAAAAGCCGCTTTCGCGGAAATTGGCCACGATCTCGTCGAGCGAGGCCGTGACCGGCACCGCGACGATCTCGGCCTTGGGGATGGCCACGTCCTCGACCCGCATCCGGCGGAGGTTGCCGATGCCCGGCAGGATCAGGCTCGCCGCCGCGCCGGGGGTGTCCTTCCGGCCCGCCGCCGTCTCGTTGGCATTGATCTCGGAGGGGGTGAAAGCGTCGATGATGCGGCCGAAAAAGCCGCGCTGTCCGGTACTGTCGGAGGGGTCGGGCGCGTCCTGCGCCACCGTAGACCCGTCTAAACTGTCGCCCATTGGTCCTTTCCAGATATCCCGCGCGGCGGCGCCGCCGCCGGTTCATTCATATGGGTTCTTGAGACCCAGTTTGGCAAGTATGCGTATTTCCGCGGCCTCCATCAGCGCGGCATCGCCGTCGCGGACGTGATCGTAGCCGAGCAAATGTAACACGCCATGAACCAGAAGATGCGTGACATGCGCCTCGACCGGCTTGCCCTGCTCCTCGGCCTCGCGGGTGCAGGTCTCCCAGGCGATGGCGATGTCGCCAAGCTCTTCCGGCATGTCGGCCGGGCCGGGGCGCGGGCGCGCGGGGGCCGCGCCATCGGCCTCGGCCCCGCGTTCCTCGGATGGCCAGGAGAGAACGTTGGTCGGCTGCGGCTTGCCGCGGAAATCGGCGTTGAGATCGGCGATGCGGGTGTCGGCGCAGCCCAGAAGGCTGATCGCGAAGCCCGCCTCCGGCAAGGCCTGATCCGCCATTGCCGCACGGGCCGCGCGCTCGGCCAGATCGCCGAGCCCCACGGACTGCCAGCGCGCGTCCTCGATCAATGTCTCAACCAGTGGCTCCATCGTCGCGGTCATAGGCCTCGATGATGCGGGCCACAAGCGGGTGGCGCACGACGTCCTTCGCGGTGAAGTAGTTGAAGCTCACCCCCTTGACGCCGTCGAGGATGCGTTCGGCATCCGAGAGGCCCGAGAAGACTCCCTTCGGCAGGTCGACCTGGGTGCGGTCGCCGGTGATCACCATGCGGCTGCCCTCGCCGAGGCGGGTGAGGAACATCTTCATCTGCATCGTCGTCGCGTTCTGCGCCTCGTCGAGGACGACGAAGGCATTGGCGAGGGTCCGGCCGCGCATGAAGGCCAAAGGTGCGATCTCGATCCGCTTCTCCTCGATCAGCTTCAGCACCTGCTTGGCGGGCAGGAAATCGTTCAGCGCGTCGTAGAGCGGCTGCATGTAGGGATCGACCTTCTCCTTCATGTCGCCGGGAAGGAAGCCGAGCCGTTCGCCGGCCTCCACCGCGGGGCGCGAAAGGACGATCCGGTCGACATGGCCGCCGATCAGCATGGTGACGCCCACGGCGACCGCGAGATAGGTCTTGCCGGTGCCCGCCGGGCCGATGCCGAAGGCAAGCTCGTGCTGGAAGAGATGCTTGACGTAAGCCTTCTGCGCCTCGGTGCGCGGCTCGACCTGCTTCTTGCGGGTGCGGATCTCGAACCGCCCGCCCGCGAACATCTCGAGCTGTTCATCGAGGCTCGGCGAGGCCGCGGGCCCGCTTTCGCCCATGCGGATCGCCGCGTCGATCTCGCCCGCGTCGATCGGGCGTCCGGTTTCGAGCTTGCCGTAGAGCGTCTGCAGAACCGCCGCCGCCTGACCGCGCGCCTCGGCCGATCCGACCACCGCGATCTGGTTGCCGCGGCGCAGGATATGGACCCCGAGCTGGTGTTCGATCTGCGCCAGATTGCGGTCGAATTCACCGCACAGGTCGATCAGCAACCGATTGTCGGAAAATTCCAGAAGAGTCTCGTGCAGATCTTCGGGATGCGGCGGCGGGGTCAAGGCGCTGATGCCCAAGCAAATCTCCTGTGACAGGCGGTCATGGCGAAATGGTGCCCGCGTCGGGGCCACAACGCAAGCGTAGCCTATGGAGTTTTGCAGTTATGTGACGAAAACCGCCAACCGGCCCGGCGGCCGTGGCGGTTTCGCATCATTTCCGGGCTCAGATCGGATCGGGGATCGTCGAGCCGCGCTTGTGGTCGGCGGCATAGCCCGGCGGCAGCACGCCCGAGCAGACCCGCTCGCCGGTCTTGGGATCGAGACGGAGCACCGAATAGCCCTCGATCCCGTCATCGGCCATCCACACGTCGCAGCCGTCGGGATCGACATAGACGCCCCACTTGACCTTTCCGGCCAGCTGGCCGCTGTCGATGAAGCGGTCGACGCTGTGGTCGGTCTTGACGCAGCCCGTGAGGGCGGCGGCGGCGAGGCTCAGCAAAACGATACGCGCGCCCATCTCAGTACCTTCCGATTTCGCGGTAGCAGACGATCTCCACCCGCCGGTTCTGCTGCATCCCGGCGGCGGTGGCGTTGGTGGCGACGGGCATCCGCTCGCCATAGCCGTTGACGGCCGCCAGCCGCGCGCCGACCGACTGGGCGATCCGCGCCACTGCATTGGCGCGGCGCTGCGAGAGGCGCATGTTGTATTCGTCCGAGGCGCGGCTGTCGGTATGGCCGTGGACCGCGTAGGAGAAGACACCCTTTTGCCGGAAGAACTTCTGCAGACGCGCCACTTCCGACGACCGCACGGTCGCGCTGTCGGTGGCAAAGAGCTGGTCGGTATTCTCGACGAGACAGCTTTCGACCTTCATGCAGACCGGCTTGCCGTTCCGGTCGGTGCGGTTCCAGGCATAGCCTTCCCAACCGTCGTCGATCATCCAGACCTGGCAGCCATCCGGCGTCTGGGCCAAGGCCGGCTTGTAGTGGTCGCCCTTGATCACCGGCGTTTCCGCGATCCCCGGCAGCGCCGTCATGGCCCATGCCGCCGCCAGCGCCGCGATGCGCGCGCCTCGTCTTTTCGCTGAAGTCACCCCAACCC
Source organism: Paracoccaceae bacterium (assembly GCA_011620265.1). Lineage (GTDB taxonomy): Bacteria > Pseudomonadota > Alphaproteobacteria > Rhodobacterales > Rhodobacteraceae > Albidovulum. The sequence continues at coordinate 10,560 of WOZM01000294.1, forward strand.
CCACACTCGAATGCAGGGCCGCCACCCCCGTGGCCAGCCTGCGCAATCACCCTGGAACGAGCTTAGCAGAGATTGCGGCAAACCGAACCAGCCAATATGAAGCGATTGTTTTTCAATGGGAAACAGAATTGCCGAGTCCGACAGGACCTTGCGGGGATTAACCGGCAATTGACACCGAAAGTCGTCATCACCGGCTCAGCGCCCGGCGATCTGCCCGGCAAGAGAGTTCGGCGCCGAGGCACTGATTCTCACCCGCGCGATCGTGCCGGGCGCGGCATCGGTGACCACATGGACGGCGTGCAGATAGTCGGACTTGCCGATCATCTGGCCCTCCAGCCGCCCCGGCTTTTCGAAGAGGACCGAAACCTCGCGCCCGACCATCGCCGCCTGCGCGGCGCGCTGCTGCCCGGTGATCAATGCCTGGAGCGTCTGGAGCCGGGCATCGGCGATCTCGGCGGCCACGGGCGGTTTTTCCGCCGCCGGCGTGCCGGGACGGGCGGAATACTTGAACGAATAGGCCATGCCGTAATTGACCGCCCGGATCAGCTCCATCGTGGCATCGAAATCGGCGTCGGTCTCGCCGGGGAAGCCGACGATGAAATCGCCCGACATCATCATGTCCGGCCGCGCCGCGCGGATCCTCTCGATCAGCCGCAGATATTGTTCCGCCGTATGCTTGCGCGCCATCGCCTTGAGGATACGGTCCGAGCCCGACTGCACCGGCAGGTGCAGATAGGGCATGAGCTTCGGCTCCTCGCCATGCGCCGCGATCAGGTCGTCGCCCATATCGTTCGGATGCGAGGTCGTGTAGCGGATACGCTCCAGCCCATCCACCTTCGCAAGCGCCCGCACGAGCCGCGCCAGCGTCCAGTCGCCGCCCTCGCCGCCCCCGTGATAGGCGTTGACGTTCTGGCCCAGAAGCGTGATCTCGCGCACGCCCTTCTCCACCAATCCCCGCGCCTCGGCGATGATCCGGTCTGCGGGGCGGCTGACCTCGGCACCGCGGGTATAGGGCACGACGCAGAAGGCGCAGAACTTGTCGCAGCCCTCCTGCACGGTCAGGAACGCGGTCGGGCGGACGGCCGCCTTCGGTCGCTCCGGCAGGTGGTCGAACTTGTCTTCTTCGGGGAAGTCGGTGTCGACCGTCTTTTCCCCGGCCTCGGCGGCCTTCGCCATCGCCGGCAGGCGGTGATAGCTCTGCGGGCCGACGACGAGATCGACCAGCGGCATCCGCCGCAGGATCTCCGCCCCCTCGGCCTGCGCCACGCAGCCCGCGACGCCGATCCTGAGGTCGGGCCGTTCGGCCTTCAGCGGCCGCAGCCGGCCGAGGTCGGAATAGAGCTTCTCGCTCGCCTTCTCGCGGATGTGGCAGGTGTTCAGAAGCACCATGTCCGCATCCTCGACGGTGTCGGTCGCGACATAGCCCTCCGCACCCAGGGCCTCGGCCATGCGCTCGCTGTCATAGACGTTCATCTGACAGCCATAGGTCTTGATGAAGAGCTTCTTCGGGCCGGACAACTCGGATTTCCTCCTGGACCCGCGGTTCCTAGCGCAAACGGGCGCGTCCCGCAATCGGCCCGCGCCCGCTTGCATTCATCGCGCGCTTGCCCGACTCTGCCCGTGCTTCGGCGCCGCAGGGGACTGGACATGCACTTCGCTTCGCTCGACGCGCTTTTGTCGCAAGGAAGCGCCCTTCTCGCCACGGGGCCGGTGGCCCTCGTCTTCGCCGAGGACCCGGTGGAGATCGCCTCGACCGTGACGCACCATGCCAATGCCGGGTTCCGGGAGGTCGTGGTGTTCCTGCCCGAGGGCATCGACATCCCGGAGGAGGCCGAAGCCGCCGCGCATTGGGTCCGCACCGCCACGCTGGCCCCGCAGGCGGTGCCGGACACGGTCAACGCGCTCGTCGCGAGGGCGCCTGCGACGACGTGGTTCTACTACTGCTACAACGCCGAATACCTCTACTTCCCGTTCTGCGAGCACCGCAACGTCCGCGAGATGCTGGCCTTCCACACCGAGGAACGCCGCGACGCGATGCTGACCTATGTCGTCGACCTCTATGCCGCCGATCTCGACCGCTTCCCGAACGCGGTGAGCCTGACGGACGCGATGCTCGACCGTTCGGGATACTACGCGCTCGCCCGGACCGACGCGGCGACGGGAAAGCCGAAGGAACGGCAACTCGATTTCCACGGCGGATTGCGGTGGCGGTTCGAGGAGCATATTCCGAAAGCGCGGCGCAAGATCGACCGGATCGCGCTTTTCCGCGCCCAGGCAGGGCTGAGGCTGCGCGAGGATCACAGCTTCAACATCGAGGAATACAACACCTTCGCCTGCCCCTGGCACCACAACCTGACCGCCGCGATCGCGTCGTTCCGGACGGCCAAGGCGCTGAAGACCAATCCCGGCTCGATGTTCGACATCCACGGCTTCACATGGCACAATTCGGCGAAGTTCGAGTGGCATTCGCAGCAGCTGATGGATCTGGGGCTGATGGAGCCGGGGCAATGGTTCTGACCCCCCCCTGCATCGGAGGGGTGCATGTCGCGGGTAAGGTGGGTTTAAACCCACCTTACGCCCGCTCGCGCGCCACCGGTCCGTATCCGCCGGACACCGCAGACGGCAGTCGCAGGCCGGCGGCAAGATCACGGTGGAGCGAAGACAGCGCCCAGTCCTGCGGCCGGGCCACCAGCCCTGCGCGCACAGGGGCGGTCAGGGCGAAGCCGCGATGCGCCGCGAAGTCGGCGGCATCGCGGATCCGGTGCTCCCAGAATCGTCGCTGCCAGATGCCCTTCTCGCCACGTTCGGCCTTGCTCCGGCTGCGTCGCGCCGGCGCTTCCACATGGCGCGAGAAGGTCGACTTGATCAGCCGCCAGCGGCGCGAGAAATCGCCGTCATCGTGCGGCAGGGTCCAGATCATGTGCAAATGGTCGGGCAGGATCACCGCGACATCGATCGCGAACGGCCAGCACCTGCGGCAAAGTCGCACCGAGTCCCGCAGAAGGGCAACCTCGCGGACCAGCTGGTCCGAGGAGCGATCCTCGAGCCTGACCGTGAAGAAGTAGGTTCCGCCGGGAACCACGAGACGACGATAGCGCGACATGCGCCGACCCTGACGCAACCGTGGTTAAGGGTGGGTTAAAACCCACCTTACCGTGCCACAGCCCGGGTTTTGTAAGGTGGGTTTCAACCCACCCTCGCCGTCAGTTACGACGAAGCCGGATCACAACGTCCACCCGCGCCAGTTCCGCCCCTTCGGGCAGGTCCGGCAGCCGGGCGATCTTCAGCCCCTCGGCCGGCGCGTCGACGAGGCGCCCCTCTTCCTCCCAGAAGAAATGCGGATGATCGTCGAGCCGCGTGTCGAAGTAGCTTCGCGAGCCATCGACCGAGATCTCGTTGATCAGTCCGGCCTCGCAGAAGGCGCGGAGAGTGTTGTAGACGGTCGCCAGCGACACCGGCTCTCCGGCCCGCGTCGCCGCCGCATGCAGGCTCTCGGCCGTCACGTGCCGGTCCTGCCCGTCGCCCACGAGAAGATCCGCCAGCGCCAGCCGCTGCCGCGTCGGCCTCAGCCCGGCCGTTGCCAGCCAGCGCGTCGCGCGGTCCTCCGCCGCCGTCCCGGTATTGGTTTCCGTCACGCTCCCTGGCCCCTCTTGCCGTCGCGATAGGATATATAGGCCCCGGAGCCCGCAAATTTCAAACCCTTTTCCCCAGCGCCCCGGCCGGGGGCTGCGCCCTTGCCCTGATGCGGAGCCGGGTGATAGAGGGAACAAAGACAAGAATGCCGGCAGGGGACAGGCAGTATGGCGAGTTTTCCGACGAGGTTCGACAAGGACGATCTGCTGAAATGCGCGCGGGGCGAGCTCTTCGGCCCCGGCAACGCGCAGCTTCCCGAACCGCCGATGCTGATGATGGACCGGATCACCGACATTTCCGCCGACGGGGGCGCGCACGGCAAGGGCCATGTCGTGGCCGAATTCGACATTCATCCGGACCTGTGGTTCTTCTCCTGCCATTTCCCCGGAAACCCGATCATGCCGGGCTGCCTCGGGCTCGACGGACTCTGGCAGCTTACCGGCTTCAACCTCGGCTGGCGCGGCTGGGAAGGTCGCGGCTACGCGCTTGGCGCCAGCGAGGTGAAGCTGACCGGCATGGTGCGCCCCGACCGCAGGATGCTGACCTATTACGTCGACTTCACCAAGGCCGTGCAGACCCGCCGCCTGACGATGGGTGTGGCCGACGGGCGCGTTGAAGCGGACGGCGAGACCATCTATCTCGTGAAGGACATGAAGGTCGCGCTCTCGTCGAGCTGACCTCTAGCGATAAGGAGTGCGTCCATGCGCCGCGTCGTCATCACCGGGATCGGGATCGTCTCGCCCATCGGCAACAATGCGGCCGAGGTCGAGGCCAGCTTGCGCGCCGGCAAGTCCGGCATCGTCTTCGCGCCGAGCTATGCCGAACACGGGTTCCGCAGCCAGATCCACGGCATGCCGCAGATCGTGCTCGAGGATCACATCGACAAGCGCAACCTGCGTTTCATGGGGCCGGGGGCGGCCTACAACTTCCTCGCCATGGAACAGGCGATCGCCGATAGCGGGCTTGAGCAAAGCGACGTCTCGAACGAACGCTCCGGCCTGATCATGGGATCGGGCGGACCGTCCACCTCGAACTTCTTCCAGGCCCATCAGATCGTCATCGAGAAGGGCAGCCCGAAGCGCATGGGTCCCTTCATGGTCACCCGCTGCATGTCCTCGACGAACTCCGCCTGCCTTGCGACGCCCTTCAGGATCAAGGGCGTGAACTACTCGATCACCTCGGCCTGCTCGACCAGCGCCCATTGCATCGGCAATGGCACCGAGCTGATCCAGATGGGCAAGCAGGACATCGTCTTCGCCGGCGGCGGCGAGGAGCTGGACTGGACGCTCTCCTGCCTCTTCGACGCGATGGGCGCGATGTCGTCGAAATACAACGACACGCCGGAAAAGGCCTCCCGCGCCTTCGACGCCACCCGCGACGGCTTCGTCATCGCCGGCGGCGGCGGGGTCGTGGTGCTGGAGGAACTGGAGCATGCGAAAGCACGCGGCGCGAAGATCTATGCCGAATTGACGGGCTACGGCGCCACATCGGACGGCTACGACATGGTCGCCCCCTCGGGCGAAGGCGGCGAACGCTCGATGCGGCTCGCGCTCGCGACCCTGCCGGAAGGTCGGCACGTCGACTATATCAACGCCCACGGCACCTCGACGCCGGCCGGCGACGTGACCGAGGTGAAGGCGGTCCGCCGGGTCTTCGGCGAAGGCCGCGTGCCGCCGATCTCGTCGACGAAGTCGCTCACCGGCCACTCGCTGGGTGCCACTGGCGTGCACGAGGCGATCTATTCGCTCCTGATGCTGAACGGCAAGTTCATCACCGCCTCGGCGAATGTCACCGAACTCGACCCCGAATTGAAGCCGGAAGAGATCGCCACCGAATACCGCGAGGGGGTGGAGCTCGATTCCGTTCTCTCCAACAGCTTCGGCTTCGGCGGAACCAATGCCACGCTCCTGCTGAGCAAGTATCTGGGATAGACCTCACATGGCCGATCTGATGGTAGGAAAGCGCGGGCTCGTCATGGGCGTCGCGAACGAACGGTCGATCGCCTGGGGCATCGCCGCGGCGCTCGCCGCAGAGGGCGCGGAACTCGCCTTCTCCTACCAGGGGGAAGCCTTCGGCAAGCGGGTCCAGCCGCTCGCCGCCTCGGTCGGGTCGGACCTGCTCGTCGATGTCGATGTCACCGGCGACGCGAGCCTCGACGCCTGCTTCGCGACGCTGAAGGACCGCTGGGAGAGTCTGGATTTCGTGATCCACGCCATCGCCTATTCCGACAAGAACGAGCTCACGGGGCGCTTCATCAATACCAGCCGCGAGAACTTCCTGACCTCGCTGACGATCTCGTGCTTTTCCTTCATCGACGTGGCGCGGCGCGCGTCCACGATGATGCCGGAGGGCGGCAGCCTCGTCACGCTGACCTATGCCGGCTCCAACCGGGTGACGCCCAACTACAACGTGATGGGGGTCGCGAAGGCCGCGCTCGAAAGCGCCACGCGCTACCTTGCCAACGACCTCGGCCCGCAGAAGATCCGCGTCAACGCGATCTCGCCCGGGCCGATGAAGACGCTCGCCGGGGCGGCGATCGGCGGCGCCCGCGCCACCTTCCGCCACACCGAGGCCAACGCGCCGATGCGAGCGAACGCGACGCTCGAGACGATCGGCGGGACGGCGGTCTACCTCTGCTCGGATTACGGCGCCTGCACGACCGGAGAGATCATCCGCGTCGATGGCGGCTTCCATGTCCTCGGCATGCCGCAGCCGGAAAACCTCTGAGGCAAGGCCGGGGGCGCTGCCCCCGCCGTCCATCGGTTCATTGAACCGATGGACGCCCCCGAGGTATTTCGGCCACAATGAAAAGAGGGCCGCCTTCCCGTTCACTGTGGAAAAATACCTCCGCCGGAGGCATCCGACGGTGTCGCGTGCGAAAGCGGAGAGATCAGAGCCCGCCGAGCCGGTCGCGCAGCGGCTGCGACTGGTCGAGATAGGCCTCCGCGTCGCCGTAGTCGACGAAGTGCGGATAGTGGTCGTGCAGGCCGGCAAGGCGGCGGGCATGCTTGATCGGGCACCAGTATTGCTCGGTCCGGCCGGCGATCTCCCGGATGTAGGAGATGAGGCCGTTGCAATAGCTGCAATAGAGGCAGTTGAGCTTCTGCAACCCGTTCAGATAGGCGAGATGCTGGTGGTCGAAGGCGATATGATCGGCGCGGCGGACCTTGGCGATCCGGTAGACGGGAAAGCAGATCGCCTGGTAGAGGCTGACACAGAGGTCGAGGAGCGCGAAGGGCAGGATCAGCGCGTAGATCACCGGCGCGGTGAGGATCACCGCCGGCCGCGCTGCGGCGAGGAAATCGGCAAGCCGCACCCGCGCCGCCCTGTGGCGGGCGCGGATCTCGCGGTCGAAGATCACCCGCCCGCGCTCGACCCGGTAGTGCCAGGCCTCGCGTCGCTCGGCGAGTTCTGCGTCGAGCTCCGCCTCCAGGGCGGCAAGCGTCTCTTTCAGCCTCTCGACCGGCGTCGTCATGCCGCGGCCCTCCCTGATATCCGCGATAATAGCGCATCCGCGCCCGCTGTCACCCGTGATCTCGGTCAAGCCGCCTGCGTGTCAGGACGCTCTCGCAGCGATCAGGCGGTGTCGCCGTCCTGCGCGGCTTCGAACCCGGCGAGGATGTCCAGAAGCTCCCGGGTGATCGCCTCCTGGCGCATCTGCCGGAACGCGCCCATCAGGTCTTCGCGGAGATCGCCGATATTGCGTTCGGCCCGCTGCATCGCGGCCAGCCGCGCGGCGTGTTCGCTCGCGAGCGACTCCGCCAGCGCGCGGTAGAGCTCGACGAAGATCCGCTGGCCGATGAGCCAGGAAAAGAGCCTGGCGCGGTCCATCCGGAAGATCGGCAGGCGGCGTGACGGCCAGGGCGCGCGGGCGAGGCCGTCGAGATCGTCGTGCGGCACCGGCAGGAGCGCCCGTTCGGTGGGCTCGCTCAGCGCCGCCCCCGCGCGCCGGTTGAAGAGGAGCGACACCGCGCCGGTGCCGCCCGAGGTCCATCGCTCGATCTCGACGGCCACGGCATGGACCGTCGCCACCAGCCCCTCGGCGGAACCCGGCAGCGAGAAGAGCGCATCTGGGCGGTGGCCGGCGGCCTCGAGCCGCGCGGCGGCGCGCTGGCCGAGGACGCAGAGCTGGCGGACCTCGCCGCCAGGCCCGGCCCTCAGCCAATCGAGCGCGGCGGTGCAGATCCGGTCGTTGAACCGCCCGCAAAGGCCCCGGTCCGAGCCGATGACGATGAGGGCGGCGCCGTGCGCGGGGGCGGTCCCCGGTCCCGGCCGCGTCGCCAGCCCGCCGTCGCGCAGCACGATCTGGAGGCCGAGCGAGACGGTGCGCTCGTACTCCGCGATCGCCGTCACCGCGCGTTCGTACTGGCGGATGCTGACGGCGGAGAGCGACTTCATCGTGCGGACGATGGAATGGATCTCTCCGGTGGTGTGGAGCCGGGTGGAAAGGGCTTCAAGCGTCTGCATCGCCGGCCTCCGGACCCGTCATGTCCGCGAGGGCGGCCGCAATTGCGTCGATCAGCGCCGCGCGGCCCGTCGGGTCGAGGGCGCCGCCCGTCTCGATCGCGGCGCAGAGATCGGGGCAGGCGTCGCGCGCCGCGCGCGCCGCGCGGGGGCCTGCCTCGGCCACGCGGTCGGCGGGGATGGCGTCGAAGAGCCCTTCGGTCGCGGCGAGAAGTGCCGCGATCTGGGCGGGCACGTCGAACAGGTCGTGCTCCCTTTGCTTCAGCACCTCGCGCACCCGGAGCCCGCGGTCGAGCCTGCGGCGGGTCTCGGCGTCGATCTGGGTGCCGAAGCGGGCGAAGGTCTCGAGCTCCTCGAACTGGGCATAGAAGAGCCTGAGGTCGCCCGCGACCGCGCGAAAGGCCGGAAGCTGCGCCTTGCCGCCGACGCGGCTGACCGAAATGCCGATGTCGATCGCCGGAAGCTGGCCCTTCTCGAAGAGGTCGGGCGAGAGGTAGATCTGCCCGTCGGTGATGGAGATGAGGTTCGTGGGGATATAGGCCGAGATGTTCTGGGCCTGGGTCTCGATCACCGGAAGCGCGGTCAGCGACCCGCCGCCCTGTTCCGGCCGGAGCCGCGTCGCGCGTTCCAGAAGCCGCGAGTGGATATAGAAGATGTCGCCGGGATAGGCCTCGCGCCCCGGCGGCCGGCGCAGAAGCAGCGACAGTTCGCGGTAGGCGCGGGCATGGCGGGTGAGGTCGTCGTAGACGATGAGCACATCGCGGCCCTCGGCCATGAAATGCTCCGCCATCGCGGTCGCGGCATAGGGCGCGATGAACTGGAGGCCCGGCGCGTCGTCGCCGCCCGCCACCACGACGATCGTGCGGTCGAGCGCATCGCCCTTGCGCAGCGTCTCGATCACCCGGGCGACGGCGGAGGCGCGCTGGCCGATGGCACAGTAGATCGAGAGGACCCCGGTCCCGCGCTGGTTCAGGATCGTGTCGACCGCGATGGCGGTCTTGCCGGTCTGCCGGTCGCCGATGATCAGCTCGCGCTGGCCGCGGCCGATGGGGATCGCCGCGTCGATGGCCTTGATGCCGGTCTGCAGCGGCGCGCTCACGGGCGCGCGGTGCATGATCGGCGGAGCGGTGCGTTCCACCGGCGCGCGGTCATGCGCGCCGAGCGGCCCGGCGCCGTCGAGCGGCTGGCCGAGCGCGTCGACGACGCGGCCGAGAAGCGCGGCACCCACCGGCGTATCGACGACGCGCCAGGTGCGGCGGACCTTGTCGCCGGGGCGGATGCGCTCGGTCCCGCCGAGCACGATCACGCCGATGCTGGTTGCGGCGAGGCTCGAGGCGATGCCGATCTGGCCGCCGGCGAAGGTGACGATCTCGTCCGCGCGCAGGTCGGGAAAGCCGGCGATCCGGGCGATGCCGTTGCCGACCGACAGGACGCGGGCGATGTCGGCGATCTCGACCGCCGGCGCCGTCTCGGTCAGGATCCGGTCCATCCGGTCGAAGAGGCTGCCGGCGAACGTCGTGGGGAGGTCGGAGCTTTCAGGCCGCATCGGCCGCCTCGCTTGCCGCGCTGTCGAGGCTTTCGTCCACGAGCGTCTCGATCCGGTCGAGGTAGCGTCCGGCCGACCAGTCGAGGACCTTGTGGCCGAGCGTCAGGCGGATGCCGAAGAGCACGTCGCCGGCGGTGCGATACTCCACCTCGATCCCGTCGGCGAGGTGGTTATGGATCGCCCGGGTGATGCGGCTGCGGGCGGCGGAGGGCAGCTCCATCCCGCTTTCGACGAGCGCCGGTTCGTGCAGCTTCGCGGCCGTCATCGCGAGCCGCTGGCGGTCCTCTTCCTCGAGCCGTTCGAGACGGAGCGCGAATTCCGAGGCGATCTGGTCGGCAAGATCGCTATCGGCGAATTCCGCGAGGATACGGCGCACGGTGTCGCGGATATGCGCGGCGGCGCGCTTCTGCATGGCAAGGACGATCTCGGCCCGGTCCGCCTTCAGGTGGTCGAGCCAGGCGGCGCGCTTCTGCTCGGCCTCCGCGCGCAGCTCCCGCTCCAGCCGGGCGCGAAGCTCCTCCGCCCCGGCCCGGACCTTCGCCATCTCGGCCTCGCGGTCCGCGTCGAGGGCGCGCTGCCGCGCGCGCAAGGCCTCGGCCTCGGCTTCGGCCTCTTCCCTTGCGTGGCGGGCGTCCGACAGCCGGTCCACGATGCGTTTCTCGCGCCGCGCCATCGCCTCGGTGATCGGGCCGAAGAGGAAACGCTTCAGGAGCCAGACCAGGACGAGGAAGTTCAGAAGCTGCGCCGCGACGGTCAGCCAGTCGATCTGCACGGTTCTATCCTCCGGCAGCCGTGGCCGCGATGTCCACGAAGGGATTGGCGAAGAGCAGGATCATCGCGACGACGAAGCAGTAGATCGCGGTCGATTCGATCATCGCGAGGCTGACGAAGAGCGTCCGGGTGATCGTGTTCGAGGCATCGGGCTGCTGGGCGATCGCCATCAGCGCCTGCGCGGCGGTGCGCCCCTCGGCGAGCGCCGGGGCGATCGCGCCGATGGTGATGGTCAGCCCTGCCGTGACGATGGAGGCGATGGCGATCCAGACGGAGGCGTCCATGATCATTGTTCCTTTCGGTTGGCGTTTTCTGCGTTTTCTGCGGGGGACGCGGACCCTTGCGTCCGGGCGGCCGAGGCGATGTAGACCATCGCGAGGACCGCGAAGATGTAGGCCTGGATGAAGCCGGTGAGCAGGCCGAGGACCTGCATCATCACCGGGAAGAAGAAGGGCGCGATGCTGATGACGATCCCCGCGATGACCGTGCCGCTCATCACGTTGCCGTAGAGCCGGACGGCAAGGGCGACGGTGCGCGAGACCTCGGCCACGAGGTTGAAGGGCAGCATGAGCGGCGTCGGCCGGAGATAGGTCTTGAGATAGCCGGCGAGCCCTTGCCCGACGATGGAGAAGGCGGGCACCGCGATCAGGACGGCGATGGCCAGCGCGGCGATGGTGGAAAGCGAGCCCGTGGGCGGCTGGTAGCCCGGCACGACCGAGAGAAGGTTCGACGTGGCGATGAAGAGAAAGAGCGTGCCGATGAACGGCAGGTAGCGGTCGCCCACCTCCGCTCCGATCTCGGCGATCTCGGCGATCTGGTCGCGGATCGCGGTGACGACGACTTCCAGCATGACCTGCCAGCGCGACACCGACTCCCCCGTCGAGAGCCGCGAGGTGATGAGCCAGGAGCCGATGCAGAGGACCGCCATCACCAGCCAGGTGAAGGCGATGGTGGCGTTGAGCGTGAAAAGCGGCCATTGCGCCAGGATCCATTGGTCGGGGCTGATCTGCATCGTCAGCCCGCCGCCGGCTTCCGCGCGACCCGGCGCTTCAGGGCCTCGCGCGCCGCGACGAAGCCCGCCCCCGCCGCGGCGATCTCGGCCGCGCCGCCGCCGAGGCGGACGAAGAGCGCGAGCACGGCGAGGATCAGCGCCACCCGCGCGAAGGCCGCCAGCGCAAAGGCGCGGTAGCGGCCGCTTGCGGTCAGCGTCCGGGCCGATCGCCACAGGATGCCGAAATAGAGAGCGCCGAAGGCCGCCCCCGCGGCCAGGGTCAGGACAAGTGTCGCCGTCATCGTGTCACCTCCGTTTCAATCGCCGCGCCCCTCGCGCTGGACCCAGTACCAGGCGTTGGCGCAGCCGAGCGCCGCGCCGGCAATCAGCAGGACGAGCGTCCAGGACGTCTCCGACCCGGTCCGCGCGTCGATCCAGAGGCCCAGCGCGACGCCCGCGACGGTCGGCACCGCGACCGCCCAGCCGACAAGCCCGAAAAGCCCGAGCCCGTACCACGCGCTGTGTCGCGGACGGCGCTGCGCCTCCTGCTTCTGCCGCGCCTTGCGCAGGATCTCGTCGGCCTCGTGCCGGATGTCGTCGGCGCCCGTCATGGCGTCTGCTCCAGTTCGAGGAAGCGGCGCACCATCTGCGCCTCGAGCCGGGCGAGCGCCGACCGGGCGGCGCGCTCGCGCTCCTCCGCTTCGCGGAAGACGGTCCGGGCGCGGCGCTGCAGGATTTCAAGATCATCGCCCAGCACCGCGTTCGCGGTGGCGATCCGCACCTCGTCGCCGATCTTGACGAGGGTGCCGGCCTGGATCCCGGCATAGCGCTCCCGCCCCGCGCTGTCCTCGTAGACGAGGATGCCGGGGGCGAGCGCGGAGACGAAGTCGATATGGTTGGGCAGCAGCCCGAAGCTGCCGTCGGGCGCCTCGGCGACGATCCGGCGGACCTCGACATCAAGGCGAATCCGGTCGGGAAGGACGATTCTAAGCCGCATCGCCGCGCGCCTCCCCCGCCCCGATGTCGTCCACCGTGCCGATCATGTAGAAGGCGCTTTCGGGGCGGTCCCGGAACTCGTCGCCGAGGATCCGCTCGCAGGAGGAAAGCGTGTCGGACAGCGGCACCAGCCGGCCCGGAAGTCCGGTCATCTTCTCGGTCGAATGGAAGGGCTGGGTCAGGAACCGCTCGATCTGCCGCGCCCGGCGGACGATGGCGCGGTCCTTCTCCGAGAGTTCCTCGAGCCCGAGCATCGCGATGATGTCCTTGAGGTCGTCGTATTCGGAAAGCGTGTTCCGGACCGCCCGCGCGACGCGGTAGTGCCGCTCGCTGACCGCACCCGGCGTCAGCATCTTGGAGAAGGACTTGAGCGGGTCGATGGCGGGATAGAGCCCCTCCGACGCCTTCTTCCGCGACAGCACGATCGAGGCCGAGAGATGCGAGAAGGTATGCGTCGCCGCCGGATCGGTGAAATCGTCGGCGGGCACATAGACCGCCTGGATCGAGGTCATGCTGCCGCGGTCGGTGGAGCAGATCCGCTCCTCCAGCTCCGCCAGTTCGGTGCCGAGCGTCGGCTGGTAGCCGACGCGCGAGGGAATGCGGCCAAGCAGGCCCGAGACCTCGGACCCGGCCTGGACGAAGCGGTAGATGTTGTCGATGAGGACAAGCACGTCGCGCCTGAGGTCGTCGCGGAAATATTCGGCGATGGTCAGCGCCGCATGGCCGACGCGGAAGCGCACGCCAGGCGTTTCGTTCATCTGGCCGAAGACCATGATGGTGCGGTCGAGAACCCCTGCCTCCTGCATATCGCGGTAAAGCTCCTCGGCCTCGCGGCAGCGTTCGCCGATGCCGCAGAAAAGGCTGATGCCGTGATATTCCGCGACCATGTTGTGGATCATCTCGGTCACGAGCACGGTCTTGCCGACGCCGGCGCCGCCGAAAAGCCCGGCCTTGCCGCCCCGCTCCAGGGGGCTCAGAAGGTCGATGGCCTTGATCCCGGTCTCGAATATCTCGCCCTCGGCGCGGCGCCGGGCAAGCGGCACCGGCCGGCCGTGGATCGAGCGGCGCGGCATGTCCTCGGGAGGCGGCTTGCCGTCGATCGTGTCACCGAAGAGGTTCAGCATCCGGCCGAGAAGCGCCTCGCCCACGGGAACGCCGAGCGGTTGCCCGGTATCGCGCACCGGCATCCCGAGGCGAAGCTCGGCCGTCGGGTTCAGAACCAGCCCGCGCGCGGTCTCGCGGTCGGGCAGGCTCGCCACCTCGATCGTCATGGCGGGATCGGAGAGCGTCACCAGCCGCGTCCTGATCGCCGGCAGCGCCGTCTCGAACCGGATATCGGCGATGCTGCCCTCGATCGCGGCGATGTGGCCTATATGCGTGCTGTCAACCAAGGCGACCCTTCCGTCATGCCGGCCCTGCCGGCCGATGCTCCGACATTACACGAGCGCCGGGCGCCGACCCTGACAGAGGTCAATGTCGCGCGATCAGACGACTTTCGGCAAGATCCCGCGCGAAAGCTGCCGGATATCGACGCCGGCGGGCTTCGGCATCGCCGCGACATCGTTGATCCGGATCAACCGGCGCGCTCGGGTCGGGACCGGCGGGGCGCGCAGAGGGGTCGGCTTGATCGGCATCAATGCCGCGACCGGCCGAACGCGCGATTGTGCGTTGCGTTTCATGAACCTTCCCGAGGGGGCATCCGATGGCCACGAAAACAGCCGACACGAACCCCGTCGCCGAGTTAGGCCGACAGGCGCTTGCCGCCCTGTCGCTCAACCCGGTGGCGGGCCCGCAGGTGCACCAGTTCCTGGAGATCCAGGAAAAGCTCCTCGACGAGACCGAGGCATTCTCGAAACGCTGGTTCGAGCGCCGCCATGATGCGGCGCGGGCCTCGATCCGGATGAGCAAGGCGCTCTTCGGCGACGGGCGCGCCGATATCGGGGCGGCGGCGACGGCGATGCAGGACTGGCAGGCGCAGTCCGCCGAATGGCTTGCCGAGGACATCCGCGACTGGTTCGACCTGTCCACCCGTTGCATGGGGCATTTTGCCACGGGCGAGGCGGATGCCGAGCGCGAGACGATCGAGACGGTGGCCGAGGTGGCCAAGATCGCGCATGTCAAGCACGCGACGCCGGTCTGAGGCGCATCCACCCGCTGCCATCGCACCCCGCCGCAGCGTGACGGATGAAGAGATGCCGAAGCTCGCCGTGGACAAGCCGCACGCGGTGCCCGCGGCCGAAGTGGCGGCGGCGCTCGCCTGCGACCCCGCGCAGGGCCTCAGCCTGCGCGAGGCGGCAAGGCGGCGCCGTCTCCACGGCCCGAACCGGCTGCGCGCGCAGAAGGCGAAGAGCGCCGTCACGATCCTCGTCCACCAGTTCAACAGCATCATCGTCTGGCTTCTGGCGGCCGCCGCCGCGATTTCGTTCGCGTTCGGCGACCTGCCCGAAGCCGCGGCGATCGTCGTCGTTCTCCTGATCAACGGCACCATCGGCTTCTTCACCGAGCTGCGCGCGGCGCGCTCGATGGAATCGCTGCTGCGCATCGCCGAGGTGCGGACCCTGGTGCGCCGCGCGGGCAAGGCGCACCGGATCGATGCGCGCGATCTGGTGCCGGGCGACATCGTCATCCTCGACGCGGGCGACATGGTGACTGCCGATCTCCGGCTGATCGAGGCGTCGAACCTGCAAAGCGACGAATCCGTCCTCACCGGGGAATCGGTTCCGGTCGTCAAGGGCACCGCCCCCGTCGGCGCAGAGGCGGAGATCGGCGACCGCGCGAGCATGGTCTACAAGGGCAGCGCGATCACGCAGGGCGCGGGTCTCGGCATTGTCGTCGCGACCGGCATGGCGACCGAGGT
Source organism: Paracoccaceae bacterium (assembly GCA_011620265.1). Classification (GTDB taxonomy): domain Bacteria; phylum Pseudomonadota; class Alphaproteobacteria; order Rhodobacterales; family Rhodobacteraceae; genus Albidovulum. The sequence continues at coordinate 25,818 of WOZM01000294.1, forward strand.
CGGCCGGATCAGCGCGCTGGTCGAGGCGTCGGACGCCGAGGTGACACCGCTTGAGCGGCGGCTCGACCGGCTCGGGCACCGGCTGGTCTGGCTGACGCTCGGGCTCGCCGGGGTGATGGTCGCGGTGGGGGTGCTGCGCGGCCACCCGCCGGGCGACATGCTGCAAACCGGGATCGCGCTCGCCGTGGCGGCGGTGCCCGAGGGCCTGCCGATCGTCGCGACGCTCTGCCTCGCGCGGGGCATGTGGCGGATGGCGGCGCGCAACGCGGTCATCACCCGGCTTTCCTCGGTCGAGACGCTGGGGGCGACGACGCTGATCCTGACCGACAAGACCGGGACGCTGACGGAAAACGAGATGGCGGCGGTGCGCTATCTCCTCGCTGGCGCCGATGTGGAGATGACCCCCGATGGGCCAGCCGCCGAAGACGGCCGGCTCGAACTCGCCTTGCGGATCGGGGTCCTGTGCAACAACGCCGAACCCGGCGACGGCTCGGCCGAGGACCGGAGCGGCGACCCGATGGAGATCGCGCTTCTTCATGCGGCGGCGGCAGCGGGGTTCGACCCGGAGGCGGTGAAGGCGCGCCACCCCGAGGTCGCCGAACACGCCTTCGATCCCGACCGCGCGATGATGGCAACGGTAAATCGCGACGGCGACGCCTTCTGCTACGCGGTCAAGGGCGCGCCGGAAGCGGTGATCGAGGCCTGCACCGCAGAGCTGCGGCCGGACGGTCCCGCCCCGCTCGATGCCGGTTCCCGCGCCGGCTGGGCCGCGCGCCAGACGGCGGCGGCGCAGGAGGGGTTGCGGCTTCTCGCGCTGGCGACGAAGCGGGCCGGCAGCCCGGACGAAGACCCCTATTCGGGCTTGACGCTGATCGGGCTGGTCTGCTTCCTCGATCCGCTGCGCGCCGACGTGCCCGCCGCCATCCGCGCGGGCCTCGATGCCGGGGTGCGGATCGTGATGATGACCGGCGATCATGCCGACACGGCCGCGACCATTGCCCGCCATGCAGGCCTCGGCACCGACGGGCTGACGGTGATCGAGGGGCGCGAGCTGCGGGATTTCGACCCCGACACGGCCGACCCGGCCCTGCGCGCGCGGGTTCTCGCGGCGGATATCTTCGCGCGCGTCGCGCCAGAGACGAAGCTGACGCTCGTCCGGCTCTTCCAGGAGGCGGGCGAGGTCGTGGCGATGACCGGGGACGGGGTGAACGACGCCCCGGCGCTGAAGAAGTCCGATATCGGCATCGCGATGGGCCTGCGCGGCACCCAGGTCGCGCGCGAGGCGGCGGACATGGTGCTGAAGGACGACGCCTTCGCGACGATCATCGCGGCGATGCGGCAGGGGCGGGTGATCTTCGACAATATCCGCAGGTTCGTGGTCTACCTCATGTCCTGCAATGTCAGCGAGGTGCTGGTCGTCGGCCTCGCCGTGGGCGCGGGCCTGCCGCCGCCCTTGCTGCCGCTCCAGATCCTCTTTCTCAACCTCGTCACCGATGTCTTTCCCGCCTTCGCGCTCGGCCTCGGCAAGGGCGACGGCGACGTGATGAAACGCCCGCCGCGCGACCCGTCCGAGCCGATCGCCGGGCGGCCGGAATGGACGCTGATCGGGATCCTCGGCGGCCTGATCACGCTCGCCACCCTCGCGGCCTTCGCGCTCGCGCTTTACTGGCTCGGGCTCGACGGGCGGCGGGCGGTGACGGTCGCCTTCCTGACGCTGGCGCTCGCCCAGCTCTGGAACGTCTTCAACGTGCGGTCGGACGGCGGGCGGATGTTCGTCAACGACGTGACCCGCAACCCCTATGTCTGGGCGGCCATCGCGTTTTGCGCGGCACTGATCGCGCTGGCGGTCGGACTGCCGGAGTTGTCGCGCCTTCTAGACCTGCCGCATCCCGGCGCGGAGGGGCTGGCCCTCGCCGTCGGGCTGAGCTTCGCGCCGCTTGTGGCGGGGCAGATCCTGCTCCTCCTCGGCATCAAGGCGCGGCTGCGGCGCAGGCCGGCATCGTGAGCTGGCTGTTGGCCGGGAACGTCACGAGACAGCCGGCAAGCAGCGGCAGCGGCGCCCGCGGACCGAGCGCGAGGCTTTCCCGAATGCGGTGAAGGAAGGACAGAGCGATCAGGACGCCCGCCGCGAAACAGGCGAAGAAGGGGGCGTTCCGCCTCCCTCAGCCGGCGTGGCGCCGGAGCGGGACGGTGCCGGAGGTCCGTGACACTCCCGGCGATCAGGCTGGCGAGGATGGCGGTGCCCGGCATCACGCCCGCGTCTCATCGCCCCGCCCCCCGGCGGAGGAGAGTCGAAAGCTCCCGCCACGGCCGGGTGTTGAGGACGTCACCCGGCCCGAGCCAGCCGCGCCGGGCCTGGTCGATCCGGAACCGCATGTTGGCGAGGTCGAGCCGCAGCGGATGGGCGCAGGGTGGACGGACAGGACGTGACGCAGGTCTGCAACGCCGCGAAGGACGCCTTGGGCCGCGCCCGCGCCGGTGGCGGGCCGACCTTCATCGAGGCGCGGCACGGGTGCACACGGCGCTTGCCATCGTCGTCGTCTTTCATCTTGTGACCATCGCATGGGCGCTCTTCCGCGCCGGCGGCATCGCCGCCGCGCCGCCATTGTACGGGGGACATTTCGGCCCTTGCCCCCTGCCCCTGCCCGCGCCAGTCTGGCGCCGAAAGGGGGACGCATGACCGTCACGACCTGCATCTTCGACGCCTACGGCACGCTTTTCGACGTGACCGCCGCCGCCCGCCTCGCCGCCGCCGAGCCGGGGCGCGAGAACTTGGCCGCGATCTGGCCGAAACTGGCCGAGGACTGGCGGCGCAAGCAACTCGAATATACCTGGCTCCGCGCCGTCATGGGCCGGCACACCGATTTCTGGACCTTGACGCAGGACGGGCTCGACTGGGCGCTGGAGGCGGCGGGGCTGTCCGACCCGGATCTGCGCGAGCGGCTGCTGGCGCTTTACCGGGAGCTTCAGGCCTATCCCGAAGTCCCCGCGATGCTGGCGGACCTGAAGGACAGGGGCCTCGCCACCGCGATCCTGTCGAACGGTTCGCCCGACATGCTCGCCGGCGCCGTCGCCTCGGCCGGGATCGGCGAATTCCTCGACGACACGCTCTCGGTCGAGAGCGTCGGCGTCTTCAAGCCCGACGCGCGGGTCTACCGGCTGGTGACGGCGCGCTTCGGCTGCCCACCCGACGACGTCCTTTTCGTCTCGTCGAACGGCTGGGACGCGGCGGCGGCCTCGGGCTTCGGCTTCCGCACCGCCTGGGTCAATCGGGCGGGCCAGCCGATGGACCGGCTGCCCGCACGGCCGCATCACGTCCTTTCGGACCTTTCCCCCATTCCCGAGATCGCGCGCCCATGACACTTCTCCACTTCACCGCCTCCGACGACGCCCGCCTCGCCTATCGCGACGCGGGCGAGGGGCTGCCGATCCTCTGCCTCGCCGGCCTCACCCGCGCCTCGACCGATTTCGATTTCGTCGCGCCACACCTCTCCCATGTCCGGCTGATCCGCGCCGACTATCGCGGGCGCGGCGGGTCTCAGTGGACCGGGGCGGCGAGCTATACCGTCCCGCGCGAGGCGCAGGACGCGCTCGAACTTCTCGACCATCTCGGTCTCGACCAGGCGGCGGTGCTCGGAACCTCTCGCGGCGGGCTCATCGGCATGATGCTGGCGGCGACCGCGCATGACCGGCTCCTCGGCCTCTGCCTCAACGATATCGGCCCCGTGATCGAGCGGGCGGGGCTGGAGAAGATCTTCGACTATGTCGGCCGCAACCCGGCGGCCAGGACGATGGACGAGCTTGTCGCCCGGATGCCGAAGGCGATGACCGGCTTCGCGAACGTCCCCGAGACGCGCTGGCGCGCCTTCGCCGAACGGCTTTACATCGAGGTTCAGAAGGGCCTGCACAATCGCTACGATCCGGAGCTGCGCACCAGTTTCCTCGCCGCCTTCGACGGACCCGAGGTCGATCTCTGGCCGCTCTTCGACGCCTGCGCCGGGCTGCCGCTGGCACTGATCCGGGGCGCGAATTCCGACCTCCTGTCGGAGGCGACGGCGGCCGAGATGCGGCGGCGGCGCCCCGACATGGTCTACGCGAACGTCCCCGACCGCGCCCATGTCCCCTTCCTCGACGAGGCCGAAAGCCTCGCCGCCCTCACCGCCTGGCTGGAGTTGATGCGATGAATATCGGGATGATCGAGGCGGCGGCCGCCCGGTTGAAGGGCCATGCGCTGCGGACGCCGCTTCTGTCCTCGCCCTTTCTCGACGAGATCGCCGGGCGGCGGGTCCTGGTGAAGCCGGAATGCCTCCAGCAGACGGGATCGTTCAAGTTCCGTGGCGGCTGGTCGGCGGTCTCGGCGCTTTCGCCGGAGGCGCGGGCGCGAGGGGTGATCGCGTACTCGTCGGGAAACCACGCGCAGGGCGTCGCGCAGGCGGCGCGGGAGCATGGGGCACCTTGCGTGATCCTGATGCCGGCCGACGCGCCCCGCGTGAAGATCGCCAATACCCGCGCTTTGGGCGCCGAGGTCGTGCTTTACGACCGCGCCACTGGCGACCGCGACGCGATCGGCGCGGCCTTGGCCGAGGATCGCGGCCTCACGCTCATCAAGCCCTTCGACGAGCCGCAGGTCATCGCCGGGCAGGGCACGGCCGGACTCGAGATCGCCGAACAGGCGGCCGAGGCCGGGGTGGCCGGGGCCGAGGTCCTGGTGCCCTGCGGCGGCGGCGGGCTGACCTCCGGGATCGCGCTGGCGCTCGAGGCGAAGGCACCGGGGATGCGGGTGCGGACGGTCGAACCCGAGGGCTTCGACGATGCGAGGCGCTCGCTCGCCTCGGGCCGGATCGAGCGGAACGCCCGGCTCTCGGGGTCGCTCTGCGACGCGATCGTCACGCCCGAACCGGGCCGGATCACCTTCCCGATCCTCGCGCGCCTCTGCGGACCGGGCCTTGCCGTCACCGAGGATCAGGCGCTCGCCGCGATGGCCGCCGCCTTCGCGCGGCTCCATGTGGTGATCGAACCCGGCGGGGCGGTGGCTCTGGCCGCGGCGCTCTACCATCCGGGCGAGATCGCGGGCGACACGGTGATCGTCGTGGCCTCCGGTGGCAATGTCGATGCCGAGGTCTACCGCAAGGCGCTCGAACGCTTCGCGCCCTGACGCCGGGGGCAGGGAATACCGGGCTTGTTCCGACCAGCCGTCCGGGCGAGCCTTGGATCATTGCCCTGAAGCGCTTCGTGTTCATGTCGAGATGGCAAGGATCGGAATTCGAACGACAAAGGTTCGAATTCCGATTAAAAGCAAACCCGAAACGCTATAGCCTGTGCCTTCGCCACGCTCGGCATCCACACATGGCCTCCCTCGTCCTGTCGCCTCCCGCCCTGATGATCATCGCTGGCTTCGCTCCGGCCACGGTGGCCGGGATCTGCCGCTGGTGCCGGCCGCCATCCTGCTGGTCGATTCCTGCCCCCTGCGTAAGGTGGGTTCAAACCCACCTTACCGAGGCCCCGGTCTCCTTCGGCTCAGCGGTCCCACCGCCCGTAAGGTGGGTTTGAACCCACCTTACCGACGCTCAGGGCAGGTCGAGATCGACCCAGACGAGGCGATGGCGCGACGCCGCCTCGGCCAGCGCCGCCGCGGCGCTGCCCGGCTCCGGCCACCAGACGCCCGCCGCCGTTACCCGCAACGCGGCCGAGGGCAGCACATAGTCCACCCGCAAATTCCCCGGCCCCGGAGCGTCGACCCAGTCGGCGGTGTCGAGCGCCGGGTCGCCCGCCTGCCCGCCATTCGCGCCGCCCTGCGCCGCCGCGCCGCCCGCACTCGCGGGCCTCGGGTCCTGAAAGCGCGGGCCCGTCAGCAGCGCCTCCAGCGCCTCCGCCCGGCCGTCCCCGTCCACGGGATCGAGATTGGCATCGCCGAGAAGCACCAGCGGCCCCTCGGGCGACGGATAGGGCAGCGCGCCCTCCAGAAGCCGCGACCAGAACGCCGCCTCGTCGTGGTTGCGCCGGCCGTTGCGGTCCTCCGGCCCGTCGAAGACCGGCG
>WOZM01000200.1 GCA_011620265.1 Paracoccaceae bacterium
CATCTTCGTCGGCATCGTCGCGAACATTCCCGAAGCGATGGCGCAATTCCTCGAACAGGGCCGGATCGGCGCGATCTCGGCGCCGGTGATCATCGGTGTCATCATCATGATCATCGCGGTCATTGCCTTCGTCGTCTTCATGGAAAGGGCGCTGAGGAAGATCCATATCCAGTATCCGCGGCGTCAGGTCGGCATGAAGGTCTATGACGGCTCGTCCTCGCACCTGCCGATCAAGGTCAACCCGGCGGGCGTCATCCCGGCGATCTTCGCCTCCTCGCTGCTTCTGCTGCCGACCACGATCTCGACCTTCTCCGGCTCCCAGACCGGGCCGATCATGTCGACGATCCTCGCCTATTTCGGCCCCGGCCAGCCGCTCTACCTCTTGTTCTTCACGGCGATGATCGTCTTCTTCGCCTACTTCTACACCGCCAACGTCTCGTTCAAATCCGACGACGTGGCGGAGAACCTGAAGAACCAGGGCGGCTTCATTCCCGGCATCCGCCCGGGCGCGAAGACGGTCGACTACCTCGACTATGTCGTGGCGCGGGTGCTCGTCGTGGGTTCGGCCTATCTCGCCGCGGTCTGCCTTCTGCCGGAAATCCTGCGCTCGCAACTCGCGATCCCGTTCTACTTCGGCGGCACCTCGGTTCTCATCGTCGTGTCGGTGACAATGGACACGATCAACCAGATCCAGTCGCATCTCTTGGCGCATCAGTACGAAGGGCTTATCGAGAAGTCCCAGTTGCGCGGGAAAAAGCGGGGTGGGGCACGCAAGGCGCCGACTCGTCGCTAGGGGGACAGAGATGACGAATATCATTCTGCTCGGGCCGCCGGGGGCGGGCAAGGGGACTCAGGCCCGTCGACTGGTCGAGGAACGCGGCATGGTGCACCTCTCGACCGGCGACATGCTGCGCGAGGCGCGGACCTCGGGGACCGAGATGGGCAGGAAGGTGGCCGAGGTCATGGATCGCGGCGACCTTGTCACCGACGAGATCGTCATCGGGCTGATCGAGGAAAAGCTGGCTGGCGAAAACGCCAGGGGCTTCATCTTCGACGGCTTCCCCCGCACCCTCGCCCAGGCCGACGCGCTCGGCGCGCTGCTAAAGCGCTCGGGCAACCGGCTTGACGCGGTGATCGAGATGCGCGTCGACGACGAGGCGCTCGTCGAGCGGATCTCCGGCCGCTTCACCTGCGGACAGTGCGGCGAGGTCTATCACGACAAGACCAGGCCGACGAAGGCCGAGGGTGTTTGCGACGAATGCGGATCGACCGATCTTCGCCGCCGCGCCGACGACAATGCCGAAAGCCTCAAGACCCGGCTGATGGAGTACTACAAGAAGACCTCGCCGCTGATCGGCTACTATTATCACGCGGGCGATCTTTTCACTGTCGACGGGCTGGCGGAAATCGACCAGGTGGCGAAAGCCATCGCCAATGTGCTCGATCAGGCCAAGTCGTCTTGACGCGGCTGGGGAAACCCTCTAGTTCACAGCGTCTCGATTGAGAATCGTCTTGATTTGCTGGGGTTTTGCCCCGGGCGAATCAATCCGGAAGAAGCCGGCCCGGAGGCCTCGTGCCCTCGGGCCAGTGTTGTGAAAAAAGGTTCCGGCATTACGGAACCGCAACGAAAGGAAGATACGCGTGGCACGTATTGCTGGCGTCAACATCCCGACGGGGAAACGCGTCCCCATCGCCCTCACCTATATCCACGGCATCGGCAACGACGTTGCCAGGAAGATCTGCGAAGCGGTCAAGATCGACGCCGCGCGCCGGGTGAACGAACTGAGCGACTCCGAGGTTCTGGCGATCCGCGAGCACATCGACGCGAACTACACCGTCGAAGGCGACCTTCGCCGCGAAGTCCAGATGAACATCAAGCGTCTGATGGACCTCGGCTGCTACCGCGGCCTGCGTCATCGTCGCAACCTGCCGGTGCGCGGTCAGCGGACCCACACCAACGCTCGCACCCGCAAAGGCCCCGCGAAGGCCATTGCCGGCAAAAAGAAATAAGGGGCGTTGAGAAATGGCACGCGATAAGACCCGTATGAAGAAAAAGGAACGCAAGAACATCGCCGCAGGCGTTGCTCATGTGAATTCCTCGTTCAACAACACCAAGATCCTCATCTCCGACGTCCAGGGCAATGCGATCGCCTGGTCCTCGGCCGGCACGATGGGCTTCAAGGGCTCGCGCAAGTCGACGCCCTATGCCGCCCAGATGGCCGCCGAAGACGCCGGCAAGAAGGCGCAGGAGCACGGCGTCAAGACCATCGAGGTCGAGGTTCAGGGCCCCGGCTCGGGTCGTGAATCCGCGCTCCGCGCGCTGGCCGCCGTCGGCTTCAACATCACCTCGATCCGTGATGTGACGCCGATCGCGCATAACGGCTGCCGTCCGCCGAAGCGCCGTCGCGTCTGACAAGGTTATCAGCGCCCCGGGCCGTGCCGTCGCACGGCCCGGGTCGCTTTCGTTTATTTTCCTCGGGCGTTCCCGGGTTTCGGACATGGTCCGGGAACAGGTATGGAGGCAGAACGCATGATCCACAAGAATTGGGCCGAACTGATCAAGCCGCAGCAGCTTGATGTGAAGCCGGGCAACGACCCGCAACGCCAGGCAACGCTGACGGCCGAACCGCTGGAGCGGGGCTTCGGCCTGACGCTCGGCAATGCGCTGCGCCGGGTGCTGATGTCGTCGCTTCAGGGTGCGGCCATCACCTCCGTCCAGATCGACAACGTCCTGCACGAGTTCTCGTCCGTGGCCGGTGTGCGTGAAGACGTCACCGACATCGTGCTGAACCTCAAGGGCGTCTCGCTGAAGATGGAAGTCGAAGGGCCGAAGCGGCTGTCGATCTCGGCCAAGGGGCCGGGCGTCGTCACCGCCGGCGACATCTCGGAATCGAACGGCATCGAGGTCCTGAACAAGGACCATGTGATCTGCCACCTCGACGAGGGCGCGGACCTCTTCATGGAACTCACGGTCGACACCGGCAAGGGCTATGTCGCGGCCGACAAGAACCGCCCGGAAGACGCGCCGATCGGTCTCATCCCGATCGACGCGATCTATTCGCCGGTCAAGAAGGTCTCCTACGAGGTGCAGCCGACGCGCGAGGGCCAGGTTCTCGACTACGACAAGCTGACGATGAAGATCGAGACCGACGGTTCGCTGACGCCGGATGACGCGGTGGCCTATGCCGCGCGCATCCTGCAGGACCAGCTTGGAATCTTCGTCAACTTCGAGGAGCCGGAAGCCGCCGGCAAGGGCGAGGCCGAGGAAGGGCTGGAGTTCAACCCGCTTCTCCTCAAGAAGGTCGACGAGCTGGAGCTTTCGGTCCGTTCGGCGAATTGCCTCAAGAACGACAACATCGTCTATATCGGCGACCTGATCCAGAAGACCGAAGCCGAGATGCTGCGCACCCCGAACTTCGGCCGCAAGTCGCTCAACGAGATCAAGGAAGTGCTCTCGGGCATGGGCCTTCACCTCGGCATGGATGTCGAGGACTGGCCGCCGGAGAACATCGAGGACCTCGCCAAGCGGTTCGAAGACCAGTTCTGATTGACAATTGCGGGGGCTGTCGGCTAGACGGCCCCCGGAAATGCCCGCGCAGGCGGGGAAAGCATGGGCGCCAAGCCCCAAGGTGAGCGGACCGAGGACCACGGGCCGCCGGACAAAGCAAAACAGACGTTAGGAGATCAACATGCGTCACGCGCGCGGCTATCGCCGCCTGAACCGCACCCATGAGCACCGCAAGGCGCTTTTCGCCAACATGGCCGGGTCGCTCATCGAACACGAACAGATCAAGACCACCCTTCCGAAGGCGAAGGAACTGCGTCCGATCATCGAAAAGCTCATCACGCTGGCCAAGCGGGGGGACCTTCACGCCCGCCGCCAGGCCGCCTCGCAGCTCAAGCAGGACATGCATGTCGCGCGGCTGTTCGAGATTCTCGGCCCGCGCTACAAGGAGCGTCAGGGCGGCTATGTCCGGATCCTGAAGGCCGGCTTCCGCTACGGCGACATGGCGCCGATGGCGATCATCGAATTCGTCGACCGCGATCCCGCGGCCAAGGGCGCGGCCGACAAGGCGCGGACCGAGGCCGAGGAAATGGCCGAATCGTAATCCGGCAGGCGGAAATGCAGCAAGGAAAAACCCCGCCGGTCAAATGGCGGGGTTTCTCATGTTCTGGTGAAATGGTCGGCTCCGCAACCCTGGCGCGTGTTCAGTTCGGTTCGAAACGAACGCTCCGCCGGTCCGCGCTCAACTTCTCGGCGATCGCGTCGATCATGCCGGAAAGTTGCGCATCGGCGACTGGCGTCGCTCCGACGAATTCAAGAAGATCGACTCGTGCCGAGTCTGGCAGGCGCATGAGCCTCGTAAAAAGACCGGGATTGATCGTACGCAAAATGTTAACCCTCAAAGATGCAGTAAGTGATTCACAATTTACGGTTGACCAGAACTAAAGCAACTTGTCTAAAAGGACATGTCCGGAATGCCCACGCTTGATCCCATCCTGCACACGCTGTCGCTCCTGGCGCCGGCCGGATACTTCATTGGCCTGCATATCCGTTATGCCTCCCCGCTCATGCAGTTTTCGAACTACAATCAGGACTGGCTGGATCACTATACCGAAAAGGCCTATGCGCTTCGCGATCCGACGATCGCCTGGGCGTTCAGCACGGAAGGCGCCAGCCGGTGGGCCGACATCGACATTCCGGATCCGTTCGGCTTGTTTCAGGAGGCCAAGAACTTTGGCCTGACCTACGGGATGACTGTCTCCTGCGGCCCCGTCAGATCACGGACGATTTCGAGTTTAGCGCGATCGGACCGCGACTTCCTGGACGAGGAGGTCGACAAGATCGCGCATCTGGTCCGGCGGCTCCATGACATCACGGAGCCGCCCGAGAGTCTGACGACGGCTCAGATAGAGGCCCTGCGCCTGATTGCGGCGGGGGATCGGCACGCGGCGGCAGCAGCCAAGCTGAACATATCGGAGAGTGCGCTCAAGGCCCGTCTCATGTCTGCCCGGACAAAACTGCTTGCCCGGACGACCGCCGAGGCCATCCAGCGCGCCAAAGATTACAGGCTGATGTAGACCAATGTCGGTCTTCCATTTGCATGCAGGGCTTGAGGAACCAACCAAGCGGGAGACTACGCATGCAAACCACAGTTCTATCCTTCGAGAATCTCCATAACCACGGGGAGTTGTTCGCGAACCTGTTTCGGGCGCGCAAGCAGTCCTTCATCGTCGAGAAGCAGTGGAACCTGCCCGAAGCGCTCGACATGGAGTACGACCAGTACGACACGCCGGCGAGCCGCTGGATCGCCATCCACGACGATGTGGGCCAGGTCTATGCCGGCATCCGGCTGACGCCGACGACGGCGAAATGCGGCATCTACAGCTACATGATCCGCGATGCCCAGCGCGGGCTCCTGTCCTCGCTCTCGTCCGATCTTCTTTATGAAGAGGCGCCGGTCGATCCGAACATCTGGGAATGCACCCGGGTCTTCGTCCTCCATTCGACGCCGCAGATGATCCGGCGCCGGGTGCATGCCTATATGGTCGCCGCGATGGTGAAATCGGCGCGCGAGCTAGGCGCCACGCAGCTGATCGCGATCACGCCGGCGAACTGGCCGCGGTGGTACGGGCGCTGCGGTCTGACCGCGGCGGCGATGGGCCCGGTGATGTTCATCGACGACGGCGACTATCAGTGCGTGCAGATCGACCTCTCGGCCAAGTTGCACTGAGGCCGCCCGCGCCGGATTGAATCCCGGCCGGAAGGTCGGGCATGTTCGCACCTTCCGCCGTCCCGCTGCGGAGAGTATGGTCGCCCTCATGTCCGACCTTTTCGACATCGCCGCCGACCCGTCCGCACCAGCGTCCTCCCGCCCGCTTGCGGACCGGTTGCGGCCGAAGGCGCTGTCGGAGGTGATCGGACAGGAAAAGGTCCTGTCGCCCGACGGGCCGCTCGGCGCGATGCTCGGCGCCGGCAGCCTCTCGTCGCTGATCCTCTGGGGGCCGCCCGGCGTCGGCAAGACCACCATCGCCCGGCTTCTCGCCGACGCGACCGACCTTTCCTTCGTCCAGATCAGCGCGATCTTCACCGGCGTGCCGGAACTCAGGAAGGTCTTCGAGGCGGCGAAGCTGCGGCGCCGGCAGGGGCGCGGCACCCTCCTCTTCGTTGACGAGATCCACCGCTTCAACAAGGCCCAGCAGGACGGGTTCCTGCCGCATATGGAGGACGGCACGATCCTCCTCGTCGGCGCCACGACGGAGAACCCGTCCTTCGAACTCAACGCGGCGCTTCTCAGCCGGGCGCAGGTGATCGTCCTCGAACGGCTCACGCCCGCCGACCTCGAGCGTCTCGCCCAGCGGGCGGAACAGGAACTTGGCCGGGCGCTGCCCCTCAAGGCCGAGGTCCGCGCCGCCCTGATCGAGATGGCCGACGGCGACGGCCGCGCGCTTCTCAACCTCATCGAGCAGGTGGCGGCGTGGAAGATCGCCGAACCGCTCACCACCGAGGCGCTGTCGCAGCGCCTGATGCGGCGGGCGGCGAAATACGACAAGTCGGGCGACGAGCACTACAACCTCATCTCGGCGCTGCACAAATCCGTGCGCGGCTCCGACCCAGATGCGGCGCTCTACTGGTTCGCCCGGATGCTCGAAGGCGGCGAGGATCCGCGCTTTCTCGCGCGGCGCATCACCCGGATGTCGGTCGAGGATATCGGCCTTGCCGATCCGCAGGCCCAGACGATCTGCCTTCATGCCTGGGAGGTCTACGAACGGCTCGGCAGCCCCGAGGGGGAACTCGCGCTCGCACAGGCTGTGACCTATCTCGCCCTCGCGCCGAAATCGAACGCGGCCTATGTGGCCTACAAGGCCGCCCGCGACAGCGCCCGCAAGACCGGGTCGGAGCCGCCGCCGAAGCATATCCTGAACGCCCCGACCAGGATGATGAAGGACCAGGGCTACGGTGCCGGCTACGCCTATGACCACGACGCCGAGGACGGCTTCTCCGGCCAGGCCTACTTCCCCGACGCTATGAAACGACCGGTCTTCTACCAGCCGGTCGAGCGCGGTTACGAACGCGAACTGAAAAAGCGCCTCGACTGGTTCGCGAAGCTCCGCGACAAGCGCGGCGCCTGAGCTTCCACTTGGACGAAATATCCTCGGGGGTGAATGCGCCGTGAGGCGCAGAGGGGGCAGACAGCCCCCTTCGCCCGGTTGACTTTGCCCGCGCCGCGTCAGAGGAAGGCGCCATGATCCAGACCCTTCTCCAGGTGGCCCTCGGCGGCGCGCTCGGCGCCTCGGCCCGCTACATGACCAATGTCGCGGCGATGCGGCTTGCCGGCCCCGGCTTTCCCTGGGGCACGGTCGCAGTGAACGTCGCGGGTTCGTTTCTGATGGGGGTCATCGTCGTCGTCCTCGCCCACAAGGACGCGACGCGGATGGCGCCGTTCCTGATGACCGGCGCCCTCGGCGGCTTCACCACCTTCTCGGCCTTCTCGCTCGACGCGCTCACGCTCTGGGAACGCGGTCAGACCACGTTCGCCGCCGCCTATGTCGCCGGATCGGTGATCCTGTCGCTGGCGGCAATCGTCGCCGGCATGGCCGCGGCGCGGGGGATCTTCGCATGAGCGGCGTCAAGACCCTGACCGTGTCGGCCGAGGACGGCGAAAGCCGGCTCGACCGCTGGCTGAAGCGGCGGTTCGCCGAGATCACCCAAGGCCAGGTCGAGAAGCTCTGCCGCACGGGGCAGATCCGCGTCGATGGTGGCCGGGTCAAGGCCTCGACCCGCGTCGCGCCGGGCATGCAGGTGCGGGTGCCGCCCTTGCCCAAATCCGATGCGCAGGCGCCGAAGCCCGAAGCCGGGATCAGTGCGGCCGATGCGAAGATGATCCAGGCGGCGGTTCTGTGGAAGGACGAGCATATCATCGCGCTCAACAAGCCGCCCGGCCTGCCGTCGCAGGGCGGCTCGGGGCAGGGCAACCGCCATGTCGACGGGCTGACCGAAGCGCTGATGTTCGGCTACAAGGACCGCCCGAAGCTTGTCCACCGGCTCGACAGGGACACGTCCGGGGTGCTGCTTCTCGCCCGCACCTCCCGCATCGCGCGGGCGCTTTCGGAGGCGTTTCGCGGCCGCACCACCCGCAAGATCTACTGGGCCGCCGTCGCCGGGGTGCCTGCCCCGAAGATGGGAACGATCCGCTTCGGCCTCGTCAAGGCGCCGGGCCATGGCGGCGGCGGCGAGGGCGAGAAGATGATCGCCGTCCACCCCTCGAAGATCGAGGCGACCGAAGGCGCCAAGCGCGCGACGACCGATTACGCGGTCCTCGACGCGCTCGGCAGCCGGGCCGCCTGGGTGGCGCTGGTGCCGATCACCGGGCGCACCCACCAGCTCCGCGCCCACATGGCCGAGATCGGCCATCCGATCATCGGCGATGGCAAGTATGGCGGCTCCGGCCAGGAGAATCTCGGCGACGGCTGGGGCGCGCAGCTCGGCGGCGAGATCAGTCGTAAGCTGCATCTGCATGCGCGCTCGATCAGTTTCGACCATCCGATCACCGCCAAGCGCATCACCCTGACCGCACCCTTGCCCGATCACATGAAGCGCACCTGGAAGACGCTCGGCTGGTCCGAGGCCGACGTGCCCGCCGATCCCTTCGCGGAGGAGACATGACCGGCGCCCCGAGGCTCGTCGTCTTCGACGTGGACGGCACGCTGATCGACAGCCAGAATCACATCTTCGCTGCGATGGAACAGGCTTTCGGCGCCGGCGCGCATACCTTGCCGCCGCGCGAGGCCGTGCTCTCCATCGTCGGCCTGTCGCTGCCCGAGGCAGTGGCGCGTCTGGTGCCGCACCTGCCCGCCGAGGCGCGGTCCGCCATCGTCGAGGCCTACAAGCAAAGTTTCGGCACCTTGCGCGCGGACGCGCTTTCGCCGCTCTTTCCCGGAGCGGCGGAGGCCCTGTCGCGCCTTCGGGCGCGGGCGGACCTCCTCCTCGGTGTCGCCACCGGAAAGTCCCGCCGCGGGCTCGACCACGTTCTGGCCACCCACGGCCTCGCGGGGCATTTCGTGACCGCGCAGGTGGCCGACGATCATCCTTCGAAACCGCATCCGGCGATGCTTCTCGCCGCCCTCGCCGAAACCGGGACCGAGGCGCGAAACGCGGTGATGATCGGCGACACCACCTTCGACATCGAGATGGGCCGTGCCGCCGGGATGGCGACGATCGGGGTCGGCTGGGGCTATCACCCGGCCGAGGCGCTGCGCGCGGCCGGCGCGGGACAGGTGATCCACGACTTCGCGGCGCTTCTGCCGGCGCTCGAACGGGCCTGGGAGACGGCATGACGGGCTGGACGGCGAAGCGGTTCTGGAAGGACGTGCGCACCGAGGCGGTCGAAGGCGGCTACACCGTCCGTCTCGACACCCGCCCGATCCGGAGCCCGGCGAAACGCCCGCTTCTGCTGCCGACCCCGGCGATGGCCGAGGCGGTCGCGGCCGAATGGGCGGCGGTGGCGGAGGTGGTCGATCCCGGCGCGATGCCGGTCACCCGCTCGGCCAATGCCGCCATCGACAAGGTCGCACCGCAATTCGACGAGGTGGCGGGCCTCATCGCCGCCTATGGCGGCTCGGATCTCCTGTGCTACCGCGCGGCGGGGCCCGAGGCGCTGGCGGCGGCGCAGGAAGAGGGCTGGGACCCGCTGCTCGACTGGGCCGCCCGGAGCTATGGCGCCCCCCTCGTCACCACCGTCGGTGTCGTGCCGGTCGCGCAACCGCCCGAAAGCCTCGCGCGGCTGGCCGCGCCAATCCGCGCCGCTTCGGCCTTCGAGCTGACCGCGCTCCACGATCTGGTCAGCCTGACCGGATCGCTCGTCCTCGGGCTCGCCGCGACCAGCGGCGCGTTCGAGCCGGAGACGATCTGGCGCCTGTCCCGAATCGACGAGGACTGGCAGGCCGCGCACTGGGGCGAGGACGAGGACGCCGCGGATGCTGCGGCGCGGAAATGCCGCGATTTCCTGCATGCCCGTTACTTCTGGGAAATTTCCGCGCCCAGGCCCTAGGAAAATTTCGCCGGAACGGTCGGGAAACTCCTGTCCCGAAGCGATCAAGTCAAAACGCGAGGGTGTCTTCAGGTCCGGTGAATGCGTTCTTGACGTTCAGGGTTCATCTGTCAAAACTGCGTCCACTGGGGATCAAACCCAATAATCAGCGCCAGGACCACCTGGCCTTCACACTCCGCCCGGATCGGGCGGTAACTCAGGAAGAGGTAAGTATGAAAAAATCCGTATTCCTCGGGACGCTGGCGACGACCGCCTTGCTGGCCGGCTTCGCGTCGGCCGCGACGCTCGATGACGTCAAGGCCCGCGGCGAACTGGTCTGCGGCGTGAACACCGGTCTCGTCGGCTTCGCCGCGCCGGATGCGAATGGCAACTGGCAAGGCTTCGACGTCGCCATCTGCAAGGCGGTGGCCGCCGCGGTTCTCGGTGACGCCTCGAAGGTCAAGTACGTCCCGACGACGGGCGAGACCCGCTTCACCGCGCTCGCCTCGGGCGAGATCGACCTCCTGGCCCGGAACACGACCTGGACCTTCTCGCGCGATGCCGACCTCAAGTTCACATTCGTCGGCGTGAACTACTATGACGGTCAGGGCTTCATGGTCCGCAAGGACCTCGGCGTTTCCTCGGCCAAGGAACTCGACGGCGCCACGGTCTGCATCCAGACCGGCACCACGACCGAGCTGAACCTCGCCGACTTCTTCAAGGTCAACAACATGGCCTACCAGCCGGTCGCGATCCAGACCAACGCCGAAGGCGAGCAGCAGTACCTCGCCTCGGCCTGCGACGCCTACACCACCGACGCGTCGGGCCTTGCCGCCACGCGCGCGATCTTCGCCGATCCGGAAAACCACATCATCCTTCCGGAGATCATCTCGAAAGAGCCGCTCGGGCCGCTCGTCCGTCACGGCGACGACCAGTGGGCCGACATCGCCCGCTGGACGCTCAACGCGCTGATCGCGGCGGAAGAGTATGGCGTCACCTCGGCCAATGTCGAAGAGCTTGCCAAGGGCACGAACAACCCGGAGATCAACCGGATGCTCGGCACCGAAGGCGACCTCGGCGCGATGCTCGGGCTCGACAAGGACTGGGCGAAGCGCGCGATCGCGGCCTCCGGCAACTACGGCGAGATCTTCGCCGCCAATATCGGCGAATCGACCCCGATCGGTCTGGCGCGCGGCCTGAACGCGCAGTGGACCCAGGGCGGGCTGCTCTACACGCCGCCCTTCCGCTGATCCGGACGACTTCGAGGCGCGCGGGACACCGCGCGCCTCTTTTGCAACCTAGAATGATCTGAAGGCGGGGGCCGACGGCCCTGAAGAGACGGCAAAGCCGCAGACGCCTTCGGCAATGGGGATATAGCAATGGCACTAGTCGCGGACACGCCGAGGGAATCCTTTCGGCTCGGGATGCTTATTTACGATACCCGCTACCGGTCGATCACGATCCAGATCATCGTGTTGGCCCTGTTCCTGCTGGGGTTCTGGTGGCTTCTCGACAACCTTTTCAGCAACCTCGCGGATCGCGGAAAGGACCTGAGCTTTTCCTTCCTGTGGTACCGCGCCGGCTATGACATCAACCAGACGCTCATACCCTACACGAACGACGACACCCATTTCCGGGCGATGCTGGTCGGGCTGGTCAACACCATTCTCGTCGCGGTGCTCGGATGTGTCGCGGCCACGGTGATCGGGGTCCTGGTCGGGGTTCTCAGGCTGTCGAAGAACTGGCTCGTCTCCAAGCTGATGACGGTCTATGTCGAGATGTTCCGCAACGTGCCGGTGCTCTTGTGGATCCTCGTCGCCTTCGCGGTCTTCACCGAGATCACGCCCCAGCCGCGCGACTTCAAGGTGACCGACGAGATGATCGCGGCGGGCGAGGAGCCGGCCGCGTCGATGGTCCTCTTCGACTCCGTCGCCATCACCAACCGCGGCACCTTCATCCCGAAGGCTGTCTATTCACGGTCGCTCGGCGACGTGTATATCGGCTTCCTGCCGATCAGCCTGAACACCGTCGCGGCCCTGGCCGCGATCATCGGCGGCGTCCTCGCCTTCCGCGCCATCGCGCGGCGGGCGACGGCGATCCAGGAGGCGACCGGGGTCCGGCCGACGACGTGGTGGCAGCGGCTGCTCGCGCTCTTCGGGCCGATCATCCTCGTCCTGCTGGCGCTCGGCTTCTCACTCGAGGTGCCGGTGCTCGGCGGGTTCAACTTCGCCGGCGGGACGCTGGTCTCGAACTCGCTGATGGCGCTCTGGCTCGGGCTCACGCTCTATACAGCCGCCTTCATCGCCGAGATCGTGCGCGCCGGCATCATGGCGATCTCCAAGGGCCAGTCCGAAGCGGCCTTTGCGCTGGGCCTGCGTCCCGGCCGGACGATGAGTCTGATCATCCTGCCGCAGGCGCTCCGGGTCATCATCCCGCCCTTGATCTCGCAATACCTGAACCTGACGAAGAACTCGTCCTTGGCGATTGCGGTCAGCTACATGGACCTGCGCGGCACGTTGGGTGGCATCACGCTGAACCAGACCGGGCGAGAGCTCGAATGCATGCTGATCCTGATGCTGATCTACCTGGCGCTCAGCCTGATGATCTCGTCGACGATGAATGTCTACAACAATGCCGTCAAGCTGAAGGAGCGCTGAGATGAGCGATCTGCACGCGCATTCGGCGCGCTACGTCCGCGACAGCATGCTCCCGCCCGAGGCGCCGCCGACCCTCGAATCCGGGGCGGTCAAATGGCTGAGGGAGAACCTCTTCTCCGGCTGGCTCAACTCGGTCCTGACCGTGCTCGGGCTCCTGGTGTTGGTCTATCTTCTGAAGCTCTCGCTGCCGTGGTTCCTGCACGGGGTCTGGAAAGCAAACTCACTCGGCGAATGCCGCGAGATCATCGCGGCAAACTGGGGCGAGGGGGCGCATGGCGCCTGCTGGGCGTTGATCCGCGAGAGGTGGAACCAGTTCCTGTTCGGGTTCTATCCGTCGGCGGAATACTGGCGCCCGATCCTGGCGCTTCTGCTACTGTTCCTGGCGCTCGCGCCGGTGCTCTTCGACGAGATGTCGAAGAAGCTCATGGCCGCCGCGGGCGTGGTCGGGCTCCTGATCCTCTGGCTCTCCGCTTACAACGGTCAATGGCTGCCGGCGGTGATCCTCGTCATCATCGGGGCCGTTACGGCGCTGATGGGATCGCGCGGCAAGCGCTGGCCCGCAAACCTGATGTGGTTCGCGCTGGTCTACCCCGCCGTGGCCTTCTGGCTGCTCTGGGGCGGCTCGATCTGGCTGCCGGTCATGGTGATGGCGGGATTCGTGGTCGCGGGCCTGGCCCTGCGCTTCGCCGCGCCGGTGATCGGGCTGATGCCGGCGGTGGCCGTCGCGGTCGTGGCCGCCTTCCTCTGGTGGTCCTTCGCCGCCGGACCCCTGACCGACGCGCTGACCGGCATGACCGGCCGCAGCCAGCCCTTCTGGCTGCGCCTTGTCGAATCCGATGAATTCGGCGGCTTCGTCCTGGCGTTCACCATCGGCCTTTCCGGCATCGCCATATCGCTGCCGATGGGCATCGTGCTGGCGCTCGGCCGGCAGTCGGACATGCTTCTGGTCAAGGCGCTCTGCGTCGGCTTCATCGAGTTCATCCGGGGCGTGCCGCTGATCACGCTCCTGTTCACGGCGTCGCTCCTCTTGAACTACTTCCTGCCGCCGGGGACCAACTTCGACATCATCCTGCGCGTCATCATCATGGTGACGCTCTTCTCGGCCGCCTATATCGCCGAGGTGATCCGGGGCGGCCTCGCCGCCCTGCCGCGCGGCCAGTACGAGGCGGCCGACGCGCTCGGCCTCGACTACTGGAAGGCGCAGCGGCTGATCATCATGCCGCAGGCGCTGAAGATCTCGATTCCCGGCATCGTGTCGTCCTTCATCGGGCTCTTCAAGGATACGACGCTCGTGGTCTTCGTGGCGCTTCTCGATCCCCTCAAGGGCATCACCGACGCCGTGCGCGCCTCCATCGAGTGGAAGGGCATCTACTGGGAGCCCTACATCTTCGTCGGCGCCATCTTCTTCATCATCTGCTTCAGCATGTCGAGGTACTCCATGTTCCTCGAGAACAAGCTGATGCGTGAACACCGTTAAGGAGCGATCCCATGTCGGACCCACATGCCGTCACCCGCAAGATCGACCGCAGCCACATGCAGGTGAGCGACGAGGTCGCGATCCAGATCACCAACATGAACAAGTGGTTCGGGGCGTTCCACGTCTTGCGCGACATCAACATGACCGTCAACCGGGGCGAACGGATCGTCATCTGCGGCCCGTCCGGTTCGGGCAAGTCGACGCTGATCCGCTGCATCAACCGGCTGGAGGAACACCAGCAGGGCAAGATCGTCGTCGACGGGATCGAGCTGACGAACGACCTCAAGAACATCGACAAGGTGCGCTCCGAGGTCGGGATGGTGTTCCAGCACTTCAACCTCTTCCCGCATCTCACGATCCTCGAAAACTGCACGCTGGCGCCGATCTGGGTCAGGAAGGTGCCGAAGAAGGAAGCCGATGCGACGGCCATGCACTTCCTCGAAAAGGTGAAGATCCCCGAACAGGCGCTGAAATATCCCGGCCAGTTGTCGGGCGGTCAGCAGCAGCGGGTGGCGATCGCCCGGTCGCTCTGCATGAAGCCCAGGATCATGCTTTTCGACGAGCCGACCTCGGCGCTCGACCCCGAGATGATCAAGGAAGTGCTCGACACGATGATCGAGCTTGCCGAGGAGGGGATGACGATGCTCTGCGTCACGCACGAGATGGGCTTCGCCCAGGCCGTGGCGAACCGGGTCATCTTCATGGACCAGGGCCAGATCGTCGAACAGAACGAGCCGAAGGAGTTCTTCAACAACCCGCAGTCGGACCGGACGAAGCTGTTCCTGAGCCAGATCCTCGGCCACTGAGGGCCCGAACCAATGCGAAAGGCCCCGGCGTTTGCCGGGGCCTTTTCGTTGACCAGTGCGGTCAGCCCCGGCCCGAGGGGACGAAGAAATCGAGAACGCTCCCGGCGCCGGGGCGGAGGTCGGACCAGCCCGCGATCTCGAAATCGACGACAAGCGTCGCGGCGGTGGGATAGCGCTGGAAATCGGGATCGACCGGCGCCCGCGCGGGCAGCATCGCGGCCAGTTCGGCGATGCCGGGATTGTGCCCGATCATCATCACGCAATCCCCGTTCGCGCCGCGCAGGACGTTCAGCATGACATCCGGCGACGCCTGGAAGAGCGCGTCGAGATAGTCGACCTCCGGCATGACCTCGAGCGGCGCGGCGGCGATCCGCGCCCAGGTCTCGCGGGTGCGGCTCGCGGTGGAGCAGAGCACCTGGTCCGGCTCGTATCCGCGCGACCCGAGCCATTCGCCAAGCTCCAGCGCCGCCCGGCGCCCCCGCCCGTTGAGCGGCCGGTCGTGATCGGCGGTCGTCGGATCGTCCCAGGCGGATTTCGCGTGGCGGGTCAGGATCAGTCGGCGGTGGCCGGCAGGGGTCATGTGTGAAAGAGCCTCATATGATAGGCGGATTGTCCGGGCAGCCTGCCATAGGCTTGCGACACCGGGCAAGCGCGACGAACGACGCAGCCGGAAGAAAGGCAATCCGCGCCCGCTTCGGTGTCCAGAAAGCCGTGGCAGGCGGGAACGTCGTAGCCCTGCGCGGTCAGCGCGCCGGCGGGGCAGGCGGAGCGGCAGGGCTGGCCGGCGCAGGTCGCGCAGGGTGCGGCGGGCGGCGGCGGTGGCAGGTCGATTCGCTCAGGGAGCAGGATCGCCCCCCGGAAGGAGGCGAAGAGCCCGGCCCGGTCGTGGACGAGAAGCGTCACCGGCGAGGTCCAGGCCCGCCCGGTCCGAAGCGCCCAGCGGTAGAAGGGATGGTAAGGCGGGCCGCCGAAGGGAAAAAGCGCCGGGCCGCCGAGCCTGCGGGCGAGATCGCCGATCACCCGCGCCGACCATCGGTCGATGGGATCGGGCCGCCCGTCGCGCCATTCCGGTTCGGATGTCACATGGGGCCAGAAGCCCGGTTCGTCCGGGCCGAGGAGGAAGACCGTTCCGGTTCCCGGCGGCACCCCGTCGCCCGCCCCGGGATGGAAGCCGCCGAAGACCGCGAGCCGGTGCGGCGCGGCCTTCGCCTCGACCTCGGCGAGCGCGGTCACTTCCCGCGCGGCTTCACGCGCGGCTCGGTCGAGCGGATGATCGAGCCGGCGCCGTGATCGGTGAAAAGCTCCAGCAGGCAGGCATTGGGCTGGCGGCCGTCGAGGATGACCGTCGCGCGCACCCCGCCCTCGACGGCGGCGAGCGCGGTTTCGACCTTCGGGATCATGCCGCCCGAGATCGTGCCCTTGGCGATCATGCCGCGCACCTCGGCGGGCGTGAGCTGGGTCACCACCTCGCCGGCCTCGTTCTTCACCCCCGATACGTCGGTGAGCAGCAGCAGCCGGTCGGCCTTGAGCGCCGCCGCGATTGCGCCGGCGGCGGTGTCGCCGTTGACGTTGAAGGTCTCGTTCGCCTCCATGCCGGTGGCGACGGGGGCCACGACCGGGATGATGCCGGCGGCGAAGAGGTCGCGCAGGACCTGGACGTTCATCTCGACCGGCTTGCCGACGAAGCCAAGCTCGGGATCGTCGGCGACGCAGACCATCATGTCGTCGTCCTTGCCCGACAACCCGACCGCGCGGCCGCCCTCGTCCATGATCGCCTGGACGATCCGCTTGTTGACGAGGCCGGTCAGGACCATTTCCACGACCTCGACGGTCGCCTTGTCGGTCACCCGCTTGCCGCGCAC
This sequence comes from Paracoccaceae bacterium, assembly GCA_011620265.1. Taxonomy (GTDB): domain Bacteria; phylum Pseudomonadota; class Alphaproteobacteria; order Rhodobacterales; family Rhodobacteraceae; genus Albidovulum. Next base: position 16,834 of record WOZM01000200.1, read on the forward strand.
GAACTCGGACTTGATGCCGAGGCGCGAGAGAAGATCGTTGATCATCGGCCCGCCGCCATGGACGACGACCGGGTTCACGCCGACCTGGCGCATGAGGACGATATCGCGGGCGAATTCGGCCATCGCATCCTCGTCGCCCATCGCGTTGCCGCCGAACTTCACGACGACGACTGAACCTGCGTAGCGCTGGAGATAGGGCAGGGCTTCGGAGAGCGTTCTCGCGGTGGCGATCCAGTCACGGTTCATGTCTTGCTTTCTCATCGCGCGTGATCCTCATGGCGTTTCCCGTGTTATCCGCTCGGCCGGCCCCTGCCAAGGGCGGTACGCTGTTGCCTTCCGCCGGCGAATGCATAGCCTGCACGACAGGCGACCGGAGGCGGCGATGACGACGAGCGACACGAGGACCCTGCTCCTGACCGGGGCTTCGCGCGGGATCGGCCATGCGACCGTGATGCGCTTCGCCCGCGAGGGCTGGCGGGTGATCACCTGTTCGCGCCATCCCTTCCCGGAGGAATGCCCCTGGGGCGGCGGGCGCGAGGACCATATCCGGGTCGATCTTGCCGATCCCAACCGGACCATCGAGGCAATCGAGGGGATCCGCGCCAAGCTTGGCGGCAAGCTTCACGCGCTGGTCAACAATGCCGGGATCTCGCCGAAGGCGGCCGGCGGCGGCCGCCTCTCCACGCTCGATACCGACCTCAAGACCTGGGGCCATGTCTTTCACGTGAATTTCTTCGCGAGCGTGATCCTCGCGCGCGGGCTGAAGGAGGAGCTGTCCGCGGCGAAGGGCGCTGTCGTCAACGTAACCTCGATCGCGGGCAGCCGGGTCCATCCCTTCGCGGGGGCGGCCTATGCGACCTCGAAGGCGGCGCTGAAGGCGCTGACGCGGGAGATGGCGCATGATTTCGGCCCGCTCGGGGTCCGCGTCAACGCGATCGCGCCCGGAGAGGTGGAGACGGCGATCCTGTCGCCGGGGACGGACCGGATCGTGGCGGGCCTGCCGCTCCGCCGCCTCGGCCAGCCGTCGGAGATCGCCGACGTGATCTGGTTCCTCTGCTCGGACCAGTCGAGCTACGTCACCGGGACCGAGATCGAGGTGAATGCCGGCCAGCACGTCTGAGGGTTTCGCCCCGGCCGGGGTCCGGGGCGATCCGCCGGGGAGGCCCTGCCTCCCCGGACCCCTCCGAGGTATTTCCGCCACCGTGAAAGAGCGGTTATTCGAGGCCGGCGATGATGGCGCGGAGCGTCTCGATCCCGTCGCCCTTCTCGGACGAGGTGGCGACGATCTCGGGATAGGCGGCGGGATGCTTCTGCAGGGCGCCGCGCACCTGCGTCAGGATCTTCTCGTGCCCGGAGGTCTTGATCTTGTCGGCCTTGGTCAGGACGACCTGGAAGGTCACGGCGGAGCGGTCGAGGAGGGTCAGGATCTCTTCGTCCACCGCCTTGATGCCGTGGCGCATGTCGATGAGCACGAAGGCCCGGCGCAGGGTGGAGCGGCCGGCGAGGTAGGCCTTGAGCAGCCGCTGCCATTTCGCGACGACCGGCAACGGCGCCTCGGCGAAGCCGTAGCCCGGCAGGTCGACGAGGTAGTGGCTGTCGCCGGCGGCGAAGAAGTTGATCTCCTGGGTCCGGCCCGGCGTGTTCGACGCGCGGGCGAGCGCCTTGCGGCCGGTGAGCGCGTTGATGAGGGAGGATTTGCCGACATTCGAGCGGCCGGCGAAGCAGACTTCGAGCCGGTCGGCGGGCGGCAGCCCGTCCATCGCGACGACGCCCTTGAGGAAATCGACCGGCCCCGCGAACATCAGCCGGCCGGCTTCGCGGGCGGCGGCCTCGGGCTCGGGCGCGAGCGGGAAGGGGACGGTCACGGCAAGAGCTCCACCGCGTCGCCGGCGGCGACGGTTCCGGGTGCGATCACCCTGGCATAGAGGCCGAAATTCTGGTCGTCGTGCAGCGCCCGGAGCGCCTTCAGCGTGTCGGCGTCGCGGATCCCGGTGGCGGGATTGGCCGTCGTCGCGAGGCAACGCACCTTCGGTTCGACGATCTCGAGAATCGCGGTTCCGAGCCGCAGCCGACGCCCGATCCAGCCGCGCTCCTCGAACGGGTTCGCGCCTTCGATCCAGAAATTCGCCCGCCAGCGCAGGGGCGAGAGGTCGAGCCCCATATGCTCTCCGAGCGCCCGGTTCGAGGCAAGCGAGATGAGCGAGACCGACGGGTAGTCGGTATCCGTCATGCCGCGATCCCGCACCGAGTAGATCCGCGACGGTTGCGCGCGGTCGGCCGGGCAGAGCGGCCGCACCCAGTCGAGGAAGCGGGCGGCATCGTCGGCGTCGTCGGGGCGGAACGCGATCCCGGGCGCGTCGGGGTGCCGGAGCGTCAGCGTCCCGGTCGCCTCGTCGAGGCGCGCGTCGATCGCCATGAGCCTTGGCGCCTTCGACCCGATCGAGAAGTTGGCGCAAGGCGCCCAGTCGCCCGGGGTCAGCGACGCGGCGGCGTGCGCGACCGCCCAGTGCCGGTCCCAGGGCAGGCCCTTGCCCGGCGTCAGCGTCACGACGGCAAGCGCCTCCCGCCCGTGGGATTTCAGCGGGTGACGCTGAATGGAGGCGACCGACGGCGTCACTTCGCCGCCGGCTTGCCGCGCTTGAAGCCGGACCGGATATTGCCGAAGAGGTCGGGGCGTTTCCCGTGCATCGACATGATCGTGTATTGCTGGATGAAGGTGATCGTGTTGTTCGCGATCCAGTAGAGAACGAGGCCCGACGCGAAGGATCCCAGCATGAACATGAAGATCCACGGCATCCAGGCGAAGATCGCTTGCTGGGTCGGATCGGTCGGCGCCGGGTTGAGCTTCTGCTGGAACCACATCGAGATGCCGAGGAGGATCGGCAGGACGCCGAGCGAGAAGATGAAGAAGATCGACCCCTGTTCGGGCGCCGCGAAGGGCAGGAGCCCGAAGAGGTTGAGGATCGAGGACGGATCGGGCGCCGAAAGATCCCTGATCCAGCCCAGCCACGGCGCGTGGTAAAGCTCGATCGTGACGTAGATCACCTTGTAGAGCGAGAAGAAGATCGGGATCTGCAGGAGGATCGGCAGGCAGCCCGAGGCCGGGTTGACCTTTTCCTTCTTGTAGAGCGCCATCATGCCCTGCTGGAGCTTCTGGCGGTCCTCGCCGGCGGCTTCCTTCAGCTTCTCCATCTCGGGCTGCAGTTCCTTCATCTTCGCCATCGAGATGTAGGACTTGCGCGCCAGCGGGAAGACCAGCGCCTTGATGATGATGGTGAGCGCGATGATCGCCCAGCCCATGTTGCCGATGGCGCCGTGGAGCCAGTGGAGAAGCCGGAACATCGGCTTGGTGAGGAAGAAGAACCAGCCCCAGTCGATCGACTCGATGAAGCCCTTGATGCCGGTCACGTCCTGGTAGCTCTTGATCGCTTCCCATTCCTTGGCGCCGGCGAAGAGCATCGTCGTCGCGGAGGCGCTGGCGCCGGGGGCGACCTCCATCACCGGAAGCCGCGCCTCGGTCTGGTAGATGTCGGCGCCGGGGACGTATTTCGCGACCGAGGTGAAGGCCTGGCCCGGCGCGGGGGCCAGCGTGGTCATCCAGTACTTGTCGGTGAAGCCGATCCAGCCGTCGCTGGCGACGCCCACGGTTTCGGCCGGGGTGCCTTCGCGCGGGTCGAGGTCGAGGTCGGGGATCGACTTGTACTTGATCTCTTCCAGCGTCCCGTCCGACATGCGGACGATGCCTTCATGCAGCACATAGATCCGCCGTTCATCGGGAATGCCGTGGCGGGCGACGATGCCGTAGGGGGCGAGCCGCACTGCCGCGCCGGTAGTGTTCTCGACCGACTGGGCGACGGTGAAGAGATAGGTGTCGTCGACCTCGATCCGGCGGTGGAAGATCAGGCCCGCGCCGTTGTCCCAGCGCAGCGTCACCGGCTGGCCGGGGGCGAGGGTGGTGCCGGATTCGACCTCCCACATGGTCTTGGCGTTCGGCACGAGGGCGGCGTCGAGCCCGCCTGCCGGAAGCCAGCCGTAGACCGCGTAATAGGGGTGCGCGGCATTGAGGTCGGTGCCGCCGATCGGGGCGAGGAGGCGCACGTTCGGTGAGCCTGCGTCGAGCGAGACCTTGTAGCTCTTGAGCGACAGGTCGTCGATGCGACCGCCGAGGAGCGAGACGGACCCGCCGAGGCGCGGCGTGTCGATGGCGATGCGCGGGGCGGCGGCAAGCTCTGCCGCGGCCGCGTCGACGGCCGGCGCGGGGGCCGCTGTCTCGACGCTGCCGACGGCGGGCGCGGTCGTGTCGGCGCCCTGGCTGGTCGCGGCGGGCGCGTTGGGGTCGGTCGCAGGTTCGGGCGGCGGGAAGAGCGTGAACCAGATCAGGATCACGAGGAACGACAGCACTGTCGCCAGTATGAGATTCTTGTTCTGATCGTCCATGAGGGACTTACCACCCGTCCTGCCGAAGTCAGGGCAGGTTCAACAGAACGGGCAGCGAAAGGTCAAGCGGTTTTCCCGTGAGCGGGGCCGGGATGGCGCTGCCGGAGCCGGCTGCACCCGCCGCGCGTGGCGGTTCGCTTTGCGTCCGGTTTGCGACCGGCTTTTGCCCCGCGGGGGGATCAGCCGGTGCGGCGCGCAAGACCAGGTGTCGCGCCAAGCTTCGCGCGGTGCTTCCTGAGCCAGTCTTCGGTTGCGGCGAGCGGCATCGGCCGGGCGATCGCGAAGCCCTGGACATGGGTGCAGCCGAGCTGCGCCAGATGAGCGTGTTCGCCGATCGTCTCGACCCCCTCGGCGAGGGTCTGGAGTCCGAGCCGCTCGGCCATCGAGAGGATCGCCGCGACCATCCGCTGCTGCGACTGGTCGGTATCGACGCGCGTGACATAGGAGCGGTCGATCTTGATCCGCCCGACGGCAAAGCGGCGGATCGAGGTCAGCGAGGCGTGCCCGGTGCCGAAATCGTCGAGGTCGATCCCGCAGCCGAGCTTCGCGAGGCCGGTGATGTTGTGAACGATCACGTCGTTGTCGGTCTCGGCCACCACCGATTCCAGGATCTCGATCGTCAGCCGGTCGGGCGTCAGGTCGAAGCGGTCGAGCTCCCATTTCAGCTTGGCGGCGAGGTTCGGGTTGCGCAGTTCCGCGCCCGAGAAGTTGACCGAGATGGCGGGCACGCGGAAGGCGGCCCGGTCCCAGCCGCAGAGCGCGGCGAGCGCCTGGCCGAGGATGACTTCGCCGAGACGCTCGCCGAGACCGGCGGAGAGGATCGTCGGCAGGAAATCGCCCGGCGTCAGCACGCCGCGTTCGGGGTGCTGCCAGCGCGCCAACGCCTCGAACCCGACCACGTCGCCGGTATCGGTGGAGAGCTGCGGCTGGTAATAGGCGACGATCTCGCCGCTTTCGAGTGCTGCTTCCACCTGATCGCGGAGTTCGTCGCGTTCGGTCGCGGCGCGGGCGATATCGGCGGAAAAGGCGCGGATGCCGCCCGGACCGTTGCGACGGGCATCCTCATAGGCGAGGCCGGCGGCCTCGTAGACACTCGTCCCGGTGCGTTCCGGCGCCCGGCCGGTCAGGCAGAAGCCGACCGAGGCGGAGACATAGACGGTCATCGCGTCGATGCTGAACGGCTCCCCCACCGCCGCCTTCAGGCGGCCGGCAATCTGGATGACGGCCTCGAGGTCCATGCGCCGCGCCGGCGCGAGGGCGACGGCGAACCGGGCGCCGTCGACGCGGCAGAGCACGTCGCGTTCGCGCAACACGCCCGAAAGCCGCTCCCCGACCTTCGCCAGGGTCTTGTCGTAGGCGTCCTGGCCATAGGTCTCGATCAGCTTCTTCGGGTCGTCGAGACCGATCACGAGGCAGGCGGAGGTCCGGCCGGTATCCTCCTGCGTCTCGTAGGCGCGGTCGAGCGCTGCGGTCACGAGGTGGCGGGGCGGGACCGGCACCGCGCTTTCCGCCTCATCGCCGGCAAACGGGCCGGGCGCCGCGCGCCGGCTCTGCGCCAGCCAGGTCAGGGGAACCCCCGCCGTCGCGGCGACGACCGCGCCGCGCGGGCCGAACCAGAGAAGCGCGAGCGCCAGCGCCGGATAGAGCGCGAGGAATTCCGGCCGCATGAGGCGCGCGGCGTTGCGGTGCAGGGCGGCAGCGATTTCTTGCCGGATCATGGCGGACCCCTTCCTGTGCGGGCCGCAAGTCCGGCCCCGTCGCCCGGACGCTAGGGTCAGCACATGACCGGGAGGTTAATCCTCGCCCCGCAAACCGCGCGGAATTTCGCTAAAATCCGCGCGGTCCGCCGCATCCGCCGTCAGCCCGGCGAAATCGAAGAGCTTCGGGTCGAGGAGATGCGAGGGCCGCGCGTTCATCAGCGCGCGGAACATCACCTGGCGGCGACCGGGGCTGCGCGCCTCCCAGCCGTCGAGGATCTGCTTGACCTGCTGGCGCTGGAGCCCGTCCTGCGAACCGCAAAGGTCGCACGGAATGATCGGATAGGCCATCGCGCGGGCGAACCGCTCGCAATCGGCCTCGGCCACGAAGGCGAGCGGGCGGTAGACGAAGAGGTCGCCGTCCTCGTTCACCAGCTTCGGCGGCATCGTCGCGAGCCGCCCGCCATGGAAGAGGTTCATGAAGAAGGTCTCAAGAATATCGTCGCGGTGATGGCCGAGGACGACGGCCGAACAGCCCTCCTCGCGCGCGACGCGGTAGAGGTTGCCGCGCCGGAGCCGCGAACAGAGCGAACACATCGTGCCGCCGGGCGCGATCTTGTCGGTGACGATGGAATAGGTGTCGGCATATTCGATCCGGTGCGGCACGCCCATCTTCGTCAGGAACTCCGGCAGGACGGTCGCCGGGAACCCCGGCTGGCCCTGGTCGAGGTTGCAGGCGAGAAGATCGACCGGCAGGAGGCCCCGCCATTTCAGCTCGTGCAGCACGGCGAGCAGCGTGTAGCTGTCCTTGCCGCCCGAGAGGCAGACGAGCCAGCGCGCCCCGCGCTCGATCATGCCGTAGGTCTCGATCGCCTCGCGCACCTCGCGCACGATCCGCTTGCGGAGCTTCCTGAACTCGGTCGAGGAGGGCGCGCCATGGAACAGCGGATGGATGTCGTCAAGATCGTCGAGCATGATCACGCCATACTGGAGCGCCGCGCCGCCGGCAAGCCGCCCTCCCCGAGCGGGCGGTCGGCCAGATGCCGGAGCCGGTCGAGGCAGGGCCCGACCTCCCCGATGCAGCGCGCGACCCAGTCCGGGTCGTAGTAGGTGTCGAGATAGCGCCGGCCGCTGTCGCACATCAGCGTCACGATGGAACCTTGCCGGCCCGCCGCCACCATCTCCTGCGCGATGGTGAGCGCCCCCCAGAGGTTGGTGCCGGTCGAGGCGCCGGCCTTCCGCCCGATGATCTCGTCGAGCCAGAGGATCGTCGCGACGCTGGCGGTGTCGGGGACCCGGATCATCCGGTCGATGACGTCGTGCTGGAACGACGCCTCGACCTTCGGCCGGCCGATCCCCTCGATCCGGCTGGAACAGGCGCGGCGGAGCGTCAAGTCGCCGGTCCGGTAGCTGTCGAAGAAGACCGAGTTCTCGGGATCGACGACGATCAGCTCGGTCGGGTGGCCGCGATAGCGCACGTAGCGGCCGAGCGTCGCCGAAGTGCCGCCGGTGCCGGCACTCATCACGATGGCGGCGGGGATCGGGTGCGGTTCGCGCTCCATCTGGCTGAAGATGCTGTCGGCGATGTTGTTGTTGCCGCGCCAGTCGGTGGCGCGTTCGGCATAGGTGAACTGGTCCATGAAATGGCCGCCGAGTTGGTCGGCGAGCGCCACCGCCGCCTCGTGCATCTCGGGCGCGCTGCCCACGAAGTGGCACTGGCCGCCATAGAACTCGATCTGCGCGATCTTGCTGCGGGCGGTCGTCTTCGGCATGACCGCGATGAAGGGCAGGTCGAGCATGCGGGCGAAATAGGCCTCCGACACGGCGGTGCTGCCCGAGGACGCCTCGATCACCGGGCGGCCTTCCGTCAGCTTGCCGTTGCAGAGCGCATAGAGAAAGAGCGACCGCGCGAGGCGATGCTTGAGGCTGCCGGTCGGGTGGGTGCTTTCATCCTTGAGGTAGATGTCGACGCCGTCGATCCCCGGCACGTCGAGCCGGAAGAGATGGGTGTCGGCGGAGCGCTGGAAATCCGCCTCGATCCTGGAGATCGCCTCGTTCAGCCAGGCGTGCATCCGTTCCCCTCCGATGGTTCCGCCGCCCTTGGTCGCAAAGGACGGCCGCCGCCGCAAGCCCCGGCTCAGCGTTTGCGCTCGGGCACCGGGTCGTAGCCATGGCCGCCGAGGGGATGGCAGCGCGCGATGCGGCGCGCGGCGAGCCAGCCTCCCCGGATCGCGCCATGCTTTTCGAGCGCCTCGAGCGCATAGGCCGAGCAGGTGGGCTGGTAGCGGCAGCCATGACCGACCCAGGGGCTGAGGATCAGCCGGTAGGCGCGGACGGGCAGGGCGACGAGATGGGCGAGCGGGCTCATGGCTTGTCGGCGTGGATGCGTTCGAGCGCCCGGACGAGGTCGGCCTTGAGATCCGCGAAGTCGCGGGTCGCGGTCGCCTTGGGACGCCCGACCAGGACATAGTCCCAGCCGGGGCGTCCGTGAAGGGGCAGGATCAGGCGGGCGATCTCGCGCAGGCGCCTTTTGGCGCGGTTGCGGGCCACTGCGTTGCCGAGCTTCTTCGAGCAGGTAAAGCCGATGCGGATCGCGTCGGGCGCCGCTTCGTCCGGGCGGCGGTGGCGGGCTTGCAGCAGGAAGCCGGGTGTGCCCTGTCGCCGGGCCTGAGCCGCGCGCAGGAAGTCGGCGCGCTTCGTGAGCGTCAGGCAAACGGAAACCGCCGGAGGCGTTTCCGTGCCCCGGCCATCCTGGCCTTGCACGGGCGCCTCCGGCGGTGTCATGCCGTGTGCCTGTGTCTTCGGCCTCAGGCCGAGAGAACCTTGCGGCCCTTCGCGCGCCGCGCGTTCAGCACCTTGCGGCCACCCTTGGTCGCCATGCGTGCGCGAAAGCCGTGACGGCGGGCGCGAACGAGGTTCGACGGCTGGAATGTGCGCTTCATCGCTTCAACTCCGGGTTCGGGCAGCCCAAACCCTTACGGATTCGAAGGCCGCTGTCATTCGAAGCCCGGCTATTAGACGGGCCCGCCGGCCAAGTCAACTCACCGGCGCGGGGTTTTTTCGCCCGGCCACGGCCCCCGTCCATCCGCCCTGCCACCGGCGATTTCGGCTTTCGCCGGCGGCCGAAGGTCCGATGGTGGTTTAACTGCCGCTGCCGAATGCTTATTCTCCGCAAGGACCGAGGCGGCGCAATGGGAGGGGCGGCTTTTGGGATCCGCCCGCTTGGATGGGAAATTGATGCTCTTCAACACGCTGTCCGGCCGCTTCCTGCTTCTGACGATGCTGTTCGTCATGCTGGCCGAAGTGCTGATCTTCGTGCCCTCGGTCGCGCGGTTCCGCGAGGACTACATCCTGTCGCGTCTGGAACGTGCCCAGATCGCCTCGCTTGCGCTTCTCGCCACCGACGACATGATCGACGAGACGCTGGAGAAGGAGCTTCTCGCCAATGCCGAGGTCTACAACGTCGTCCTGCGCCGCGACGAGGTGCGCCAGCTTGTCCTGTCCTCGCCGATCCCGGCGCCGATCCATCGCAGCTACGACCTCCGCGACGCCCCGGCATGGGCGCTGATCCGTGACGCGGTCGCCTGCCTTGTCGATCCGGAGGACCGGGTGATCCGGGTCATCGGCGATCCGGTGAAACAGGCCGGCCTCCTGATCGAGGCGACGATGGCGACGGCGCCGCTCCGGGCGGCGATGATCGACTACGGGGTGAGGATCCTCGGGCTTTCGGCGGTGATCTCGGCGGTGACGGCGGTGCTTCTCTTCATCGCCGTGCAGCGGCTTCTCGTGTTGCCGATCCGCCGGGTCGTCAAGCACATGAGCGCCTATGCCGAGGCGCCCGAGGATGCGCGGCGGGTGATCGAGCCGCAGGCCCGCGTCGTGGAACTGCGCGAGGCCGAGGAGGCGCTGCAAAGCATGCAGCGCCAGCTCACCGGTGCGCTGAAGCAGAAGGAGCGCCTCGCCCAGCTTGGCGGCGGCGTTGCCAAGGTCAGCCACGACCTGCGCAACATCCTCACCACCGCCCAGCTTCTGGCCGACCGGATGGAGCGGAGCGACGATCCGATGGTCAAGCGCGCGGCGCCGAAGCTTGTAGCCTCCATCAGCCGCGCGGTGGGCCTGTGCGAATCCACGCTCGCCTTCGGCAAGGCGGAAGAACCGCCGCCGGCCCTCGCCCGCTTCATGCTCGCGGGCCTTGTCCGCGATGTGGTGGAAAGCGAGCGGCTCGCCGTGGGGGAGGTGGAGCTTGACTTCGTCACCGACGTGCCGGGATCGCTGGTGATCCGCGCCGACCAGGAGCAGCTGCACCGGGTGCTGACCAACCTCGTCCGCAACGCCCGCCAGGCGATCGAGGCGACGCACATGCCCGGCACGATCGAGATCGGCGCCGGCGAGGAGGAGGAGGGCTGGTGGATCAGGGTCGGCGATACCGGGCCGGGCCTGCCGGCGCGCGCGCGCGAACACCTCTTCCAGCCGTTCCAGGGCGGGTTCCGCAAGGGCGGCACGGGCCTCGGCCTTGCCATCGCGGCCGAGCTGGTGCGCGGCCATGGCGGCCGGCTGGAGCTTCTGAAAAGCGACGAGGGCGGCACCGAATTCATCATTCACCTGCCGCGGGATCTGACGGCGTCGGACGCCGCGCATCCCGCGTGACGCCCCCGGCGGCGCCGCCGGATCAGCGGGAGGTTTTGCCCTTGCAATGCTCCCTGCGGGTCGCTAAATGCCTGCCCTACGCACCCGTAGCTCAGCTGGATAGAGCATCAGACTACGAATCTGAGGGTCGGGCGTTCGAATCGCTCCGGGTGCGCCATTTACGAACAAAACTGGGCACTCCGCCCGCGGTTGCTCCGCCTCCTATAACCAGGCGCTCCAGAACGGTTTTCCGGCCGTGGATGCGGATTTCCGCGTCGTCGACTTCGACGTTGTCGATCATCGCGCGCAGATAGGCGCGGCGGAACGGAATCGCGCCGTCGCAGATGTTGGCGCGCATGGTTTCGGTGAAGGCCTGAATCTTCTCCTGCGTGACCCGTGCTTCCGGACGCATTTCGGTGAGCGCCCGGTCGAGGGTGGCCTGAGCGATGCTCCGCTCGGTCCGCAGCGTCTCGATGCGGTCCTTGAGGGTTGGGTCTGCGGGATCGGCAATCCCGGTCTCGATGGCTTGATAGAGACGGCTGAGCCGGCCCTCGGCTTCGAGCAGCTTGGTCCGCAGCGCCGCCACCCGTTCGGCATGGTCGGTGTTGCGCGCTGCCTGCCGTTCTAGAAGCGCTTCCAAGAGCGCGTGAACCCGGGAAGGCGTCAGCAGGTCGGTTGCGAGCCGTTCCGTCACAATGGTGTCCAGCCGGTCCATCGGGATCGCACGGCCCTTGCAGGCGCTCTTGCCCTTCTGCGCGCACGTGGCGCAGGCATAGTAGCGATAACGTCCCGACTTGCCTGTGCGCAGCGTCATGCCGCCGCCGCAACTGGCGCAGGTGGCAAGGCCGGTCAGCAGGATCGGCCCGGTCACGGTCCGGGGCGGCGTCATCTTCGGGTTGCGGGCCTTCAGCATCTTTTGCACCCGCTCGAAAGTCGCCGGATCAATGATCGGATCGACAGGAACGACGACATGTTCCTCATCCGGCTTGTCAGCCTTTGTCTTCGAGGCTTTCCGGTTGAAGCGATACTCGCCCTTGTAAACCGTGCCGGTAATCAGCTTGTGCAACGGTCCAATCCCCCAGCGCGCTCCGCGGCGCGTGCGGTGGCCGTGCTCGTTCAGCCATGATGCAAGCGCTTTCACGCCCATCGGGCCGGACGTGCCGTCGCCTTCGATGAAGAGGCGGAAAATCAACCGCACCGTCTCGGCCTCGACCGGATCGATGGCGAGCTTCTTCTTCGTTTTCGTCCCGCGCTGCCCGGCGGCGACAATGGCATAGCCATAGGGAGCCGCCGCGCCGTTCCAGAATCCCTGCCTGGCATTCTCCTGCATGGCGCGCAGGACATGCTTGGCGTTTTCCTTGGACTGGTACTCGTCGAACAGGGCGAAGACCTGCCGGACCATCACGCTCATCGGATCGTCGCCAAGGTCCTGTGTGATGCTGACAAGCCGGACGCCGTGCTTGCGCAGGCGGCGGACATGATATTCGAGCGCGAAATGGTCGCGGGCGAAGCGGCTGAAGCTGTGGACGACGACGGCATCGAACGGCGCGCCGCCTGCCGTGGCAATATCGAGCAGCCGCTGGAGCTGCGGGCGGTTGTCATCCGTGCCGGACAGGCCCGCGTCGACAAATTCTGCCGCCACCTCCCAGCCGCGGGCGGCGCAGAATTCCGTCATCTGCCGCCGCTGATCGGGGATGGACAGGTCGCTTTCGGCCTGTCGTCCCGTGGACACGCGCATATAGAGCGCGGCGCGAAGCGGGGCCGCTGCTGTCGACGATGGTGCTTGCCCGGTCATGACCGTATTTCCGTACCCATACAGTCTTCGTCCTGTATGGCACGTTTCCGGAGCTGTTTCGAGCCTGGCTTGTCCTTGGTATCATCCAGAATGTGCCGCAGCTCCCGCATAAGGAATGCTTCAAGAACATCCAGTTCTTCGTCACTGACCGGATCGTCGCCGCTCAGGTCGCAGACGACCGACATGGCGTCGGACGCATGGGGGCGCGCGTCCGATGCGGTACTACCCGCATCGGCACACATAGCCCGGCGATCGCTGGACAGCGGTCCGCGCATCTCATGGTCCTCGGTGTTGGTGGGGTGACCGGCGGACGTGTCTCCGGCCGGCTCAGTTGTCGTGCGCAGCGCCGCGAGTGCGGTGCGGATGCCGATCAAAGCCGCGGGCGCGGCTGATCGTCTCCAGCGCGTCGCAAAAGGCTTTCCAGGCGCGTTCCCACGCAGCAGATGAATGAGCGTCGGTCGCCGGCCCCAACACCAGGTTCACGGCATCGTACATGGCATTAATGCGGGTGCTGGTTGCGCGCTCGCTACGCGCGACCAGATAACCCCGTGCCCAGCTGTTGAACTCCGCGGGGACCGCGCCGGAGTGATTATGGTCCTGACCGTTCATATCCGTCTCCTGTTTCACAAGACGAATATGCGGTCGGTGGCCGGCTGCCTTTCACGCGGAAATCACGTGGAAAAATGTGCATGCAGTACAAAGAAGAAGGCCCGCATCCTGTGACGCGGGCCCGGGGGTAGTTCTCAATAGTCCGGCGCTTCATCGTCCGGCCCGAGCGGCCCGCCGCCCGGATCGCAATGGCCCTCGCCATGAGTGTGATTGTTACAGGCCTGATCCCAAAGCTGGTTCAGGATCAGGGTGAAGTGCCAGCCCAGAAGCTCGTCCGTAACCGGAAGCCCCATTTTTGCCAGTGACCGGCTCATCCGCGCCACCTGGCAGGGCGGGACGGTCACTTCAACCCGCAGCGTCCCCTGATGGTGTTGGCAAAGCATGGTGATCTCCTGCTAGGAGGAAGATGGCAGCCTTGCGGCACGACATTCCTCGCCGAAACCGCGTGCCGCCGCACCAAGAGGCATGCGCAAGCAGCGGGGCGGAAAGCACGAGCAATCGCTATGCCCGCTCCGGACCGGAGCGGGCACGGCTATCAAAAGCGCGGTGACGGCAACCGCTTCAGGCTGATCGCCGCGTCGAGGACCGCCAGATTGGCGGTTGCGACCGCGGCCGGCGCAGAGCCGGGCAAGGCCTGAGCCAGAGCGATCTGGGCATCGCGGCGCAGCGCGTAGAGGACGTTCAGTGGTTGGTGGCGAAGTTCGCCAAGAGTGAAGATGCGGGACATTGTCGTCTCCTTTTCCGGAGGCCCCGACCATCAGGGCCTTTCCGGACCGCACACACATCATCGACGGATGAAGGCCCCTGTGGCGGGTCGACGGGGAAGAGACGAACAGAAGGAGCATCGAGGGTCTTGGCGCTACGAGCGGCAGCCGCAGAACGAACGCGAAGCGCGCGCCAGATGCGGGCGCATGGTGAAGGCCGTCAACGCGAAATTTGAAAGCCGGGCGCGGCACGCGGTATAATGGGTTCGTCCTGAACAACACCCATCCCATTGATTTTATATTGAAACGTCGTGGTTTT
>WOZM01000194.1 GCA_011620265.1 Paracoccaceae bacterium
CGGCAAGCTTGGCCATGAAGTGCGGCGGATCCCTCCCGCCTGGCTGAAGCCGTTCATCAAGCGGCATGTGCATCCCGCCGCGTGGCCGGGCACATGGCTCGGCGGGATGTTGACGCACAAGCCGCCTATAGCGTTTCGGGTTTTCCTTGAATCAGAATTCGAACCTTTTTCGTTCGAATTCCGATACTTGATCATTCCACACAAACCCGAAACGCTTCAGGCGGGGGGGGCCGGTCTGCTCATGCAGACCGGCTACCACACTGGATTCACAAGATGAATCCCCCATGGGATTTGCGCCATCAACAGAGCCGGGCAAGAGGCGACAGCCATCCGCTATAGCGTTTCGGGTTTACATTGCGTATCAGAATTCGAACTTTTCTCGTTCGAATTCTGATACCGGATATTTCCACACAAACCCGAAACGCTTTATCACGCGGACTGCGTCACCTCCCGGACCCCGTCGATACCGGTCCGTTCACACGGGCCTGACTTACATCATGCCGCCCATGCCGCCCATGTCGGGCATGCCGCCGCCGGCCGCGCCCTTCGGCTCCGGCTTGTCGGCGACCATGGCTTCGGTGGTGATCAGCAGGCCGGCAATCGAGGCCGCATCCTCGAGCGCGGTGCGCACGACCTTGGCCGGGTCGATGACGCCGAACTTGAACATGTCGCCATATTCCTCGGTCTGGGCGTTGAAGCCGAACTTCGGATCGTCCGATTCCCGCACCTTGCCGGCGACAACCGACCCGTCGACGCCCGCGTTCTGGGCGATCTGACGCAGCGGAGCCTCGAGCGCCTTGCGGACGATCGCGATGCCGTTAGTCTGGTCGGAATTCGCGCCTTCCATGCCGACGAGCTTTTTCGCCGCCTGGACCAGGGCGACGCCGCCGCCGACGACGATACCTTCCTGAACCGCAGCACGGGTCGCGTTCAGCGCGTCATCGACGCGGTCCTTGCGCTCCTTCACCTCGACTTCGGTCATGCCGCCGACGCGGATCACCGCAACGCCGCCCGCGAGCTTCGCGACGCGTTCCTGCAGCTTTTCCTTGTCGTAGTCCGAGGTGGTTTCCTCGATCTGGGTGCGGATCTGGGCGACGCGCGCCTCGATCTCGGACTTCTCACCGGCGCCGTCGACGATGGTGGTGTTGTCCTTGGTGATCGAGACCTTCTTCGCCTTGCCGAGCATGTCCATGCCGACATTCTCGAGCTTCATGCCGAGGTCTTCGGAGATGACCTGGCCGCCCGTGAGGATCGCGATGTCCTGGAGCATGGCCTTGCGGCGGTCGCCGAAGCCCGGCGCCTTCACGGCGGCGATCTTGAGGCCGCCGCGCAGCTTGTTGACGACGAGCGTGGCGAGCGCTTCGCCCTCGACGTCTTCCGCGACGATCAGCAGCGGCTTCTGGCTCTGGATCACGGCTTCGAGAAGCGGCACCATCGGCTGCAGCGAGGAGAGCTTCTTCTCGTGCAGCAGGATGAGGCAGTCTTCCAGATCCGCGATCATCTTGTCGGCGTTGGTCACGAAGTAGGGCGACAGGTAGCCGCGGTCGAACTGCATGCCCTCGACGACTTCGGTCTCGGTCTCGAGGCCCTTGTTCTCCTCGACGGTGATGACACCCTCGTTGCCGACCTTCTGCATCGCATCGGCGATCTGACGGCCGATCTCGGCCTCGCCGTTGGCGGAAATGGTGCCGACCTGGGCGACTTCGGCCGAATCCGAAACCGGGCGGGCGGCGGCCTTGATCGCAGCGACGACGGTGGCGGTCGCCATGTCGATGCCGCGCTTGAGGTCCATCGGGTTCATGCCGGCAGCAACCGATTTCATGCCTTCCTTGACGATGGCCTGGGCCAGAACCGTCGCGGTGGTGGTGCCGTCGCCGGCCTCGTCATTGGTGCGGGAAGCGACTTCCTTCACCATCTGCGCGCCCATGTTCTCGAACTTGTCCGAAAGCTCGATCTCCTTGGCGACAGTCACGCCGTCCTTGGTGATGCGCGGGGCACCGAACGACTTGTCGAGAACGACGTTGCGGCCCTTGGGGCCAAGCGTCACCTTCACCGCATCGGCGAGGATGTTGACGCCGCGCAACATGCGGTCGCGGGCATCGCTGTCAAATTTGACGTCCTTAGCAGCCATTTTGCTTGCTCCTGGTTGTCTGAATGGGGATTTCGGTCAGCGGAGGTCTCAGGCGATGAGGCCGAGAATGTCGCTTTCCTTCATGATCAGCATCTCGGTGCCGTCGATCGTCACCTCGGTGCCCGACCACTTGCCGAAGAGGATCCGGTCGCCGGCCTTCACCGACGGTGCGATCAGCTCGCCCGAATCCTTGCGCGCGCCTTCGCCCACGGCGACGACTTCGCCCTCGGCCGGCTTTTCCTTGGCGCTGTCGGGGATGATCAGACCGCCCTTGGTCTTGTCTTCACCTTCGATGCGCTTGACCAGCACACGGTCATGAAGCGGTTTGAATGCCATCTGGTAACACTCCCTAGGTTCCAGGTTTGAATGCGGTTAGCACTCACAACGGGCGAGTGCTAACGCGCCGTAGTTAGGCCGGGCGCGAGCCTGAGTCAACTCTCGCCTCGCGTAAAATTGCCCCGGCTTCGGCTTGGCCTTGCCACGACCGCATGCGAGGATGGCCGCGATGCTCAGCCGAGGGTTCCGGGAGACATGATGATCCGCGCCGCCCTACTCTGCCTGATCCTGCTCCTGCCGGGCCGGATCGCCGCCGCGGCCTGCGCCGGGACGGACCTCTGGCCCGGCCTGCCCGAGGCCGACCGCGCCGCCATCGAGGAGGCCGTCGGCGCCCTCGCCTATCCGCGCGGAAATTTCTGGCGGGCCACGCGGGGGGAAGAGGTCGTGCACCTCGTCGGCACCTACCATTTCGACGATCCGCGCCACGATGCGATCGCCGAGCGGCTGGCGCCGGTCATCGACGGCGCGGCGACGGTCCTCGTCGAGGCCGGCCCCGAGGAGCAGGAGCGGCTGAAATCGGAGATGACGCGGAGTCCCGGCCGGCTCTTTCTGGTCAGCGGGCCGACCCTGCCGGAGCAGCTGGAGAAAGCCGACTGGCAGGCGTTGTCGGCGGCGATGCAGGCGCGCGGCATTCCCGCCTTCATGGCGTCGAAGATGCGGCCCTGGTATGTGTCGATGATGCTGGGAATCCCGCCCTGCGCGATGCCCGAGATGGCGGAAGGTATGCGCGGTCTCGACGCCCGCATCGTCGAGCACGCCGCGGCGCGGCAGATCCCGGTCCGGGCGCTCGAACCCTATGACACGGTCTTCGGCCTTTTCGACGCGATGGCGCCGGAGGCGCAGCTCGACATGATTCTCACCACCCTCGCGATGGGCGATCAGGCCGAGGATTACAGCGCAACCCTGACCGAGGCCTATTTCAACGAGGATGTCCGCGTGACCTGGGAACTCGGACGGCGGGCGGCCTACGAGCTTCCCGGCAAGACACCGGAAAGCGTCGATGCCGACATGGCCGAGATGGAAGAAGCGCTGATGTTTCGCCGCAACCGGGCCTGGATTCCGGTGATCGAGGCGGCGGCGGCCGAAGGGCCGGCTTTCGTCGCCTTCGGCGCGCTGCACCTGTCGGGCCGCGACGGTGTGCTGGCGCTGCTGGAACGCGAGGGTTTCACGCTCGAACGTCTCCCGTTCTGACGCTCCGCCCCAGACCCGTGCCGGCGCAAGGGCAAGCTGGGTTTCAACCCACCCTCGCCAGCATCGGTCGAAACCCGCCTCAAGCCCGCCAGTGATCCGATCCGCGCCCCGTGACAACCTCGTCCGCAGCGCCTATAAGGCCGGCGATTTCCCTATCTCCGACGGATGACGCACATGATCAAAGTCTTTGGCCACAAATCCCCCGACACCGATTCCACCGGCTCTCCCATCATCTGGGCCTGGTACCTGACCGAGGTGAAGGGCACGCCCGCAAAGCCGGTCCTGCTCGGCGAGCCGAATACCGAAGCGGTCTTCGTCCTCAAGCGCTGGAACCTCGCGAAGCCCGAGATCATCGACGACGTCGCGGCCGGCGAGACCTGCGTCATCGTCGACACCAACAATCCCGCCGAGCTTCCCAGCCGGATCAACGAGGCGAACGTCGTCCAGATCATCGACCACCACATGCTGGCCGGCGGGCTGAAGACCAGGGGGCCGATCGACATCACCGTCCGCCCGCTCGCCTGCACCGCGACGATCATGTACGACCTGATGGGCGACGATGCCGCAAAGATGCCGGAGAACATCAAATGCGCGATGCTGTCCTGCATCCTCTCCGACACGCTGGAATTCCGCTCGCCCACGACCACGGCGCATGACCGGGCGGTGGCCGAGGACCTCGCCCGCCAACTCGGCATCTCGATCCCCGACTACGCGGCCGAGCTCTTTGCGGCGAAATCCGATGTCTCGGCCTTCTCGGACGCCGAACTGCTCAGGATGGATTCGAAGGAATACAGCGTCGCCGGAAAGGAGTTGCGGGTCTCGGTCCTCGAGACGACGAGCCCGAAGATGGTGCTCGACCGCAAGGCGAGCCTGATGAAGGCGATGGACAACGTGGCAAGGGAGGACGGAGCCGATCAGGTCCTCCTCTTCGTCGTCGACATCCTGAACGAGGAAGCGACGCTTCTGGTCCCGAACGATCTGGTGAAACGGATGGCCGAGGCCTCGTTCGGCGCCAAGGTCAGCGGCGACACGGTCGTGCTGCCCGGCATCATGAGCCGCAAGAAGCAGATCATCCCGGCGCTGAAACTCTGACGCCTTTCGCGCGTTGAGGATGGGCGCCTTCGGGCGCCCGTCCCTTTCCCGGCGCCGCGCGCCGGTTCGTCCCAGGCCGAGGAGGCATGTTCATGACCCGGATCATCCAGTCGCTGTCGGACGTATCGGACGGATACGAGGCGCTGTTCTGCGACCTCTGGGGCTGCCTCCACAACGGCCGGGCGCCCTATCCCGCCGCGGTCGCCGCATTGCAGGGGTTCCGCGCCGGCGGCGGCCGGGTCGTCCTGATGACCAACGCGCCGCGCCCGAACCGCTATGTCGCCGACCAGCTCGAGCGCATGGGCGTGCCCCGCGACGCCTGGGACCTCATCGTCTCCTCGGGCGATACCGCGCAGGCGGCGATGTTCTCGGGCGCGGTCGGAGCCCGCGTCTACCATATCGGGCCCGAGAAGGACCTCGGCTTCTTCACCGACATCCCGGCCGAATTCGCCGATGCCCCGGCGATCGCCCGCGTCCCTCTCGCGGACGCCGAGGGCATCGTCTGCACCGGCCCCTTCGACGACCTGACGGAGACGCCCGAGGATTACCGCGCGACGCTGCTCTACGCGAAGGCGAAGGGGCTGACGCTCCTCTGCGCCAATCCCGACCTGATCGTCGATTTCGGCGACAAGCGGATCTATTGCGCCGGTGCGATCGCCGCGCTCTACGACGAGATGGGCGGCGAGAGCCTCTACTACGGCAAGCCGCATCCGCCGATCTACGACCTCGCGCGCCGGCGGCTGGCGGCGACGGGGGCCGAGGCGGGAAACGACCGCATCCTCGCCCTCGGCGATGGCATCAACACCGACATTCAGGGCGGGATCGGCGAGGGGATCGACACGCTCTTCGTCACCGGCGGGCTGGAGGCGGCGGCCTTCGGCCCGGATGCCGAGGCGCCCGATGCCGCGCGTCTGGAGGCATGGCTGGACGAGCGGCAGCTCTCGCCCACCTACAGTATCGGTCGCCTCCGTTAGTTCATGACCGGAAAGCAACAATATTTCAGGATGCTGCCGGTTTCGGTCCGATAATTACCGAACGACATTGCGCAGCCCGGTCGCTTGCCTTATGCTGCATTGCAACATGACCAGCCGGGATTCGTGATGATGCTCGACAACATGCCGCGCGGGACGATCTGCATCGAGGATCTGGAGATCGGGATGACCCGCTATCTCCAGAAGACCATCACCGACCGCGATATCGAGTTGTTCGCGGAGGTCTCGACCGACCGCAATCCGGTCCATCTGGACGACGACTATGCCCGCGACACGATCTTCGAGGGCCGCATCGCGCATGGCATGCTGACCGCCGGCCTGATCTCGGCGGTGATCGGCG
>WOZM01000259.1 GCA_011620265.1 Paracoccaceae bacterium
CACGGCCGCGCGCTGCGCTACGCCGAAGGCTCCGCGCGCGGCCTCCTACACCACCACCAGGGACACTGCCCTTCCGGGCCATCCGGTGCCACTGCCAGTGCTCAGCCCCTTCCGCATAACCCCCGAATACAACGGAAAAATCCGGCCGCAGCCGGATCGGGAGAACGCTTTCGCGGGGGCAAGTGGCGGAGGGGATGGGCCTGACGTCCAACCTTCTCCACCTGAAGGAAGTCCTAATTCCTTGTTTTCATTTCAAATCTAAATGGACCGTCGACGTGATCTGAGATGCATTCAACGAGGATCGGTGGTTGCATCGACATGTCTTCGGCTTCAGGTTCAGAGCTGTCCACCAAAGCGATGTCGGTCACCGGCCCGGCCGTCATGTCGATATACGCCAGGTCCGACGTGCGAAAAGCGTAGGTGTCCAGGACGCGGGTGTACTGCTGCAATGAATGCCGCCAAGGAAACTCGATCGTCAGCAGGATGACCGACGTATTGCAGTAGCGGCCTTCGACCATCAGAAACGGCTGTGGATCGTTCGCGCCCTCGCCGTCAAACTCGTAGTCCACCTGTCGGCCGGTCGTTTTGTCGGTCAGATAGATGGCAAATCGATCCTCGCCTCGAGGCCGTAGTTCAACTCGCAGCTCAGCCGACTCGACCGAAGGGCCATCAAAGATCGTTTGGCCTACGGATGGACTGGCGAGGCCCAATAGCAAGAGAGCAGCAAGGAGCCGGAGGGCGATTCTCATTCCGCATCCTCGAAGCGCGGGCGAGAGACGGAAAAACGACAGACGTTTGCGAAGACCTCCGTCTCGCTCAGCCGACGAACATTATCCCAGCGCTGCCCATAAGAGTCCGTCCCACGGTTGATGATCGCAGTAATGCTGTCGGCGGCAGCGCGGTTGATACCTGCGTCCGCGAGCAAATAGAGATCGTTGGCGTGCCAGAACCAAAGGGCCGAACGAACGGCGTAGCGTTGAGTTTCCAGTAAGTCCGGCTCAGCCTCGAAGTCGATCTGCTCACCGGACATTCGAGCGTGATCTTCGGTGAAGGCTCGGTAGTTCGCGCGGCCGGTGACCTGCTTCAGGCCGCGTCCGCGGAATCTCCACGCGTCACCACTCTCGACATTCCCATTGCCGTTGCGGTCCGCACAGGCACGGTTTGCAATGGCTTCCTGATCTGCGGGATGGTCGGGAGTTCTCCCGTACAGCAAGGCTTCGTCCGGGTTGCGCCTGAAGTAGCTGAAGATCGATCCCAGGCGGTCCGCCCGATAGTCGAGGCTCTCCACGAGCCGCATTCGTTGCCCGACTTCTTGAAGCACCTGACCGAAGAAATGCGCCAGTCGTTCGGGACTGTTCAACTGGGCCGTCATGATCTGCAGGTCGATCTCCCGGGCAACTTGCGTCAGACGGTCTTTGTCGGCATCCGGGAATACATTGGAAAGACGATCCCCTGTCAGGATGTCGCAGACCGCTCCTTCAGGAATATTCTGGGGGTCAATGACCGGTTCGGCCATGCATCGGCAATTCCATGCCTCGCCGGGGTGTCCGCCGGCCGGAGGATTGGCCCACGCGAAGACCCGATCATCGTTTTCGGCATGTGCCGGGCGGACACGGGCATCGTCCTGACTGCGCCAGATATAGGTTTCGAGCTGCAGTGCATCTCTTTGAAAGTGGCCGTTCAGCGCCTCAGTATATCGCGCGAGGATCGCATTGATGACAGGGTCGTTGGGATTGACCGGCACGCCCACTTCGTTCAGGCGACCGGCAACAGAGGTGCGCATTTGATCCCTGATCGCGGTCAGGTCGACCGACGTGATGTCAATGCTGAGATCTTCGGGGAGAAAGCCGTTCAGCCGGGCAACGCCGGCGGCCAGCGCGTCGTCGATGATGCTGTCCAGCAGCCTGTCAGGGACCACCGAGAACTTGACTTCCGGCGCCCGAACCGGACCAAGCGGCAAGACGAAGACACTGCTGCCGCCTGACCTGATCCAGGCCGCAAACTTGCTTTCGTGCCGCATCGGTTCCTCCCGGTCGCTCCCCGAAAGCAGTATCAGGATGGAGTTAAAGGTGCATTAACCCACCGAACGTGTCGTCGCGTCTGGCAGAGACAGTTGGATTTCGGGGGCGTTCGGTTGGCGGAGGGGACGGGACTGACGTCGGACCGTCTCCGCGTCCTGTCCTCGAAGGGGCGGCGATGCCCATCACATCTCGCCGATCCTTCGTCGTAGGGTTTGCAGTGCAGTCCGGTACCGTTTCGCAAGGGAACGAGCCTTGTCCGGCGGCAGAGCGGCCAGCCGCGCGGGGTCGGAATTGTCCAGAAGATCGGCGATCTTGACGCGGATTGTTCCCTTGTGTCCCTCCGCAGCCATGTCTCCGATCCAGTCCCGATAGCTGCCGCTATCGGGCAAGCGCGTGACGGCTTGCACAATCTTGACGACCTCGGGCCCGTAGCCACGCGCGCGCAGGTCATCCGGCGTCACCCCTTGATCCTCCATGGCATCGTGCAGCCAGACGGCATGCCGTTCTGCGGGGCCCGCATCGGGAAAGTGTCGCACAAGATGCTCTGCCGCCCGTTCGAGATGACCGAAATAAGGCGCCCCCGCAGCGTCCGTTTGCTCCGCGTGCAGTTCTTCGGCCCAGGCGATGGTTTCGGCCAGGGTCGGATGTCTCCGGCGGGATTGCGACCGCGCCCAGTCGGCGATCGCCGCATCGTGCATCGCACCCTCACGGAACGCTGCAAAGAACTCGGCGTTCCGTTCGCGATGGTGACGGGCAAGCATGACATGCTGCGTGCCACCCGTCGCTGTGATCATGCCGGCGAGATACATTATCTCCTCAAGGACGAACTCCTCCGGAGTGCGCCCCGCAAGCCGAGCTGCGTCGCACAGCATGTCGAAGTCGTCACGATCCTCGAACTCCAATGTCAGGCTGGCCGCGCCGGTCCCGCTGTCGTCATCCATGGCAGATCGAGTTCCTCGGTTGCATCGAGAGGGGCGCGCGGGGTTTCATCCCGGTTCCCTTTCGATCAGCATGTCCTCGATCACCAGCGCATCCAGTTCGCTGGTATAGAAGGCCGACAACGCGTCCTTGAGTGTCGAAACGATCGGCGCGCCGCCGGGGTTGAACGATGTGTTCAGGATCGCGGAAACACCGCTCATCCGGCCGACCGCGTCGATCAGGCGCCTGTAGGGGCTGTCGTCGGCGGGAACCAGCTGGGCCCGGGTCGATCCGTCCACATGCACGCAGGCAGAGAGCGCATCCAGACCCGCGGCGGCAACCGCTCCGGAGCGGACCATGCAGCGAGAGCCCGCGCCCGGCGCCAGAAAGGTATCGGCCCGCTCCTCGGCAAGCGACGGCGCCAGCGGCCGCCAGGCTTCGCGGCGCTTCACGGCATTGATCCGGTCGCTCCACGCCCGTCCGCCCTGCGTGGCGGCGATGGTCGACCGACGGCCAAGCGCCCGCGGCCCGATCTCGGCGCGCCCCTCTACCCATCCCAGAATACGTCCGTCCAGGATGGCCCGTGCGGCCCACTCCGATGGATCTGACAGGGTTCGGAAGCGAACACCGAACCGGCCCAAGGCGTCTCGAACGCCTTGCGGGGGCAGGCGCGGCCCCAACCCGTACCCGGCGAGGGTCGGCCGAAATCCGGCCTCCAGTGCCACCACCTGCGCCGCCCCCAGCGCCGTGCCGGCATCATTGGCTACCGGCGGCACATACAGATCGTCCACCACCCGCTCTGCGATCAGGCGGCCATTGGCGACGCAGTTAAGTGCAACGCCCCCGGCAAATGCCAGGCGCGAGGTTCCTGCCTGCGACGTGGCAAGCCGGGCGAGATGCACGATCAGATCTTCGGTCGTGCGCTGCACCGATGCCGCCAGCGCCAGCGCAGCCGGCGGCGGCAGGTCATTCTCGGGTGCAGGGCCGGTGACGAAGTCGTAACGCCGCGCAATCCTGTGCGGCTGCAACCCCCGTGCATCGAGCCAGCCAAGGATCGCCCGGTCAAGATCCGGCCCGGTCGCGCCGCCTCGCGCGTCAAAGCCGAAGGCGTAGCCGTCGGGCGTGAGCGAGACGGGCAGCTGCGGCGCGGCGGCCGCATCGCCATAGGCCGCAAGCCCCATGGCCTTGCCCTCGGCGAATGGCGGCAAGCCGACAAAGTTCGTGATGGTCCGGTAAAGCTGCCCGATCGAGAGATCCGTCCCGAAGGTGCGCCCGATCGTGATGCGACCATTGCGGTAGGCGCCGATGGCCGTCGAGGCAGTTTCGCCCTGTCCATCGACGACAAGGATCGCCGCCTCGGGCCAGCCCGAGCTCACCGCGGCAGATGCTGCATGCGCCAGATGATGTGCGACCGGCACCAGCTCTGCCCCCGCCTCGATGGCCTGATGCACCTCGGCCAAGGCGCATACGCGGCCGGTATAATGCGAGATGGCGGTCAGGTGCGGCGCCAGACGAGCATCCCAACCCAAGGCGATCACGTCGAGATCCGCTGGTTTCAGACCTGCTTGCGCGAGGCAGAAGGCGATGGCGTTCCGGGGCAGGGCGTCGAAGGCGTGGCGGCGGCGCGTGAACCGTTCTTCCTCTGCCATGGCGACGATGCGGTCGCCGTCTATCAGGCACGCCGCCGCATCGTGGAAAAGGGCGCCGCTCAGGCCGAGTATCTTCATCCGCCGGTCCCGTCCTGCCCGTTACGTCAGCAGCCCGGAGGGCGCCTGGCTCTGGGCGCTTCGCCAAAGGCGGCGGGGAAGCTGTTCGTGCCGAAACGCGCGGCCCGAGGACCCAAGACAATGGCGGCACGCGGGCAAGGGCTGGTCAGCCGACAAATAGTCGTGCAAGCGATCCGCAAGCACGGCCGGATCGGCAAATGCCGGGTCGGTCAGATCGACGCCATTGTCGGCATGCGCGCCGCTCGCCGCGCTGCCAAGAACCGTTGTCAGCGCGTAGGCCTGCGGACATTTGTAGAAAAAGCCCGCTCTGAGGGTGAAGCAGTTCCAGTCATGCGCAATCTTGCACGCGCGGTAGATCCGCCTCGTCATGTCCGGGTCGGAGTGCGGGTGTTCGCAATAGGACTCATTGAACTGCTCCATGGCCTGCTGCACCACCCTTATTCCACGCCGATCAGCCTGTTCGAGTGCGGCGCGCCCTGAGCGGGCGATGGTGGCACTCGCATAGATCGAGACCGTGATCTGGTCGATGCCGTCCATTTCGGACAGATCCATGCGAGAGAGCAGGTGGCCGTTCGTGACCAGATGAAGCTCGGCCGCAGGCGCCGCGCTTCGGATGGCAGCCACGACCGCGGCGAAGTCGGGATGCAGCAAGGGCTCCCCGCCCATGAGTTTCACCACCTTCATGTGAAAGGCGGTGTACAAGACCCCCAGCGCGCGGCCAGTCTCGACGGGATTCGCGAAGTTCTTGGGGGCGACAGGAGAAAGATGCGAGCAGGCACGGCAGGTCAGATTGCATTGTTCGGCAACGACCACTTCCAGTACCGGCGCGACGATGACAGGACCGCGCATTTCCCACATCCCGTTCTCCTGCCGCTCTGTCAACGAGGCAAGGCGACTATGCCAAGCCGGCACCGCTGCAACAAGCCAAAACAACGGATGGGCACGGCATGTGCGGGTTGATCGGCGGCGTCGGGCGTGTGCCTTCGCCAGCGCGTATCGAGGCCGCGATGCGCCGATTGCAGATCCGCGGCCCCGACGCACAGGCGATGGAGCTGCACCACGACTACTGGATGGGGCACACGCTCCTCGCGATCCGGCAGCCACCGCAAGAGCAGCCCATACATGCCCGCGACGCAAGGATCACGCTGGTCTACAATGGCGAGTTGTATGACACCGCCGGGTCGGGCGCCCATGACACCGCGGCGCTTCTCGCCCGCATCGTTCCGGTGCTGCGCGCCGCCGATCCCCTGGCAGAGCGTCCCGGCCTGAACGGTGACGCGCCGGTTTTCTTCAGCGGTGGCGTCGACTCGGCTCTGCTTGCGCGCCTGCTGGATCGCGCGGGCGCGCAGGTCACCCTTCGCACGCTTTCCATCACGGACAGCGTTCTGGACCA
>WOZM01000005.1 GCA_011620265.1 Paracoccaceae bacterium
GAGTGCCGGCCGGGCGGGATCATCGAGCCGAGGAGCACGATCACCGGCCATTCGATCCGCCCGTCTCGTAGGGCGCGAGGAGGAGAAGGATGTCGCCGGTGCGCGCCGCCGCTTTGCGGAGCGGGCCGGTGATCCGGTGCCCGCGCCGGGAGATGCCCATCACGAGGGTCCGCTGGCGCCAGACGAGGCCCACTGCCTCGGCGGTCTTGCCGCGGATGCGGGCGGTGGCGGGGACCACGACCTTGACCATCACCAGCCCGGCCTTCTCGGCCTCGAGATAGGTCTTGCGGCGGTGATCGGCGAAATCGAGCTTGAGGCTTGTGCGGAATGCGCCGAGGGCCTCTGCCTCTGCCTCTGCCTCTGCCTCTGCCTCGTCACAGAGGTCGCCGAGCGTCCGGCCGATCTGTCTGGAACCCTCCGCGATCGTGAGTTCGGCGATATAGGCGGCGGTTTCGCGGGCGCCGCTCGCGCCCTCGCGCCGGGGGATGAGCCGCCAGCCGACGAGCGCCACGAAGGCGAACCCGGCAATGGCGGTGATGCCGCCGACCGGGGCGAAGTCGAACATGCCGAAGGGCGCGCCGAGCGCGTCGTCGCGGATCGTGGCGATGATGATGTTGGGGGGCGTGCCGATCAGCGTCACCATGCCGCCGAGGATCGTCGCGAAGGAGAACTGCATGAGCGAGAGGCCGGGTGCCCGCCCGGACTTGCGCGCCGCCGCCACGTCGACCGGCATCGGGAGCACCAGCGCCGCGACATTGTTCATGAAGGCCGAGAGGATGCCGCCGACCGCGCCCATGAGGCGATATGGCTGCCGAGGAAGCGCCCCGCCGCGACGAAGCGCCGCGTGATCAGCATCACCACGCCGGCCCGCGTCAGCCCGGCCGAGACCACGAGGACGAGGGCCGCGACCAGCGTCGCGGGGTGGCCGAAGCCCTCGAACGCCGATTTCGCCGGCACCCCGCCGAGGACCACGCCGGCGAGAAGCGCCGTGAAGGCGACGAGGTCGCAGCGCCAGCGCCCCCAGATCAGCGCGCCGAAGACGAGGGCGAAGCGCGTGAAGAGGATGATCTGGTCCTCGGTCATGCCGCCCGGTGAAGACCCGCCCGCCCCGGGATGCAAGCCCCCGGCCGGGCGCGGGCTTGCGGGCGGGGGCGGGCGTGACATATAGAGGCGCGAACCTCGGGAATTCGGACGGAGACGGTCATGGCAGGCCATTCGAAATGGGCCAATATCCAGCATCGCAAGGGTCGGCAGGACGCCGCCCGGTCGAAGCTGTTTTCCAAGCTCGCCAAGGAGATCACGGTCGCGGCGAAGATGGGCGATCCGGATCCCGACAAGAACCCGCGCCTGCGGCTGGCGGTGAAGGCGGCGAAGGCCGTCTCGTGCCCGAAGGACGTGATCGACCGGGCGATCAAGAAATCGCTCGGCGGCGACGCGGCGGACTATACCGAGATCCGCTATGAGGGCTACGGCCCGAACGGCATCGCGATCATCGTCGAGGCGATGACCGACAACCTCAACCGCACCGCGTCGAACGTGCGCTCCACCTTCTCCAAGTTCGGCGGCAATCTCGGCACGACGGGGTCGGTCAGCTTCATGTTCGACCGGGTGGGCGAGATCATGTATCCGGCGGGTGCCGGCGATGCCGACACGGTGATGATGGCGGCGATCGAGGCGGGCGCGGAGGACGTGGAATCGGACGCGGACGGCCACTGGATCTATTGCGCCGACAGCGATCTCGCGGCGGTTTCGGACGCGCTGGAGAAGGTCCTGGGCGAGAGCGAGGAATCGAAGCTCGTCTGGCGCCCGCAGAACCGCACCGATGTCGATCTGGAGACCGCGCAGAAGCTGATGCGGCTGATCGAGACGCTGGAGGACGATGACGACGTCCAGACCGTGACGGCGAATTTCGACATTCCCGAAGAGGTCGCGGCGGCGCTCTGAGTCGGGTCGCGATCCGGCGGAGACGCCGTGCGGCGTCGCTGTTGGTGTGGTCGGGCCGCCGCGGCGGCCCGATGCCTCCGGCGGAGGTATTTTTCCACAGTGAAAGCGCTGGCGTCAGGCCGCTTGTGGCAGCAGGGCGGTGGCGGCGACCTCGCGGATCGCCCTTGTGAGCGGGGCGAGGGCGGCGCCGGTCAGGCGTCCGGCCTGCCAGACGAGCGGCGTGTCGAGCGGGGCGCCGGGGACGAGCGCGACGAGGCGGCCGGCGGCGAGGTCGTCGCGGACGAGGATCTCGGGGTTCATGCCCCAGCCGAGGCCGAGCCGGGCGGCTTCGACGAAACCCTGGCTCGAGGCGAGGAGATGGGTGGGCAGCGCCACCGGGCGGCCGGCGATCCGCCGGGCCCAGTCGCGTTGCAGCCGGTCCTTCCGGTCGAAGGTCAGGGCCGGGGCGCGGGCCAGCGTCCCGGCGGTGACGCCGGCGCCGAACCAGCGCGCGACGAAGCCGGGGCTTGCGGTCGCGATGTAGCGCAGCCGTCCGAGCGGGTGGAGGTCGCAGCCCGCGACCGCGCTGTCATGGGCGGTGACGGCCGCCTGCACCTCGCCGCGCCGGAGCCAGTCGGCGGAATGGTCCTGGTCGTCGATGACGAGGTCGTAGAGGAGGCCCGGCACCGCGGCGAGCGCCGGCAGGATCCAGGTCGCGAGGCTGTCGGCATTGACCGCGATTCGCACCCGCGCCGCGCCGGGCGCGCCGCCGAGATCGCCGCCGAAGTCGCCCCTGAGCGCCGCCTCGAGAAGCTCGACATCCTCCACATGCCGGGCGAGACGGGCGCCGGCCTCGGTCGCGCGGCAGGGCTGGGCGCGGATCACGAGCGGCGTGCCGAGCCGGTCCTCGAGCGCGCGGATGCGTTGCGAGACGGCCGAGGGCGTGACGTGCAGCTCGGTCGCCGCGCCGTCGAAGCTGCCGGTCCGCAGGATCGCCGCGAGGGCCTGGAGCTGGGTGTAGTCGAACATTAGCTTCGCTTAATTTGGGATCATGAGATTAATTAGACGAAATTGCCGCCGGCCGCTAGACCGGGCCTGACCGATCCTCGGGAGGGCGCGATGTCGCTGGCGTTTCTGGCCGGATTCCAATTGTCGCTGGGGCTGATCATGGCGATCGGCGCGCAGAACGCCTTCGTCCTGAGGCAGGGTCTCAGGCGCGAGCATGTGCTGGCGGTCTGCCTGTTCTGCGCGGGCTCCGACGCGGTGCTGATCTCGGCCGGGGTGGCGGGGATCGGCACGCTCGCGGCGATTGCCCCGTGGTTCGCGCCGGCCTTGCGCTGGGGCGGGGTGGCTTTCCTTCTCTGGTATGGCGCGCGGTCGTTCCGTGCCGCCTGGCGGGGCGGCGGCGCGCTCGCGGCGGCGGCGGGCGGCGCGCAGCCCCTGCCGCAGCTCCTCGGGCTTCTCGCGCTCATCACCTGGGCCAATCCGCATGTCTGGCTCGATACGGTGGTGCTGATCGGGTCGATCTCGGCGCAGTATCCGGGCCGGGCGGCGGAGTTCGGCGCGGGCGCGGTCGCGGCCTCCTTCAGCTTCTTTCTCGCGCTCGGCTACGGCGCGCGGATGCTGGCGCCGGTCTTCGCGCGACCGGCGGCCTGGCGGGTGCTCGATGCCGGGGTCGGGGTCGTGATGTGGGCGATCGCGGCGTCGCTCGCGCTCGGCTGATCTTGCGTCCGGGGGCAGGATCGCGTCTTGTCGCCCCATGATCGACGATCCTGCCAGCCGCCCCGTCGAGGGGGTTCTGTGGATGCTCGCGAGCGGGCTCTGCTTCGTCGCGGTCACGGGATCGGTGCGCTATCTCGGCACCGGGCTGCCGGCGGCGGAATCGGCCTTCCTGCGCTTCGTCTTCGGCACCGTTCTTCTCGCCCCGGTGCTGGTGCGGTTCCTGCGCGCGGGATTGCCGGCCGGTTCAATTAAACTCTTCGCGGTGCGCGGCGCGCTGCATTCGCTGGCGACCGCGCTCTGGTTCTACGCGATGGCGCGGCTGCCGGTGGCCGAGGTCACGGCGATCGGCTATCTCAACCCGATCGTTGTGACGCTCGGCGCGGCGCTCCTCCTCGGCGAGCGTCTGGCCGCGCGGCGGCTGACGGCGATCGCGGTGGCGCTGCTCGGCGCGCTGATCGTGCTCCGGCCGGGATTGCGCGAGCTTTCCTCGGGCCATCTCGCGCAGTTGAGTGCGGCGATCTTCTTCGGCTTCTCCTATCTCATCGTCAAGCGGCTCTTGGCGCTCGCGTCGGCGACCGAGGTGGTGGCAATGATGTCGCTGACCGTGGCTGTCGGGTTGTTGCTGCCCGCACTCGCGGTCTGGGTGCGGCCGGACCTGACGCAGATCCTGATCCTCATCCTCGTCACGCTTTTCGCGACGGCGGGGCATTACTGCATGACCCGCGCCTTCGTGGCGGCCCCCCTGACGGTCACCCAGCCGGTGGTCTTCCTGCAACTCGTCTGGGCGACGCTTCTCGGCACCCTCGTCTTCGGCGAGGCGGTCGATCCTTACGTCCTGGCCGGCGGCGCGATGATCATCGCGGCGATCAGCTACATGACCTGGCGCGAGGCGCAGCTCAGTCGCCGCGCGGTCACGCCGGCGCCGGTCGCGACGAAGCTTTAGCCGCGCGGGTCGAGAAGCCGCCCGATCACGCTTTCGCGGGTGATCCGGCCGAGCGTCCTGCCGCCGTCGGTGACGGCGAGGGCCGGAACCTCGCGGAGCCGCTCCATCACATCGCGCACCGGGGCGTCGGGATGGACCTCGGGCGCGTTCGGGGCGCGGGCCGGACCCGGCTCCATGATGTCGGAGGCACGCAGGACCACGAGCGGGTTCATGTGGGCGACGAAGTCCGCCACATAGTCCGAGGCGGGGTTGGCGATGATCTCGCGCGCGGTGCCGCATTGCACGATCCGCCCGCCCTCCATCAGCGCGATCCGGTTGCCGATCTTGAACGCCTCGTCGAGGTCGTGGCTGACGAAGATGATTGTGCGGCGAAGTTTCTCCTGAAGCTCCAGCAGCTCGTCCTGAAGCCGGGTGCGGATCAGCGGATCGAGGGCCGAGAAGGGTTCGTCCATCAGCAGGATCGGCGCCTCGGTCGCGAAGGCGCGGGCGAGGCCGACGCGCTGCTGCATGCCGCCGGAGAGTTCGCCCACCTTGCGCTCGGCCCAGTCGGAGAGGCCGACGAGCGCCAGTTGCTGATCGACCTTTTCCTGTCGTTCGGCGGGACTTTGCCCGGCGAGCTCGAGCCCGAGCCCGACATTCTCGCGCACTGTCCGCCATGGCAGGAGGCCGAATTGCTGGAACACCATCGCCACGCATTCGCGCCGGACCCTGAGAAGATCGGGCACCGAGGCGTGGCCGACCTCGCAGGACCAGCCCTCGTCATGGATCGTGACCTTGCCGCGGCAGACCGGGTTGAGGCCGTTCACCGCGCGCAGAAGCGTCGACTTGCCGGAGCCCGAAAGCCCCATGAGAACGAGGATTTCCCCGGTCTCGACCGTCAGCGAGCAGTCGTGGACGCCGAGGATCTGCCCGGTCTCGCGCTGGATATCGGGGCGCTCCATCCCCTTGTCCATGAGCGGAAGCGCCCGTTCGGGATGATCGCCGAAGACGATGTTGACCTTGTCGAACTCGACCGCGACCGTCATTTCTGCGCTCCGATCCTGAGCATCCGGTCGAGGATGATCGCCACGACGACGATGATGAATCCGCTCTCGAAGCCAAGTGCGGTGTTGACCGAGTTGAGCGCGCGGACAACCGGCACCCCGAGCCCGTTGGCGCCGACGAGGGCGGCGATGACCACCATCGACAAGGAGAGCATGATGGTCTGGTTGAGCCCCGCCATGATCTGCGGTGTGGCATAGGGAAGCTCCACCTTCCACAGCGTCTGGCGTTTGGTGCCGCCGAAGGCGGTGACGGCCTCGAGCAGCGGCTGCGGCGTCGAGGAGATGCCGAGATGGGTGAGCCGGATCGGCGCCGGCAGCACGAAGATCACCGTGGCGATCAGGCCCGG
>WOZM01000047.1 GCA_011620265.1 Paracoccaceae bacterium
GGGAGCTTCTCGACCCAGGCCGGATCGACATAGACATGGCAGGTCGAACAGGCGCAGGCGCCGCCGCAATCGGCCTCGATCCCCGGGACGCCGTTGTCGCGCGCGCCTTCCATCACGGTCAGCCCGTTCGCGACCTCGACCACATGTTCGGTGCCGCCAAATTCCACGTAAGTGATCTTCGCCATGAGCCTGCCTTCGCCTTCGGTCTTCTGTCCGGCCGACATAGGCGAATTTTCCGGCTTTTGCCAGAGCGGGTCCCGCTCTTGCGCGAAGAGGCGAATGTTCTATTATCGTTCTCATGCTGACCGACTACACCCCGCTCTCCGACTGGCCGCGTCCGCCCGCGGCGATCCCGCATGCGCGGCTCGCCGAGCCGCCCGGCGGGGCGCGGGTCACGGTGGCGGGGCTGGTTCTGGTGCGCCAGCGGCCCGGCACCGCGAAGGGGGTGACCTTCCTCACCCTCGAGGACGAGACCGGGGTGGCCAATGTCGTCGTCTGGAAGGCGGTCTTCCAGCGCTTCCGCCGCGCCGTCGTCGCCGGGCGGCTTCTCAGGGTGACCGGCCGGCTCCAGCGCGACAGCGAGGTCGTCCATGTCGTCGCCGAACTGATCGAGGATATCACCGACATGCTCGACGAGCTGCTCGCGCCGGGCAGCCCCTGCCCGCCCGATGGCGCCGGGACCGCCGGGCGGCCCTGATCGCGTCGCGGACGGGACGGGGCTGCCCGGCGGGGCACCCGGACGCGGGGCGCTCCTGGCGCGGGCGGGGATCGCGATCATCCTCTGCCACGCCGGCATCGCCATCGCGGTCTTCGGATGCGAGGCGGGCGGCATCGGGCTCAACCGGGCCTCGGTCTTCGGGGCGGTGGCGGGGCTCACCGGGTTCGGCCTCGCCGCGCCGGAGGCGGCGGCGGACACGCCCGCGGCACCCGCGCCGACCCGGCCCCGCTGCATCTGCCGACACGCCCGCAAGCGGCGCGAACGGGACCACCGCAGTCGCGGGCCATGGGCAAACCGAAAAAGCGCCCCCGAAGGGGCGCTTTCCGCACGTCACGGAATCGCGGGCTATTCGACCGAGAGCGCCACGAAGCGCGGATCGGCGCCGCGCCGGATGAGAAGCAGGAGCGACTTGCGCCCGGCTTCCTTCGCCTCGGCGATGCGGGCCTCGAAATCCGCGAGGCTCGCGACCTTCTGCTGCCCCGCCTCGGTGATCACGTCGCCCGCGCGGAGGCCCTTCTCGAAGGCCTCGCTGGTCTGGTCGATATCGGTGATCACGAGGCCGCTCGTCTCTTCGGCCAGCCCAAGCTCGCCCCGCTGGTCCTCGGTCAGGACGCCGAGCGTCATGCCGAGCATGTCCTTTTCCACCGGTTCGGTCGCCGTCGCCACCGCCGGCACCGCCTCGCCCTCGGCCGCCTCGCGCCGGCCGAGCGTGATCAGCAGCGTCTGGCTCTTGCCCTCGCGCAGCACGACGACGCGCACCGCCTTGCCGACCTCGGCATCGGCGACGCGGCGCACCAGTTCGCGCGTGTCGGCGACCTCGACCCCGTCGAACGAGGTGATGACGTCGCCGGCCATCATGCCGCCGTCCCTGGCCGGACCCTCCGGCACGTCGGTGATGAGGGCGCCGCGCGCGACCGCGAGGCCCATCGCCTCGGCCACGTCCGGGGTCACGTCCTGGATCCGCACGCCAAGCCAGCCGCGCCGGGTCTCGCCGAAATCCCTGAGCTGGCCGACGACCTTCGAGACGACGTTCGACGCCATCGAGAAGCCGATGCCGATCGAGCCGCCATTGGGGCTGAGAATCGCGGTGTTCACCCCGATCACCTCGGCGTCCATGTTGAACAGGGGGCCGCCCGAATTGCCGCGGTTGATCGCGGCGTCGGTCTGGATGAAGTCGTCATAGGTGCCCGAAAGCTCGCGGTTGCGGGCCGAGACGATGCCGGCCGAGACCGAGAAGCCCTGGCCGAGCGGGTTTCCCACCGCCATCACCCAGTCGCCGACGCGCATCACGTCGGAATCGCCGAAATTCACGAAGGGCAACGGCTCGTCGCTCGTCACCTTCAGAAGCGCGATGTCGGTCTTGGGGTCGGTGCCCACCAGCTCCGCATCGAGCGTCTTGCCCGAGAAGAACTCGACCGAGATCTCGTCGGCGCCCTCGATGACGTGGTTGTTGGTGACGATATAGCCGTCCTCGGAGATCACGAAGCCCGAGCCGAGCGCGTTCGAGCGCTGCGGCCCGCGCGGTCCGTTCGGGCCGCCGAAATCGCGGAAGAAATCCTCGAAGGGGGAGCCTTCGGGCACGATCGGCCCGCCATCGGTCGCCGCCGCCACCGTCGTCGTCGTGGTGATGTTCACGACCGCGGGGCTGACCTGGTCGGCCAGATCGGCGAAACTGTCGGGCGCGGCGCGCGCCTCGGCCTCGATGGCCTGGCCCATCGCCAGCGCCACGGCCAGCATCAGCGCCCAAATCATCCCCAGCGCGGCCTTCGGCCGGTCGGAGGATGCCTGCAGAGTGATCGCCTGAGGTTTCACACAAAACTCCCTGTTCTTCCGGTTCCGGCGCCGGACCGTCCGCCCGCCGGAATTCGTCTCCACCTTCGAGGTAGGATCGCCGCGAGGCAATTGAAAGCCTTTCGCGGCTCCTCAACTCGATGTGATCGACCCTTGCGGGTGTCGGGCAATTGTCTCAGCCCTGAAGTCCGCTCGCAAGCCAAATGAGCGCCACGCCCAGCGCGACGGCGGCAATCCCGAGGTTCCGGCGGGTTTCCACCGGCATTTGCCGGATCAGCTCCAGCAGCTCGTCGATGCGCGAAGGGGCCAGCGCAAGCACCAGCCCCTCCAGCGACAGAACCAGCCCGATGGCCAGAAGGATGAGCGCGAAGCCCCCCATCGTTCAAGGCCTTGGATTGGCCGATTTCAGATAGTCGAAGAACTCGCTGTCGGGCGCCATGACCATCGTCGAATTGCCCGCCAGCAAACCCGCGCGATAGGCGGCGAGAGAGCGGTAGAAGTCGAAGAACTCGGGATCCGCGCCGTAGGCTTCGGCGAAGATCGCGTTGCGGTCGGCATCGGCCTCGCCGCGGACGATCTCGGCCTGACGCTGGGCGTCCGAGACAAGCTCCACGCGGGTGCGGTCGGCCTGGGCGCGGACGCGCTGCGCCGCCTCGTTGCCGCGCGCCACCTCGTCGGCCGCTTCCCGTTCGCGTTCCGCCCGCATCCGGGCGAAGGTCGCGTCGAGGTTCTGTTCCGGCAGGTCGGTGCGCTTCAGCCGCACGTCGATGATCTCGACCCCGAGCGAATTCGCCTCGTTGCGCGAGGCGTCGCGGATCCGCCCGGCGAGACCCGCCCGGTCGGCCGACAGGATCTCGGACGAGGTGACCGAGCCCAGAACCTCGCGCGTCTGCGCGCGCAGGATCGTGTCGATGCGGTTCTCCGCCAGCGCCTCGCCGGAAGCGCCGACGGCCTGGCGGAAGCGCTGCACGTCGACGATGCGGTAGCGCGCGAAGGCATCGACCACGAGGCGCCGGTCGTCGAGGGGCGTGATCTCCAGGGGATCGACATCGAGCCCGAGGATGCGGTCGTCGTAGTAGACGACCTGCTGGATCAGCGGCAGCTTGAAGTAGAGCCCCGGCTCTTCCCGAACGGCCTTGATCTGGCCGAACTGGAGGACCAGCGCCTTCTGCCGCTCGTCGACGATGAAGATCGACGACAGGGCGGCCGCGACGGCGATGACGAGGATCGGAAGAAGAAGCGTTGCGCGGTTCATCAGTTGGTCCCCTCGGTCGTCGTGGCCTTCCGGCCGAGCTCGTTCAGCGGCAGATAGGGCACGACGCCCTGCCCGCCCTGGTTCTCGTCGATGATCACCTTGTCGATACGGCTCATGACCTGTTCCATCGTCTCGAGGTAAAGCCGCTTGCGCGTCACCTCCGGCGCTTTCCTGTATTCGGTCAGAACCGCCGAGAACCGGCTCGCCTCGCCCTCGGCCTGGTTGACGACCTGGGCGCGGTAGCCCTCGGCCTCTTCCAGAAGCTGCGCGGCCTGACCGCGCGCGCCGGCCAGAACCGTGTTGGCATAGGCATCGGCCTCTTTCTGCAACCGGTCGCGCTGCTGTTCGGCCGACTGCACGTTCTTGAAGGCCTCGATGACCTCGCGCGGCGGATCGGCGCGATCGAAGTTGACCCGCACCACGTTCAGGCCCGCCTCATAGCTGTCGAGCGTGGACTGGATCAGTTCCTTCAGCCGTTCGGCGATGATGCCGCGGTCGCGGTTGAGGATCGGCGCGAGCTGCGACTGCGCGATGATCTCGCGCATCGAGGATTCGGCGACGGCGTTGATGGTCAGTTCCGGATCGCGCAGGTTGAAGAGGTATTTCTGCGGGTCGTTGATGTTCCACACGACCTGGAAGTCGATGTCGACGATGTTCTCGTCGCCGGTCAGCATCAGCCCGCTGTCCGAGCCGCTGCGCCCGACGCCGATATCCTCGGTCCGTTCCGGCGTCACCGGGATGACGTTCGCGCTGACGAAGGGCCAGGGCGCGAAGTTGAGGCCGGGCTGGCCGATGGAGGAGAACTTGCCGAGGAAAAGCTCCACCGACTGTTCTTCCGGCTTCACCGTGTAGAACGACGCGAAGGCCCAGAGGCCCACCGCCGCGAGCGCCGCGATCCCGAGCGTGCCGCGGGTGAAGGCCGGCCCCGAGGGCCGCCCGCCGCCGCCTGCCGGACCGCGCGGACCGCCGCGCCCGCCCATCAGGACGCGCAGCTGCTCGGTGCCCTTCTTGACGATCTCCTCGATCTCGGGGATCTGCGGCCCCTCGCCCGGTCGACGACCGCCCCGGCCACCCGGCCGGTCCTTGTCGTCGTCGCCGTCGGAACCGCCACCGCCCCAGGGGCCTCCGCTTCCAGCCATCAGTTCGCTCTCCCCGTCATTCCAAAAGACATGTCATTCTCCAACTGGTCCTTCCGGCCCGAAAACTCAAGCCGTCCGAACCGGTTTCCGCATCGTCACCAGTTCCTCGGCCATGACCGGGTGAACCGCAACGGTGCGATCGAAATCCTCTTTCGTCGCACCCATCCTGATGGCGACCGCGGCAAGCTGGATCATCTCGCCCGCCCCCGGCGCGACGATATGACAGCCAAGAACCTTGCGGCTCTCCGCACAGACGATGAGTTTCATCATCGCCCGGTCGGGCCGTCCGGCGAAGGCCGACTGCATGGGCCGGAACGAGGTCGCGTAGACCTCGATGGGCCGCGCGTCGCGCGCGGCTTCCTCGGTCATGCCGACGGTGCCGAATTCCGGCTGGGTGAAGACCGCGCTCGCCACCAGATCGTGGTCGGCCTTGGTGGGCTTCGCGCCGAAGATCGTGTCGGCGAAGGCATGGCCCTCGCGGATCGCGACCGGCGTCAGGTTGATCCGGTCGGTCACGTCGCCCACCGCGAAGATCGACGGCACCGCGGTCTGCGACCATTCGTCGACGACGACCTCGCCCTTGCGGCCAAGCGTCACGCCCGCCTTTTCGAGGCCGAGACCCTCGCTATTCGGCACCCGGCCGGTCGCATAGACGACCTTCTCGCAGGTGGCCTCGCGCCCGTC
Source organism: Paracoccaceae bacterium (assembly GCA_011620265.1). Classification (GTDB taxonomy): domain Bacteria; phylum Pseudomonadota; class Alphaproteobacteria; order Rhodobacterales; family Rhodobacteraceae; genus Albidovulum. The sequence goes on from WOZM01000047.1 coordinate 5,588, forward strand.
CGCGGTTTTCACCCAGGCGCCGCCATCCACGGGCTTCATCTCCAGAACGTCGGTGCCGACATGGAGGTTGACGCCGCTCTCGCGCATCAGTTCGGCGATATGGCCCCGCGCCTCGCCGTCGAAGCCGCGCAGGATCTGCTCGCCCCGGTAATACTGCGTCACCTCGACGCCCATGCCGTTGAGGATGCAGGCGAACTCGCAGGCGATGAAGCCGCCGCCGACGATCAGCACCGATTTCGGCAGGGCCTCCATCCTGAAGATGTCGTTCGAGGTCATCGCCCCCGCCTTCGCCGCCAGTTCCGGCACGAAGGGCCGCCCGCCGGTGGCGACGAGGTTATGCTTCGCCGTCACCGTCCCGCCGTCGGCCAGCCGC
>WOZM01000023.1 GCA_011620265.1 Paracoccaceae bacterium
ATGAAAACCATGTCGGCGCGCGAAGCAAAGAACGGCTTCGGGCTGATGATCGACACCGCGCGCGCGGAGCCGGTGCTGATCGAGAAGCACGGGCGCGGCGTGGTGGTGGTCGTCTCGGTGGAAGAATATGAACGGCTTTCCGTGCAATCCGGACGCACGGATAAGGGGGAGACGGGGACCAGGGAGGCGTCGAAAGGTGGCCAATGAAGCGTTCGCGCGCGTCAAGATAGACCAGCTTCTGAAGGACGCCGATTGGTCGCTCTCGGACGGCCGCAGTGTGCGTTTCGAATATCCGCTCGATGACGGCGGCAAGGTGGATTACGCACTGTTCGACCGCCAGGGCCGGGCGCTCGCCGTACTGGAGGCCAAGAGCACCAGCGTCAATCTGAGCGCGGGCGAAGCGCAGGGCGGGTGCTATGCCGATCAACTCGGCGTGCCCTTCATCTTCCTCTCGAACGGCGAGGAAGTGTGGTTTCGCGACAGGACCCAGGACGCCCATTTTCGCCGCGTCGCGACGTTGTTCAGTCAAGACGATCTCGCACGCAGGAAGGCGGCCAGCGAGATTCGCCGCGATCCGCTCAGCGTCCCCATCGACACCCGGATCGCCAGTGGCGGCGGGCGCCTGCATCAAACGGCGTGCATCGACGTGGTGTGCCGCAAGATCGCCGCCGGCCGCCGCAAGCTGCTGGTCGAGATGGCGACGGGCACCGGCAAGACGCGCACGGCGGCGGCCCTGCTCAAGCGGCTGTTCGAGGCTAATTGGGCCACCCGCGCCCTGTTCGTGGTCGATCGCAACACGCTGGCGATCCAGACCGAAGACGCCTTCGCCGAGCATCTGCCGCATCTGCCTTGCTATCGTGTGTCGCGCGTCGGCCGCCGCTTCCAGGACGAGAAGCGCGTCACCATCGTCACCCTGCAAACGCTGGTGAACGAGTATGAAAACTACTCGTCCGGCTATTTCGATCTGATCGTCATCGACGAGTGCCATCGCAGCATCTACGGCAAATGGCGGCGCGCGCTCGACCATTTCGACGGCATCAAGATCGGCCTCACCGCCACGCCCTGCGTCATGCGCGATGCGCCGGACGTGGACGAGGAAGACCGCGCCGCCCTCCGCGACACCATGCGCTTCTTCGGGGTCGATCGACCGACCTACAGCTACACCATGGCCGAGGCGATCGCGGACGGTCACCTCGTCCCTTACGAGATTTACCGCGCCATGACCGCGCGCACGGCGGCGACCGACGGCTTCACCGTGTCCCGCGCCGACATCGACTGGGATGCGATGGACGCGGCGACACGCGCCGAGATGAAAACGCTGTTCGCCGGCCATGATCCGCTGGTCGTCGATCCCACCGCGCTCGAACGGAAGTTCACCATCCCGGAACGCAACCGCGCCATGGTGCGCGAATTCCGCGACGTTGTGGAGCACGGCTATGTCGGTCCGAACGGCGTCCGCCGGGCGCCGGAATGGGGCAAGACCATCGTCTTCGCCGTCACCAAGCGGCACGCCGAAACCCTGGCTCGCATGTTCGACGAGGTGTTCGCCGACAGGAAGCCGACGCCCACCACGCGCTACGCCGATTTCGTCGTCTCCGGCATGGGGCCGGACGATACGGTGGACGGCCAGGCAAAGATCAAGCGCTTCAAGAAGGAGCCGTTTCCGCAAATCCTGGTCAGCGTGAACATGCTGGACACCGGCTTCGACTGCCCGGAGGTGCGCAACCTGGTGATGGCGCGCTTCACGCACAGCTCGATCCTCTACCAGCAGATGCGCGGACGCGGCACGCGCCAGGCGCCGGGCAAGGACCGCTTCACCCTGTGGGACTTCACCGGCGTCACCCTGCGCCATGGCGACGACGAAACGGGCGAAGGCGGCGTGGTCGTCGTCAGCGAGCCGAAACATCCACCGCCCACGCCGCGCCGGCTCCTGGCCCTCGACGTGCATGACGAGATCGATCCCTCGACCCGCGAATGGGTGACGGTGGACGAGACCGGCCACGCCTTCATGGATGTGGACGAGGCCCGCGCGGAGGCGCTGGGCGCGGCCTTCGAGACGTGGCTCGACGATCAGGATTTCAACACCGACCAGCTCCGCCTGCTGCATCTCGTCAAGGAGCAGATCAAGGCCAACGCCGCCGAACTGACCCTGTTCGAGAGCTGGCGCTTCGACGCCCCGCCGCTGTCCATGAACGGCGGTTTCGAGCGCGCCCGCGCCGTCTTCGGCGGCGAGGCGGAACTCGCACGCATTTTGAGCAGCATGAACGAAGCCGTGTTCGGCATCGCATCCCAGGCCGCGCCCGGCGGCGGTGCGATCCGGGCCCACAAACCCCTGAATTAAGGCCACCCATGCCCTTTACCCCCGACATGCGCCGCAAGGTCGATCAGATCCGCGACTATCTCTATGGCGGCGGCTATCCCGATCCGCTGTCCAACGCCGAACAGCTCAGCTTCCTGTTCTTCTTCTACATGATCGAGGGGATCGACGCGGCCAACCTGCGGCAGGCCAAGGCCACCAGGCGCGACTACACCTCCCTGTTCGCCGGGGACTGGACGCTGCGCAATCCGCTGAACGCTCCCGCCAAGGGCGTCGAGACCATCCCACGCGAGCGGATGCGCTGGTCGTCCTGGGCCAACGCCCAGTCGGGCGAGCAGCTCGTCACCTTCGTCCGGGACGAGGTCTTCCCGTTCTTCGCCGCCATCGGCGACGCGTTCGGCATGAGCTTTATGGCGCAGGCCCGCCTCGCCATCGACGAACCCACCGTGCTGACCCAGGTCGTGACGCTGGTGAACGAGCTGCGGTTGGAGCAGGCGGACCCGGACACCAAGGGCGATTTGTTCGAGCATGTGCTGCGCCAGATCAAGCAGGCGGGCGAACTGGGCCAGTTCCGCACGCCGCGCCACATCATCCGCGCCATCGTCGATCTGGTCGATCCGAAGATCGGGGAGACGGTCTATGACCCCGCCGCCGGCACCGCCGGCTTCCTGGTCGCGGCCTATGAGCATATCCGCCTCGCCAATTCCTCCGCCAACGGGCGCGAAGTGGCCGAGTTGGAGGGCAAGAGCTTCGAACGCGGCATGGGCGACCGGCTGAACGCCGCGCAATGGCGCAAGCTCGAGACCGAGACCTTCTATGGCAACGATGTCGATCCCAAAATGGTCAGTCTCGCCAGCATGAACCTGGCGCTGCGCGGCCTGCCGGACGTGCGCATCCTCAAGCGCAACGTGCTGACCACCAGCTTCGACCGGCAGATGAAGGCGGAGCGCGGCCTGCCGCTGGACGGGTATGACGTGATCCTGGCCAACCCGCCCTTTTCCGGGCGGCTGGACCGCGACCGGATCGTCGATGACGTGAAGATCGGCACCAGCACCGCGACGGAATTGCTGTTCGTCAAATACATGATCGACAACCTGAAGCCGGGCGGGCGCTGCGGCGTGGTGGTGCCGGAGGGCGTGCTGTTCGGCTCCACCGGCGCGCACAAGGAACTGCGCCGCATCCTGATGCAGAACAACCGGGTGGAGGCGGTGCTGTCGCTGCCCGGCGGCGTGTTCCAGCCCTATTCGGGCGTGAAGACCTCGGTGCTGGTCTTCGCCAGGGGCGGGCGGAGAAGCCAAGTGATGTTCCTCCACGCCAGCAATGACGGCTTCAAGCTGGACGCCAATCACGACCAGCCGATCGAGGCCGACGATCTGCCCGGCCTGATCGCCGCCGTCAACAGCCGGGAAGAAATGTGGGCGGATTGGCAGAAGCGCGATCCGGCCGCGCCCTGGACGGAAAACTGGTGGTTCGCCGACGCCGTCGCCATCGAGCGCGAGGACTGGAACCTCTCCGCCTCGCGCTACCGGCCCGAGAGCCGCGAGGCGGCCGTGCATCGCGACCCGCGTGAGCTGCTGGAGGAATTGCAGGAGGATGTGGAGACCATCCTTGGCGACATCCAGGCGCTCGCGGCGGAGTTGCGGGGGGAAGTAGTTTGAACCCTTGGCCGCATGTTCCATTAGACGAGATCGCCGACGTATCGGCTGGTAACCCTGCGCCACAGGACCCCGCACATTTCAGCGACGATGGTTACCCGTTTGTGCGCATGCAGGACGTTGGCCGGGTTCATATCAGCCCGAACCTGACAAAGACCGTTGACCGGATCACGGATGCAGCAGTCCGCAAGGGGGGCATGAGGCTATATCCCGCAGGAACTTTGCTCGTTCCAAAGAGCGGTGCCTCGGTGAACTTAAATCACCGCGCCATGCTTGGTCGTGCTGCCTATGTCGTATCGCATTTGGCAACTATCATTCCTGATGCGCGCCGGGTCGATCCTTCGTATCTGTTCCATTGGTCGATGGTATACGACCCCCGGAAGCAAGCTCAGGTTACGAGCCTTCCGTCATTGCCGCTATCGTTGATAAAGGCGGCGGTTGTCCCTCTCCCGCCACTCGACGAGCAGCGGCGGATTGTGGGGCTGCTGGACCGGGCGGCGGAGATCAGGCGCCGCGCCGACGCCGCCCGCGCCAAGGCCCGCGCCATCGTCCCCGCCCTCTTTCTCGACATGTTCGGTGACCCGGCCACCAACCCCAAGGGGTGGCGCGCATTGAACTTGGGCGATGCGCTGCTGTCAGGCCCGCAAAATGGGCTCTATCGGCCGGCGAGCGACTACGGTGAAGGCACCCGGATTCTACGGATAGATAGCTTCGACGATGGCAGCATCGGCGATCAGCGCAGTCTCAAACGCCTGCGGATAGACGCTGCCAGCATCAAGACATTTGGTCTCCGCGAGGGAGACATAGTCGTAAATCGCGTGAACAGCCCACCACAACTCGGCAAGTCCGTCCTCGTCCCCGAGCTTGAGGAACCCACCGTATTTGAATCGAACATGATGCGGATGCGGGTGAACCCCGAGCTTCTGATCCCCGCCGTGGTCGGCGCCATGCTGCAACTCGCCTCTGTCCGGCAAGCTCTGATCAGGAATGCCAAGCATGCGATAAATCAGTCCAGCATCAACCAGGGAGACGTGATTGGTGTCGGGGTTTTCGCTCCACCTCTCACGCTCCAAACCGCCTTCGCCGCACAGGCTCAGCGCCTCGAAGCCACCGCCCGCGCCCTCGACGCCGCCGCCGCCAAGGCCGAAGCCATGGCCGCCGGGCTTTCAGCGGAGGTGTTCGGATGACCGCGCCCGATCCCGCCGATACCGTTCCCGACTATCAAAGTCTGATGCTGCCCGTACTGCGGACCGCCGCCGCCGGAGAACAGCGCATCGGCGCGGTGGTGCAGAGCCTCGGCGAAGAGTTGGGGCTGAGCGAGGCGGCGCGCGCCGCCCTGCTGGCCTCGGGCCGCCAGACGATATTTGCCAACCGCGTCCATTGGGCCAAGACCTACCTGGCCAAGGCGGGGCTGGTGGAGGGGACAAGGCGCGGTCATTTCCGCCTGACGCAGCGGGGCGCCGACGTGCTCGCCGCGAACCCCGAACGGATCGACAATCGCTTCCTCAGCCGGTTCGAGGAATTTCGCCAGTTCAGCGACCGATCCGCCCAGTCAACCGACGACGAGGTCATTCCCGATCCCGCCGACGCCACCGAGCAGACGCCGGACGAGATCATGCGCGCCGCGCATCGACGGATCGAGGCGGCGCTGGCTGAGGACCTCTTGGACCGTGTGCGCGCCGCGCCGCCGGATTTCTTCGAGCGGCTGATGGTCAACCTGCTGCTGGCCATGGGCTATGGCGGCTCGGCGGCGGAGGCCGGCCGCGCCCTCGGCCGCAGCGGCGACGACGGAGTGGACGGCGTGATCGATCAGGACGCGCTCGGGCTTGATCGGGTCTATATCCAGGCCAAACGCTACGCTGCCGGCAACAGCGTGGGGCCTGGCGCGATACGCGACTTCTTCGGCAGCCTGGACCGTCACAAGGCCGCGAAGGGTTTGTTCGTCACCACCTCGACCTTC
>WOZM01000220.1 GCA_011620265.1 Paracoccaceae bacterium
TTCGAGTGCCTGCACGAGGTGAAGCTGATCGTCGACCTGATCTACGAGGGCGGCATCGCCAACATGAACTACTCGATCTCGAACACCGCCGAATACGGCGAGTATGTCTCGGGGCCCCGCATCCTGCCCTATGCCGAGACCAAGGCGCGGATGAAGGAGGTTCTGACCGACATCCAGACCGGCAAGTTCGTCCGCGACTTCATGCAGGAGAACGCGGTCGGCCAGCCGTTCTTCAAGGCGACCCGGCGCCTCAACGACGAGCACCAGATCGAGCAGGTGGGCGAGAAGCTCCGCGCGATGATGCCGTGGATCTCCAAGGGCAAGATGGTCGACAAGTCGCGCAACTGACGCTTCGACGCCAAGCGAACCATAGGCGGGGGGGCAGCGACTAGGCTGCCCCTTGCCACTTGAGGATCCCCGATGCCGCACCCGACCCTGCGCGACTGGCTCTCCATCGCCGCCCTCGGCCTGATCTGGGGTGCCACCTTCATGGTCATCGCGCTGGCCCTTCGCGGCTATGGTCCGGTTACGGTGGCGACCGCGCGGACCACGCTCGGCGCCGTGACGCTCGGCGCGGCGGCGCTGGCGCTGGGCCGGACGCGGCGCGGCTGAGCGCCGCCTGCTCAGACCGCCGCCTCGACCGCCTCGACGATGCCGCCCACGATTTCGGCCAGAAGGCCCTCGTCCTCGCATTCCGCCATCACCCGGATCAGCGGTTCGGTGCCCGACTTGCGGATCAGGAGCCGGCCCGATCCGTTCAGCCGGGCCTCGGCGCCGGTGATCGCGGCCTGCACCGAGGCTGCGGAAAGCGGCTCCTTCCCCGCGCCGTAGCGGACGTTCCTCAGCATCTGCGGCACGGTTTCGAACTGGCGCACGAGGTCGGAGGCAGGGCGCCCGGTCTCGGCCATCGCGGCGAGGAACTGGAGGCCGGCGATAAGCCCGTCGCCGGTCGTCGCATAATCGGTCATCACGATGTGGCCCGACTGCTCGCCGCCGAGGTTGAAGCCGCCCTCGCGCATCCGCTCGACGACGTAGCGGTCGCCGACGGCGGTGCGCTCGAGCCGGAGCCCGCGGCCTTCGAGGAACCGCTCCAGCCCGAGATTGGACATCACCGTCGCGACCAGCGCGCCGCCCTTCAGCCGGCCGGCCCCGGCCCAGCGCGCGGCGAAGAGCGCCATGATCTGGTCGCCGTCGGCCACCCGGCCGTTCTCGTCGAGGATCATCACCCGGTCGGCGTCGCCGTCGAGGCAGATGCCGAGATCGGCGCCGTGGGCGACGACCGCCTCGGCCGCCGTCGCGGGTTGGGTCGATCCGCAATTCTGGTTGATGTTGTGGCCGTTCGGGGCGACGCCGACCGGGATCACCTCGGCCCCCAGTTCCCAGAGCACCTCGGGCGCGGCGCGGTAGGCGGCGCCATTGGCGCAGTCGATCACGACCTTCAGGCCCGAAAGCTGGCCGCGCGCCGGAAAGGTGGTCTTGGCATATTCGACATAGCGCCCGCGGCCGTCGTCGATGCGCTTCGCCCGGCCGATATTCTGCGGCTGCGCGGGCTCGATCTCGCCGCCGAGGATGCGCTCGATCTCGGCCTCGGCCTCGTCGGAAAGCTTGAAGCCGTCGGGGCCGAAGAACTTGATGCCGTTGTCATGCGCGGGATTGTGCGAGGCCGAGATCATGATGCCGAGATCGGCGCGCATCGACCGGGTGAGGTAGCCGACGGCGGGCGTCGGCACCGGGCCGAGGAGGAGCACGTTCATGCCGGTCGAGGCGAGGCCGGCGGTCAGCGCGTTTTCCAGCATGTAGCCCGAGAGCCGCGTGTCCTTGCCGATCACCACGCGGTGGCCGTTGCGCCCGTCGCTGCGGAAATAGCGCCCCGCCGCCGCGCCGAGCTTCAGCGCCATCTCCGCGGTCATCGGATGGGAATTCGCGGTGCCCCGGACGCCGTCGGTGCCGAAAAGTTTCCTGCTCATGTTTCTTCTTCTCCAAGGGTCGCGGCCTGCCAGAGCCGGAGCGCCTGTCTTGTCTCCAACGTATCATGGACCCGGTGGATCTGCACACCCTGCGCGAGCCCCGCGAGCGTCACCGCGATCGTGCCCGGGCCGCGCCGGTCGGCCTGCCCCTCGGCCGCGCCACCGGCGAGCATGCCGATGAAGCGCTTGCGCGACGCCCCGAGAAGTACCGCGCAGCCGAGCCCGTGAAAGAGCGACAGCCCCCGGATCAGCGCGAGGTTGTGGGCGACCGTCTTGCCGAAGCCGATGCCGGGATCGACCACGATCCGGTCGCGCGGGATGCCGGCAGCCTCGGCCGCGGCGATGCGCGCGGCGAGGAAGTCGTAGACGTCGAGCAGGACATCGTCGTAGCGCGGATCGGCCTGCATCGTCGCCGGCGTGCCCTGCGCGTGCATGAGGCAGACCGGCACCGCGCGCGCCGCGACCAGCGCCGCGAGGTCGGGGTCGTAGCCGAGCGCCGCGACATCGTTGACGATCCGCGCCCCGGCATCGAGCGCCGCGCGCGCCACCTCGGACTTTCGCGTGTCGATGGAGATGGGCGCGGCGAGCCCGCCCGCGACGAGAGCGCGGATCACCGGGGCGGTGCGGCGGATCTCCTCTCCCGGCTCCACGTCGGCGGAGCCGGGGCGGGTGCTCTCGCCGCCGATATCGAGGATATCGGCGCCGGCCTCGACCATCGCGCGGGCATGGGCGAGCGCGGCCTCGGGCGCATCGAACCGGCCGCCGTCGGAGAAGCTGTCGGGGGTGACGTTGAGGATGCCCATCAGGCGCGGCCGGTCGAGCGTCAGCCCGGCCAGCGCCGGGCGCGGCGCGGTCAGGCGGGCGCGGACCGCGTCGGGCAGGTCGGCGGCAGCGACGAGGCCGCGCGCGCCCGCCCGCGTCACGCCCGCCCGCGTCAATACCTCGACCCGGTCGAACCAGCACCAGCCGCCGGCCAGCGGCAGGGCGCCGGCAGGCCGGACGGCATCGGTCATCGCGACGGGGCGGTAGTAGTCCATGGCCGGGGTTCTGGCGGCAAGCGCGGCGATTGGCAAGCGGGGCGGCTCAGGCGCTGCGCAGCGGCACGCGGCATCCCGCCGGGACTGCAACATCGCCGTGAACGACAAGCGCGCTGGCCCCGAGGTCGCCGGCAAGCCAGGCGGCGAGTGTGCCGGTCTCCGCCGCTTCCGGCGCGCCCGGAGTGTCGAGGACGATCTTCGACGGCGCCCAGACCACCGTCTGCCCCTGCTTCAGCGCCCAGTCGAGCTCGGTCCGCGTGGCGACCACGGTCAGGCCGGGATGGCGCGAGGCGAGCGCCCAGGCCACCTGTTCGATAGCCAGAAGCGCGATCCGCCGCCGCGCCTCGGGCGTCGCCGCCGCCGGCCGGTCGCCCTCAGGGAGCGCCGGCACGATCACCGCCGGCCCGGCCATCCGCTCCGGCAGGTCCGCCGCCGCATCGAGGACATGTACGACCGGACGCGGCGCCCCGGCGGCGGCGGCGGAGGTCGGGGCCCCGGCCCGGCTCCGCACGATCTCGACACCGAGCGCGCCCGGCCCCCGGTCGAGCTTCTCGATCCGGAGGAACACCCGCAGCGGCTGCGGCTCGCCGAGGATGCGCTCGGCGATGCGTTCGGCGAGGGTTTCGAGAAGGTTGAGGCGTTCGGCATGAAGCTCGGCCGCGATCGCCTCGGTGATGCGGTCGTAGGAGAGGATGCGGTCGACATCGTCGCCGGCCGCCTCCTGCGGGCGAAGCTCCACCACGACGTTGAAGCGCAGCCGCTGCGCCTGCCCGCGTTCGACCTGAAAGGCGCCGATATCGGCGGCGACGACATGGTCGCGCAGGCTCAGCCGGTCGGGCGGGTTGGGGCCGGCCAGTGCTGCGGCGCGCGCGTCGAGCGGGCCGAGGGCGAGGCGTGTGTCATCATCGGTCATGGAAAGGCGCTCCGGCGGGGTCGCGGCATCATAGCGACGCGCGCCCGCGCCGGAAGTCCGAAGGCGGCGCTTTCGCGCCTGCCGGCGGCGGGTCGGGTTCCGGCCGCGCGACGCCAGCGCCGCGGCCGGGCCGGGTCAGTTCATCGCGGTCTGGATCGGCGCGCGGTAGAAGATGTGCCGGCCGATCTTCGCGGTCAGGTCGAACCGCCGCGCCCAGGACGGGCGCACCGAGGGCGTGTGGAAATAGGTCGCCCCGCCGGTGAGCTGGCGCGGCGCGCCGTCGATCATCGCCCGGGCGATCTTGCCCGCCACGGTCCAGGCGCCCTGTTCGCGGATGCGGTCGGCATAGCCGTCGCAGGTGAACGAGAACTGGCAGCCCCGCCCGTTCGACTGGTTCACCACCCCGCAGATCGTGCGCGGGAAACTCGGGCTCTCGACCCGGTTCAGGATCACCTCGGCCACCGCCGCCTGACCCTTGATCCCCTCGCCGCGCGCCTCGAAATAGAGCGCGGTGGCGAGGCATTCGAATTCCGCCCCGCCCTTCGCGGCCGGCTGGCTGGCGAGCCAGACTCTGTCATAGGCGATCCCGCCGCCCTTGGTCTTGGTTTTCGCCGCCGGCGCCGGCGGCGTCATGATCGCATCGAGCCGGGCGCCGCTGACGGCGCCCAAAGCGGCCTTTTCCTGTCCCAGCAGAGCAGTCAGGTTCATCCCCACCGCCGCCGTCGGATCGTTGGACTGGCTCACCGTCATCTCGGCACGCACGCCTCCGGCGAGGGCGAGGAGCATGACCATGCTCCCGGACCAGCACTTCAGCACTGACATCGTTCTTTCCCGAATTATTTCGTCGAGCCGCAGCCCCCCAAGGCTTTGACCGGGTGGGGATAGCCGAAACCACCAGCGCCGTCCACCCTTGCGACATTTTTGCAACATTAAATCGGCGCAAGGACGCCGATGTTTCCGAATCGGAAACCCGGGCTTCGGCCGGCACCGGCCGGGCGCGTCAGATCAAGCCGCTGAAAAGCAATGCTATTCTATCGGCTCACGCGGATCCAGCAACGCGAATTGCGCCGCCGCGAGTCGCGCGACAGGCACCCTGAACGGCGAACAGGAGACATAATCGAGCCCGGCCTTGCGACAAAATGCAATGGATTCCGGGTTGCCGCCATGCTCGCCGCAGACAGAAAGCGTCACATCGGGTCGCATTTCGCGCCCCCGCGCGCTCCCGATAAGCAATAATTCGCCGACGCCGTCCTCGTCGAGAACGTGGAACGGGTCCTCAGGGTAGACCCCTTGCTGGACGTAATCGCCCATGAAGCGACCGGCATCGTCGCGCGAGAGACCGTAGGTCATCTGGGTGAGGTCGTTGGTGCCGAACGAGAGAAACGCAGCGTGCTGGGCGATCTCGCCGGCGCGGAGCGCGGCGCGGGGGGTTTCGACCATCACGCCGAGCCGGTAGTCGAAATCCGCCCCGGTACTGGTCCGCACCGCGGCGGCGACCGCATCGACGCGGGTCTTGATCAATTCGACCTCGCGCTTGGCCGAGACGAGCGGGATCATCACCTCGGGCACCACCGGCGCGCCGCGCTTCGACGCCTCGACCGTCGCCTCGAAGATGGCGCGGGCCTGCATCTCGTAGATCTCGGGCACCGTCACGCCGATCCTGACCCCGCGCATCCCGAGCATCGGGTTGAATTCGCTGAGCGACTCGACCCGGCGGGTGACCTCGGAGAGCGGCCGGTCGAGCGCCTCGGCAAGTTCGCGCAGGCCCTCGCGGTCATGCGGCAGGAATTCGTGCAGCGGCGGATCGAAGAGCCGGATGCAGACCGGCAGCCCGGCCATGATGTCGAAAAGCGCGATGAAATCCGCGCGCTGCATCGGCAGCAGCCGGTCGAGCGCCACCTTCCGGTCCTTCACGGTGTCGGCGAAGATCATCTCGCGCATCACCGTCAGGCGGTCCTCGTCGAAGAACATGTGC
>WOZM01000229.1 GCA_011620265.1 Paracoccaceae bacterium
GATCCTCGCGCAGGTGGGTCGCGCGCTCGAGCAGGCGCGAGTGGATGTAGAAGATATCGCCGGGATAGGCTTCGCGTCCGGGCGGGCGGCGCAGGAGCAGCGAAAGCTCGCGATAGGCTCTCGCGTGCCGCGTGAGATCGTCGAAGACGATGAGGACGTCGCGGCCCTGTTCCATAAAAAACTCGGCCATCGTCGTTGCCGCATAGGGCGCGACGAACTGCAGGCCCGGCGGGTGTTCGCCGGCAGCCGTCACGACAATGGAGTTGTCGAGTGCTCCATGCTCGCGCAGCGTCGCAACGATACGGGCGACAGCCGAGCCGCGCTGCCCGATAGCGCAATAGATCGAGACCATTCCGTTGCCGCGCTGGTTCAGGATCGCGTCAACGGCGATCGCCGTCTTGCCGGTCTGCCGGTCGCCGAGGATCAGCTCGCGCTGGCCACGGCCGATCGGGATCGCCGCATCGATGGCCTTGATGCCGGTCTGCAGCGGCTCCGACACGGGTGCACGGGCGATGATCGGCGGCGCGGGGCGCTCGATGGGCCATCGCCCCGCCGGCTTGATCGGCCCCCTGTCGTCGACCGGGCGGCCGATGGCATCGACGACGCGCCCAAGCAGCGCCTCGCCGACGGCAACGTCGACGACACGGTGGGTTCGTCTCGCCTCGTCGCCCGCCCTCAGGTGGTCGCCTTCGCCGAGCAGGATGATGCCGACGCTGTCGAGCGAGAGGCTGGCCGCGATCCCCGGCAGACCACCCGGAAGCATGATGAGTTCGTTGTCGCCCACATCGGTGAGCCCGGTCACCCGAGCGATGCCGCTTGCCACCTGTACGACCGAGCCGATCCGCCGGCTTTCCAGTTCGCTTCGATAGCTCGCCAGCCCCCTGTCGAGCGGATCGAACATTTCCGGGATAACGTCGGCGAGTGAGGCGTCCTTCCTGTCGCCAGTCATTCGCCCGCCCTGCTCTCGTCGAGCGTCGAAAGGGCAGAGAACTGCTCTTCCACGGCTTTCTCGAGCCCATCCAGATAGCTTTCGAAACCCCAAGAGACAGTCAGGCTGCCCGCCTTCAACTCGATGCCGGATGAGCCCTGCTCGCGTGTCTCGTATTCGGGTTGCAGGGACTTGCCGAGTTCGCGGTGGATGGCGGCCGTGACCTGGCGCCTGGCATCGGACGACAGTGCGAAACGGCTATGGACCGTGAGCTTGCCGTCGGCTGCGGCGCACTCATGTGCGAGATCCTCCTTCGCCTTTCCCTGGAGGCTTTCGAGACGCTTGATGAAGCCGAATGCCATCTGCTCCTGGAGATCGGCGTTGCCGAGGTCGTCCAGCGCCCGCGCCGCGAGCGCGTAGAATTGCTCGGTCGACCGGTCGCGGAGCTGGCGAAGAAAAGCGGCCCGCTCCATTTCGAGCTGGTGCAGCCATTCACGCCGGCGGGTATCGACCTCCTCGCGGGCCTGCCGCTCCAGCGCCTTGCGCTCCTCTTCGGCGGCCGCGCGCGCCTCGGTGAGCATCCGCTCGCGCTGCCGTTCCAGATCCTCCTTCTTTTCCTGATAGGCGATCTCCTCGTTCTCCGCCTGCTGTTTTTTCAGTTCAGCCTCGCGCAGCCGGTCCTTCATGCGTAGTTCGCGCCGCTCCATCGCTTGTGTGATGGGGCCGTAGAGGAAGTGTTTCAGCAGCCAGACGAGAACGAGGAAGTTGACGATCTGGGCGCCGACCGTGAACCAGTCGATCTGCATCGTCTATCCGCCAGCCTTCGCGATCACGTAGTCCCAGAACGGATTTGCAAAGATCAGGATCATCGATACGACGAAGCAGTAGATCGCCGTCGATTCGATCATCGCGAGACTGACGAACAGCGTCCGGGTGATCCTGTTGCTCTCGTCGGGCTGCTGGGCCATTGCCGCGAGCGCCTGCGAGGCGGTTCGCGCCTCGCCCAGCGCAGGCCCGATCGATCCGGCCGCGATGGTAATGCCCGCGGTAAATATGGAAACGACTGCGATCAGTCCGATGTTGTCCATCAAAGTTCTCCGTTCATGAGCTTTCCGCCGATTGCCGCTGTCCGTCCTCGCCCGAGTGGGAGCGCGTCGCCGATGCGATGTAGACCATGGCGAGGACGGCGAAGATATAAGCTTGGATCAGCCCGGTCAGCAGGCCGAACAGTTGCATCACGATCGGAAAGAAGAAGGGCACGATGCTGACGAGGATGGCCACTATCACCGTCCCGCTCATGATGTTGCCATAGAGCCGGACGGCAAGCGCCAGCGTGCGCGAAATCTCGCCGATGACGTTGAATGGCAGCATGAAGACGGTGGGCTGGATATATTTGCGCAGGAATACGGCCAGACCGCCCTCAGCGATCGCAAAGACCGGCACCGCGACGAGGACGCACAGCGCCAGCGCGGCCGTGGTCGACAGAGAGCCCGTGGGTGGCTTGAACCCCGGAATGACCGCAAGCACGTTCGATGTCGCGATGAAGAGAAAGAGCGTGCCGACGAAGGGGAGATAGCGGCCGGGATCCTCGCGGCTGACGTCGCGGATTTGGTCGCGCATGCTGACGACGACGACCTCCAGCAGGCTCTGCCAGCGCGACATCGTCTCGTCGTCCGAAAGGCGTGCGGTGACGAGGCGCGCGGTGACGACGAGCAGCGCCATCACTATCCAGGTGAAGACGATCGTCGCGTTCAAAACGATCGGGCCGTTTTGCCAAAGAATGATCTGGTCCGGGGTAATCTGCATTGCGGTCCCGTCCTCCTAGGAGCCCAGCGGGTCTTTGGATGACGTCGCCTTCATCCACTGCTGGACAGCGAGACGCACGACCATAAAGCCGGCAAAACATATGAGAAGCCGCTCCCATCGCCCGTCCATCACGAGATAGAAGCCGCCGAGTGTCAGGCCGAGGCGCGGCAGGGCGGTCGCGACGACCCAGAGCGCGGGCTTGCGCGCATCGCACAGGCGCTGGACCGCGAACCACAGCATCGCGCAATAGGCCACGCCGAGACCAAGTCCTGCCGCGAAGGCATTGAGCGAACCGGCAAGATCAACGTGCATCGTCAACCCTCATCGTCTGTGCGCCGCAGGGCGCCTGCGACAGAGGTTCGAGGACACGCGACCTTGTGGCCTGATCAGTCATGTCGGCCCTCCCGCTTTATCCAGAGCCATGCATTCAGACATCCCAGCGCCAGTCCGATGATGAGGAATGTCAGCGTCCATGAGATACGATCCTGCCGTCGTGCGTCAATCCACAGCCCCAGTGCGACGCCGGCAATCGTTGGGACAGCGACCGACCAGCCGACGAGCCCGAACATGCCGAGCCCGAACCAGACGCCGCGGTCCCCTTCGCCACGCGCCTTGAGCTTGCGCTCCGTCTTGCGCGCGATCTCTTGGTCGATGTCGGACCCACGATCGTCGCTTTCCGGCCTTTGCCTGACCATCATGGCCGCTCCTCGAACTCGATGAAGCGACGCACGACGCCAGCCTCGAGCCGGGCGAGCGCGCTTCGCGCGACCGTCTCCTTTGCATCCAGCTTGAGATACTGCCCGCGGACGGTCTGGCGAAGCGTGTGCAGATCGTCACCCGCCACCGCGTTCCGGGTAGAAACCAGAACCTCCTCGCCGCACTTGACAAGGATGCCCTCATCGACGGCCATGAATGTCTCGTCCCCGTCCGGTGTCTCGTAGATGAGAATTCCGGGCGCAAGCGCCGTCGCGAAATCGATATGTCGCGGCAGCATGCCGAAAGCGCCGTTCTGTGCCTCGGCAACGACTTTGCCGACTTCGCTGTCGAGAAGGACGCGGGTGGGAAGAATGATCTTGAGCCGCATTGCTACCGCCCCTCGAAACAAGTCGTTCGTGAAAAATTCACCCCGATCATTCGCCGGTCTCCCGGTCCGCCGACCGTGCGCGCTCGTCGGCTCCGGATTGCTCCAGTGCGTCGATGGCGCCGATCATGTAGAAGGCCTGCTCCGGCAGCGCGGCGAATTCGCCACCGAGAATGCGCTCGCAGCCCTCGATCGTATCCTTGAGGCTGACCATGCGGCCCGGACGCCCGGTGAAGGCTTCGGTCGAGAAGAAGGGCTGGGTGAGGAAACGCTCGAGGCGTCTTGCCTGCGCGACGGTGCGGCGGTCTCCCTCCGACAGCTCCTCGAGCCCGAGCATGGCGATGATGTCCTTCAGTTCCTCGTATTCGGCGAAGACGTGGCGGACCGCCTGCGCGACATGGTAGTGGCGCCGGCCGACGACGCCCGGCGTCAGCATATTGGCCGAGGACTGCAGCGGATCGATGGCCGGATAGAGCCCCTGGCTGGCGCGCTTGCGCGAAAGCACGATCGAAGCCGAGAGGTGCGAAAAGATGTGGGTTGCGGCCGGATCGGTGAAGTCGTCGGCCGGCACGTAGACGGCCTGGATCGAGGTCATGGAGCCCGACGAGGTGCTCGCGATCCGCTCTTCCAGTGCCGAAAGCTCCGTGCCGAGCGTCGGCTGGTAGCCGACCCGCGAGGGAATGCGCCCGAGGAGTCCGGACACCTCCGAACCCGCCTGCACGAAGCGGAAGATGTTGTCGATCAGCATGAGCACGTCCTGATGCGCCTCGTCGCGAAAATACTCGGCGATGGTCATGGCGCTGTGACCGACCCTGAAACGCACGCCCGGTGATTCATTCATCTGGCCGAAGACCATCACCGTCTTGTCGCGGACCCCGGCCGCTCCCATCTCGCGATAGAGTTCTTCCGCCTCGCGGCAGCGTTCCCCGATGCCGCAGAACAGGCTCACGCCCTCGTACTTGCCGACCATGTTGTTGATCATCTCGGTGATCAGCACGGTCTTGCCAACGCCCGCGCCACCGAAAAGGCCGGCCTTGCCGCCGCGCTCCAGCGGGCACAGGAGGTCGATGGCCTTGATGCCGGTCTCGAATATCTCCGAGCGCACCTGCCGTCGGGAGAGGGGAACGATCTCGCCATGGATGGAGCGCAAGGCGACATCTTCCAGTTCCGGGCCGCCGTCGATCAGTTCGCCGAACATGTTGAGCATCCGGCCGAGCACCGCGCGGCCGACCGGGATCATGATCGGCCCCCCGGTGTCGGTCACGCGCTGGCCGAGCGCGAGGCCGTGCTCCGCCGCGTTGAGGACAAGCCCGCGTACGGTGGTCGCGTCGAGGAGTGCGGCGACCTCGATGACAACGTCGCCGCTGCGCAGCATCTGGTTGATAGTCGGACGCTCGCGTTCGAAGCGGATGTCGACAACCGACCCCTGGATGGCGACGATGTGCCCCTCGCTATGGTTTGCTTCCACGTTCGCCATCGCCAATCCGTCATGCCCGGCGGAAGGGGGTATCCCGGCCGCTGTTGAAAATGTGAGGTAGGCGTCGCTCGCCTTGAGTCGTTGAGCTCCGGGCGCTGAACCCGATAAAGGCAAGCAACGCCATGAAGAAACCTAGCACATCGGCCGCGAGTGTCCCGGCGGCCATCGTCAAAGAGGCTTGCTGATTCCCCACCTTACGCATCCAACGTTGCACGCCGATGGCTCAGCGGCGGCGTCCGCGCGGCAGCGACGATGAGCCGCGGCAGCAAGGCGGCCAAGTCGAAGCGACGATTGAAGCGGTAGCAGAACTCGGACAGATAGCGCTGCAGGCACTTTGGACGCCGTTGTTTGGTGTTCAGCCCCATCGCAGCAAGTCGTTCCCATTGTCCAGCGATCCGTTCTTCGTCGAGAAGGTCCGGAACATCGGGGGGCTGTCGCCGAATCCGCCTGATCGCGCCTTGGTGCTTTGCGTGGACGAAACGCGTGAGGCGCAGGCCTCAGGAGCGCACCCCCGGATCGGGTCCGGGGCAGGCTCTGTGCGCGACGGCTCGATGCCGAGGGTCGGGTGGTCGTCC
>WOZM01000065.1 GCA_011620265.1 Paracoccaceae bacterium
CCTCTTTGAACGTCCCGGACGGTCCCCCTCGGAGCGCCGCCTTACTTGAAGGCTGCAATCCGCTGCGCGATTTCCGGCCAGTTGACCGGTCCGGTCATGTGGCACCACGACAGCCGAACAGCTCCCGCAATGGCATCGTCGGACAATCCCATTGCCTGGAGCACATGGCTCGGCTCGTAGCTCTGCGACGTGCAGGCCGATCCGTTTGAGACAGAGGCGATGTCCTTGAGCGCTACGATCAGCGCTTCGGAATCGACTCCCTCCACGGAAAAGTTCAGGACATGCGGCATCGTGAGCGCCGGATCGCCATGCAGGCGCGCCCCGACAGACTCAAGGGCGGCGAGCGCTTCACGGCGAATCTCCTCACAGCGCCTGCGGCGGGCATCTGCATCATTCAAAGCCATCTTGGCGGCAACGCCGAAGCCGACTATCAACGGGACCGGCAGCGTTCCGGGACGCAGGCCGCGCTCCTGTCCTCCGCCATAGATCAAGGGCTGGAGTGGGGGGCGTACGAAGCCGCGCTTGCGCATAACAAGAGCACCGACTCCAAGAGGGCCGTAGACCTTATGAGAACTCACGCTGATGAGGTCGATCCTGGGATCGCGCAGTGCTTCGATGTTTTTGCCAAATCCCTGCGCCGCATCGACGTGAAAGTAAGCGTCGTGATCCTTGATCGCGGATGCGATCTCCGCCAGCGGCTGCCTGACCCCAGTCTCGTTGTTCACATGCATGACCGAGACGAGCAGCGTATCGGCGCGAAGCGCCGCCCGGATGTTCTCAACCCGCACAGCTCCAGAGCGGTCCGGCTTGAGCAGGGTGACGGAGAAACCTCTTTGAGCAAGCACGTCGAGCGGTTCGAGGACGGCCTTGTGCTCGATGGCCGTCGAAATAATGTGTTTGCGCCCGTGTTTCTCCGCGTAACCCGCCAGGCCGAGTAGGGCGATGTTGTTGCTTTCCGTCGCGCCACTCGTAAACACCACGTCGTCCGCAGACGCACCGACGACCGCCGCGATCTCGTCGCGGGCCGCGTTCACGGCCCGTTTGGCGCGCAGCCCGTATTCGTGCGTGCGGCTTCCGGCGTTCCCGATCTCCTCTGCAAACCAGCGCGCCATGGCCTTCTGAGCCGCTGGCTCCATCGGGGGTGTCGCATTGCAGTCGAGATAGACGGGGGCCGTCTCATCGTGTATGCTTGTAGATGCAAACGTACGTTTCATATTTGACAAACAGTTAACTCTGTGCTTGAGTCAGTTTTATGTAACAACACCCGATTGAGCAAGGAAATTTTAATGGGTGCAGGCTTCGAATACGTATTCCCCGCCATAAGAGGCATCCAGGCGCAGCGCGAATACTACGTTTCCATGTGCCCGCTCCGGATTCTGCCGCGGCTCTTTCTTTTCAACGAAAACGAACTCGTTCCCGAACTCCGCGCGCAGCGCCAGCTCAACAAGGCGCGCGTCCCCGACCTCAGCCGCTACATCACCGAGAATCTGGACAACTACGTCTTCTCCGCCATCACTGTCTCAGTCGATGCGGAAGTCACCTTCGAGAAGCTTGCCGCCAGCGAAGATGAAGTGAACAGGATGGGCATCCTGCGCATCCCGATGTCCGCGCGGTTCATTATCAACGACGGCCAGCACCGCCGCGCCGCCATCGACATGGCCCTGCGCGAGAGGCCGGAGCTCGGCGACGAGACCATCGCGGTCGTCTTCTTCCTCGATCTCGGGTTGGAGCGTTGCCAGCAGATGTTCGCCGACCTCAACCGTCACGCCATCCGGCCTTCGAAGTCGCTTGGCATCCTCTACGACTACCGCGACGAGACGGCCAAGCTCACCAAAGAGCTGATCGCGCGCTCGGCTATTTTCCGCGATGTAGTCGAGTTAGAGAAGACCAATCTTGCACCGCGTTCCAAGAAGCTATTTACGCTGAGTGCTCTTTACCACGCCACGCAGGACCTCGTGGATTCCGAGGAAGAGCGCAGTCCGGAGGATGCCGCCCAGCTCGCGCTCCAGTTCTGGGAAGAGACGGCAAAGCACATGAAGGAATGGGAGCGTGTCCGGGACGGCACGTTGACGGCTGGAGAAGTCCGAACCAAGTACATTCATTCGCACGGCGTTGTCCTTCAAGCGCTGGGCCGGTCCGGTTATACCCTTATCAAGCGCTTCCCACAGCAATGGTCCAAGAAGCTCGCGGCCCTTGACGATATTGACTGGCGGCGAGGCAACGGGTCCTTGTGGGAGGGGCGCGCCATGATCGGCGGGCAGGTGTCCAAGACCCATCACAGTACGATTCTCACGGCCAATGTCATCAAGAAGAAGCTCGGCCTTGATTTGACGGCGGAAGAAGAAAAAGTTGAACAGGCATATCGAGGGGGCAATGGCGCGAAACGGCACTAATAAAGGCACGCCTTCGGCGTTCGCGGAATCAGGCATCAAGAGTGTCGTCGCGGATCTCAAGAACGAGATCGCGGCGCTCTATGGTTCGGACCAGACTCCGTGGGTGATCGGCTATAGCGGCGGTAAGGATTCGACCGCGGCCTTGCAGCTTGTGTGGCTTGCGCTGTCTGATATTCCAATCGAGAAACGCACCAAACCCGTCTATGTCATCAGCACCGATACGCTGGTCGAGAATCCCATCGTCGCGCTGTGGGTATCGAAGTCTCTGTCGAAGATGGGAGAGCAAGCCGCGCGTCAGCACTTGCCACTGACCGCGCATCGCCTGACTCCGCGGCCGGAGAACACGTTCTGGGTGAATCTGATCGGGCGTGGCTATCCCGCGCCGCGCCCAAAGTTTCGCTGGTGCACAGAACGCCTCAAGATCATGCCGTCCACGCACTTCATCAATTCCGTTGTGCAAAAGCACGGCGAAGCGATCCTCGTGCTTGGTACGCGCAAGGCGGAAAGCGCCGCGCGCGCGCGCGTCATGAATCGCTTCGAAGCCAAGCGCGTTCGCGAACGCCTCAGCCCGAACGGCGGTATGCCTAACTCCTTCGTCTATACACCGCTCGAAGACTGGACGAATGACGATGTATGGATGTTCCTCATGCAGGTCGCGAATCCCTGGGGGTTCAACAACAAAGATTTGCTGACTATGTATCAGGGCGCGACTGCTGACGGCGAATGCCCGCTCGTCGTTGATTCATCGACGCCGAGTTGCGGCGATAGCCGGTTTGGATGCTGGGTCTGCACGCTGGTTGAGAAGGACAAGTCGATGCAGGCCATGATCCAGAACGACGATGAGAAGAGCTGGATGTTGCCGCTGCTCGAACTGCGCAACGAACTTGATCCGCCCAAGACGGCGGATGCCGACCGCCCGTTGCGGGACTTCCGGCGCATGAACGGGGCCGTCCAGCTTTTTAATGACCGACCGATCCCAGGACCCTACAAGCAGAATGTTCGCGAAGACTGGTTGCGCAAGGTACTCAAGGCACAACGGCACATCCGCGACAACGGTCCCGAAGAAGTCCGCGATCTTGAGCTGATTACACTGGCCGAGCTGGAAGAAATCCGGCGTATCTGGGTCGTCGAGAAACACGAGATCGAAGACAGCCTGCCGAGCGTGTATGAAGCTGCGACGGGGCTGCCCTATCCGGGCGGGCGTATCGACGACAATCTCGTTATGGGGGCAGCCGAAATTGATATCCTCCGTGACCTGTGTGGAAAAGATGCACTGCATTTTCAGCTCACGCGCGAGCTGTTATCCATCGAGAAGCGTCACAAGTCGATGCTTCGCCGTGCAGGACTGTTTGAAGTGGTCGAACAGGCGTTCTTCCGCAACTTCTATGACGACGAAGACGACGCCATCGCGCGTGCGCGCCAGCACCGCGATGATCTGGATGACGTGCAGGAGCGAGTCCTCGAAGAACGTTCACAGATCGTGCAAAAGCCGCTCGATCTCGCTGTCGGCGAGGATGAGCGATGATTCTTGACGAAATCACACTGCACAATTTCGGGCTCTATAACGGACGCCAAAGCATCACGCTGACCCCGGCGTCGCAGGATAAGCCCGTCATCCTGTTCGGCGGCCTAAATGGCGGCGGAAAGACCACGTTGCTGGATGCCTTGCAACTTTGCCTTTTCGGGGGTCATGCCAAGACATCGAGCCGCGGTTCTCTTGCGTATCCGGAGTATCTGGCGCGCTGCATCCATCGAGGCTCCGATATGTCGGAGGCCGGTGTACGCATCAGCTTCCGTCATACGGTAGACGGACAGGAGGAATGCTACGTCATTGATCGGTCGTGGCGGCTTGCGAATGGAAACTGCAAGGAGCGGTTCGAGGTTCTCAAGAACGGACACCTTGATTCTGCGCTGGCGGATAATTGGGCGAGCCAGGTTGACGACTTCATTCCGGCAAACATCGCCCATCTGTTCTTTTTTGATGGCGAGCAGATCGAGCGCTACGCCTCTCAACAGGATTCCTCTCTGCTCATCGGGACAGCGATTCAGAACCTTCTTGGCCTCGACATGGTCGATCAGCTCGACAAGGACCTCCAGGTTTACGAGCGCAAGAAGCGATTGCAGGAGAAGGATCAGGGCGCGCAGGCCGAGATTGACGCGCTGGAAAAGGGCTTGAGAGACGCGCGCATCGCGACAGAGACCATGAAGCAGGAGCGCGCATCCCTGCGTACACATCAGATCGACCGGCAGAACCGGGAACTCGTAAAGATCGAAGAGAAGTATCGCAAGCTCGGGGGTAATCTCTACGACCAGCGTCTGGACATCGAAGCTCGCTTATCGGAGGCCGACGACGCGGTGCTTACCCATTCTGGCGAGCTGCGCGAGCTAGCCTCCGGGGCGCTCCCGCTCGTTCTTGTCCGGGTTCTCCTTGAGTCGGCTGAATCTCGCGACCGACACGAAGAAGAGTGTCGTCGCGCGCGTGATGTGTTGGAGACATTGAAGTCGCGGGACCAGTCCACGCTCAATCGCATGCGCTTGCAGTTCAAGGACAAGAAGGTTGCGGAAGCCCTTAAAGACTTCTTCGATGCGGACCTGGCGCAGCGGGAATCCTTGAGCCGCAAGGAAACGCTGCTTGATCTTTCGCAGGACGTTCGCAGCGACATCCATACGCTGCTGCGCGATGACCTCGACGGACTTACAGCGGAATCGGCGCGGCAAATCCGCAAGTACAGGAAACTTCAAGCTGCTGCGCGGAAGATTCACTCTGAACATGACAGCATTCCGGCGGAGGACGTGATCGCCGAGCTGGCCAGGCAGCGAAGTGCTGTTCGGGATGAAATTGCCAAGCTCGAAGCGCAGTACGCGGCACTCGCTGGAGAGATCGAGAAAATGGAACGGGATATCCAGCGCAAGGAGCAATCCCTTTCCCGTCTTCTCGAAAAGGATGCTGTCGCACGGCGTCACCGCGATGACCAGGAACGCATCCTCCGGCACTCGGCGCGAGTCCGTAATACGTTGGAGGCTTTCCGCGGAGCGGTTATCGCACGCCATGTCCGGCGTATCGAACAGCTTGTGCTGGAGAGCTATCAGCAACTCTTGCGCAAGGCGTCACTGGTCACGCGCTTGGCCATTGATCCGATCAGCTATGCGCTGACGCTCTATGGACGCGACGGCGCGCCGCTCAGTCCGGAGCGTTTGTCGGCGGGTGAGCGTCAGCTTCTTGCAATTGCGCTTCTTTGGGGGCTCGCCAAGGCATCGGGCCGCCCGTTGCCGACCGCTATCGACACGCCGCTTGGCCGGTTGGATGCCGGACACCGGGTTCACCTTGTCGAACGCTATTTGCCATTTGTCAGCCACCAGGTTTTGCTCTTCTCAACCGACCAAGAAATTGCCGGTGACTATCTGGAACGCTTGCGGCCATGGATCGGGCGCACGTATCACCTGACATACAACG
>WOZM01000107.1 GCA_011620265.1 Paracoccaceae bacterium
TCGATTTCGTCAACGACGAGCTTTTCCCAGCGCTCAAGGGCCTCCAGGTCTCGGCCAAGCCGGGTGACCGTCGCCGCGTCGTCCGTGACGTGTTCGAGGATGCCTACAACTACATGAAATCGGGCCAGTTGCTCCGGCAGGTGGTCAACAAGATCGCGCAGATCGACTTCAATAACCTCACCGAGCGCCAGCACTTCGGCGAAATCTACGAACAGATCCTCAACGACCTGCAATCGGCGGGAAATGCGGGCGAATACTATACGCCCCGCGCCGTCACCTCCTTCATGGTCCAGATGATCGACCCGCATCCGGGCGAGACGCTGTTTGACCCCGCCTGCGGCACGGGCGGCTTCCTGACCTGCGCCATCCGGCACATGGAGGCGAAATACGTCCGCACGCCTGCGCAGCGCGAGACGATGCAGGGCGCCCTCCGCGCCGTGGAGAAGAAGCAGCTTCCCCACATGCTCTGCGTCACCAACATGCTGCTGCACGGCATCGAGGACCCGTCCTTCGTGCGGCACGACAACACGCTGGCCCGCCCCTACATCAGCTACACGGCCTCCGACCGGGTGGACATCGTCCTCACCAACCCGCCCTTCGGCGGGCGCGAGGAGGACGGGATCGAGTCGAACTTCCCCCAGCACTTCCGCACGCGCGAGACCGCCGACCTGTTCCTCGCCCTGATCATCCGCCTCCTGAAACCCGGCGGCCGCGCGGCGGTGGTGCTGCCCGACGGCTCGCTCTTCGGCGAGGGTGTCAAGACCCGGCTCAAGGAGGCGCTGATGGAGGAGTGCAACCTCCACACCATCGTGCGCCTGCCGAACTCGGTCTTCCGCCCCTACGCCTCGATCGGCACGAACCTGCTGTTCTTCGAGAAGGGCGCACCGACGCAGGACATCTGGTTCTGGGAACATCGGGTGCCCGAGGGGCAGAAGGCTTATTCCATGACCCGGCCCATCCGGCTGGAGCATCTGGCCGACTGCGCCGCCTGGTGGGGCGGGCCGCACCGCGAGGGGCGGGTGGAGACTGAGCGCGCCTGGAAGGTCAGCGCCGAGGAGGTGAAGGCCCGCGGCTACAACCTCGACATCAAGAACCCCCACACGGTGGCCGAGGGCCACGGCGATCCCGAGACGCTGCTGGAGGATTTGACGAATGCCGAGGCCGAGGTGGCGGCACTCCGCAACCAGCTGAAGGCGATCCTGTCCGAGGCGCTCCTGGATCATCCCGCCAAGTGGGAACCGGTTGGCGGACAAGATGATGCAGCAGAAAAAGCAGTCCGATGAACGCCGACCGCCTGCTCGCCCTCTACGAGAAGGTCGCCGAGGCGCCCGACGCGGTTCCCCGGCTGCGGCGCTTCGTGCTGGACCTCGCCGTGCGGGGGAAGCTGGTGCCGCAAGAAGCGGGCGACGAACCGGCGTCGGAATTGCTGAAGCGGATCGCGGCGGAGAAGGCGCGGCTTGTGAAGGCAGGGGAGATCAGGAAGCCGAAGGCACTCCCCCCGCTTGATGATGAACCCTTCGACCTGCCATCGAATTGGCGGTGGGTCCGAATCCGCGAAGTCACCAGCGATCGTGGGCAACGCGTTGCCGATAGTGATTTCACCTACATCGATGTGACCGCGATCAACAAAGAAGCTGGCATCGTCGCAGAACCGAACGTGCTGACCAAGGATGAGGCGCCAAGCCGGGCGCGCAAGATCGCTGCGAAGGATGACGTCCTCTATTCCTGCGTTCGGCCCTACCTGCTAAATGTCGCCATTCTCGATCAGGACTTCGACCCCGCGCCAATCGCGAGCACTGCCTTCGCCGTCCTGAACGGCCATGGCTTGGTGTTGCCTAGGTATCTCTGGATCGCCTTGCGTAGCCCTTTCATGGTCGAGTGCGTTGAAGAGAACCAGCGCGGGCAGGCCTATCCGGCGATCAACGATGCCGACTTCGCGGTGTTGCCCTTCCCCTTACCACCCCTCGCCGAGCAGCGGCGGATCGTGGTGAAGGTGGAGGAGCTGATGGCGCTGCTGGACCGGTTAGAGGCGGCCCGCACCGCGCGCGAGGCCACCCGCGACCGGCTGACCGCCGCCAGCCTCGCCCGCCTGACCGCGCCCGACGCCGACCCCGGAGCGGAGCCAGGAAAAGTGGGCACCGGTTTTCCGTCCGGCTCCGCGACCAACAAGGACTCCTTCCCGGCCAAAGCCCGCTTCGCCCTCGCCACGCTCCCCGCCCTCACCACCCGCCCGGACCAGATCAAACCCCTCCGCAAGACCATCCTCGACCTCGCCGTCCGCGGCAAACTGGTGGAACAGGACCCAGCGGACGATCGGCAGAACCAGTCCGCGCTGCGTCCTGACAAACATGCGGAAAGTTACGATCGGCGGGCCTTTGAGGAGCGCGCAGACAAGTTTGACTTGCCATCGAACTGGACCGTTGAGCCGCTTTCTCGCCTCTCTGAGCGCATTGTCGATTGTCTGCACACGACACCGAAGTGGACTGAGCAGGGCGTGCTCTGCATCAAGACCAACCAAGTGCGCGCAGGCATACTCGACTTGTCGGCGCCGACATTCGTCAGCGAGGAAACATACAAAATTCGGATCGAGCGCCTGGAGCCGCAAGCGGACGACATTCTCTACATCCGTGAGGGCGGCGTGCTCGGTGTAGGTTGCCGGATTCCTCCGGACACAAGGCTCTGTATGGGGCAGCGGCTCATGCTCATTCGCGCGAACGCCTCCGTCGCGCCTGTCTTTCTCGAACTATGTCTGAACTCGCCATGGATTGCGGATTTCGCGGCCGAGAAGACGACCGGTGGGGCTGCACCGCGTGTGAACATGTCTCTTGTGCGCGGCTATCCCATCCCCCTCCCACCCCTCGCCGAACAACACCGCATCGTGGCCAAGGTCGATGCCCTCGTGGCCCTCTGCGACCGGCTGGAGGCCGCCCTCACCACCACCGACACCACCCGCGCCCACCTCCTCGAAGCCCTCCTCCACGAGGCGCTGGACCCCACCGCCGAAGCCGTCACGGAGGCGGCGGAATGAGCGAGCCCGGCAAGGATTCCCCGGAGGTCGTCGAGTTCATGACGCTCTTCGCACGCCTCAAGTTGTTCTCCGATGACGCGCCAGAAGACCTTGCCGATCAGGCTGCCAGCGATTCCAGCGTGAGGGACCTCTGCACGCAGCTTTCGTTCGCGGCGCATTTCCTCAAGATGAACGAACGCAGGGCGCGCCTGCTCTTCGCCGCCCCGGTCGATCCCGCCTTCCTGGCCGCATGGCGTGACTACGAGGAAAGGTATGAATCCATCGTGTCGGGCATCTGGTTGTCCGACCTGCTGCCAGAACTCGCCAGCACTGAGCCCTCCCGCGTTCCAAAGTCGGACCTTCAATGGGACATTGCAGACGATGAGGCGAACGAGCAGAAGTCAGGTATAGAGAGTGCAATCTACTGGGCGCGATGCGAAGTAGCGAACGAAGTCCTCGATGACGAGAGCTTTCTGCGGGAGCTCGACGAAGGTGTTGCCGCTTGGGACCGGCTGATCGCGGACCACGGGTTGGACCTGCGTGGCGTGTTTCGCCGGCGCGCGCTCGTGCCCTTCGTCCTTGTCCCTCGCCAGGTCGCAGCGAAGCAAGGAAGCACGGAAAAGCTCTCGATGCTCAAGAACCTGCAACAGGCACATGACGCCTTCGTCTTCGGCGCGACATACGCGGCGCTCGCGCTGATGCGATCGATCACGGAGTCCGTGCTGCGCGACCACTATCGCGCAGAGGGCAAGGATCTGAACGAACGCATCCGAAATGCGCGTGGACGACTTCCTCCTGGCGCAAATGAGGGAGCGCTGCATCGACTGCGAAGGCTCGCAAACGCGATCCTGCACCTTGACCGGGCGAAGGATGAGGGATTGCCCAAGATGGACGAGGTGCGGCTGGAAAAGGAGATCGTATCGCTGCTGTTCGTCCTTCGGGCGTTGATCGAGGGGGCGAAGTGATTGAAGTGATTTCGAATCCGCGCGACATGGTGGCGAAAGTCGATGCCGCTATTGCGATCACTCCCGTCGCAGAGGCCCTCGCGGAGGCGGCGAAATGAGCCCGATCCGCAGTCGGACAGGCGTGACGGCCGCGATGGAGAACGGCGTTTCCCTGAACGAATTGATGGATACGCTGGCCGCAGACTCGTTCGCCCCGACACAGCGCAATGCGCTGCGCGGCGAAGGCAACACCGACCCGCGAAAGGCATACCGGCAACAGGCCGCCATTGAGCTTTCTGCGGAGGGATTTTCCTGGCTTGGCGAACGGCTTCAGGCGGCATTCGACACCCATGGCAAGGTTGCACTGGATACGCTCAACCAACTGGACTGGCCGACGTTGCCGGACTTTGCGCGCGAAGGCGGAGGCTGACCGTGGGCATCAACCTCCTCGTCGCCGTCACCGACGGGGACTGGTTCGAGATGCTGCGCCGGCAGCCGAACCTTGCCGAGGTCAATTTCTGGGCGCCGTCGGCTGCCAACTTTCGCGCACTCCAGCCGGGCGAGCTGTTCCTGTTCAAACTTCATTCGCCGCGCAACGTAATCGTCGGCGGCGGCATCTTCGCTTACGCCAATGCGCTCCCGTGTTCGCTGGCCTGGGAAGCCTTTGGCGAGGCGAACGGCGCTCGATCGGCGCAAGAGATGCGCGCCCGCATTGCGCGATACCGTCGGGCCGATCCCGGCGATCGGAGCGATTTCGAGATCGGTTGCCGTATCCTGACGCAGCCGTTCTTCTTCGCCGAGGCCGACTGGATCCCCGTCCCGCCAAGCTGGGCACCGAATATTGTCTCCTTCAAGACCTACAATACCGGAAATGCTGAGGGGATTGCGCTTTGGGAAGCGGTGAACGAGCGGATGAACCGGCCAGACTTCCCCGGAATGGCCGAATCCCAGGCGCGGTTCGGCGAGCCGCAACTCATACGGCCACGACTCGGGCAAGGAGCGTTCCGGGTGCTTGTCACAGACACCTACAATCGCCGTTGCGCGATCACACAGGAGCGAACCCTTCCGGCGCTCGAAGCCGCGCATATCCGCCCCTACGGCGATGGCGGCGCGCACGAGGCGCAAAACGGGCTGCTGCTTCGGCGCGACATCCACAGCTTGTTCGACGCGGGCTATGTCACGGTGACGCCCGATCTTCGCTTCGAAGTGAGCCGCCGTATCAAGGAGGAGTTCGACAACGGGCGGCACTACTATGAACTGCACGGTCACCGGATCAGCGCGCCCGAGAACGCCGCGCTGCGCCCAGATCCCGATGCCTTGGCCTGGCACAACGAACAGTCTTATCGGGGGTGATCCTTGAACCTCTGGTGGGGAGGCCTGAGCCATCATGAACCCGTCCCGGGCCAGGGCGGGACCTGACGTGCACGCCGTCTCGGTCATGGTTGTCGTTGACCGTTGGAGCCGCTACGTCATGGCCATGGTTGTTCTCGAGAGTATCATCAGCAATCGCGGCTCGAATTACGCAGTCTCGGGCGGCACCTGCCAGTCTGATGCCGATGCGAGAACATTTATCGCCGACCGTAAGCGCGACGGCGTCACCCTATGCGGCGAGGCTTGACGGCTGGTTGAAGCGCCATGGCATGAGGTCTTCGATGCTGCTTTGCGGGTGGCCGTCAAGGATGGCGCGAAGGGTGGCGGCGAGATAGTCGACCGGGTTCACGTCGGACACCCATGCACTGCGTCGCAGCCTGGACGAGGGAGACGGCTTTCCGAGCGACGTGGTGGAACTGATGGGGTATTT
>WOZM01000308.1 GCA_011620265.1 Paracoccaceae bacterium
CCGCCATCTCCTGGAACTTGGTCGCGCCGGGGCTGTCGGTACCGGGATAGGCGCCGTAGGAGCCGTTGAGCTCGGCGCCGAAGTTCTCGTTCAGCTTCTCGCCGACCATGCCGTCGGGGAAGTAGAAGGTCGAGAACGCGCCGGTGTCGAGCGCGGCGCGGGTGACGCCCGAGCCGCCCTGGTCGACATAACCCGCGACGACCAGCACATCGCCGCCGGCAGAGGCCAGCGCGCCGACCTCGGCCGAATAGTCGGCCTTGCCGTCCTCATGCGCGGCCGAGATGGTCACGGTGCCGCCGGCCTCCTTCCAGTTGCGCTCGATCGCCTCGGCGAGCCCCTTGCCGTAGTCGTTGTTGGTATAGGTGATCGCGATCGAGCTGACGCCCTTGTCCTTCAGGATGTCGCGCACGATCTCGCCCTGGCGCGCATCCGACGGCGCGGTGCGGAAGAACAGGCCGTTGTCCTCGGCGGTCGAAAGCCCGGGCGAAGTGGCCGAGGGCGAGATCATCACCACGCCGTTCGGCACCGCGACGTTGGCGAGGATCGCGCCGGTCACGCCCGAGCAGTCCGCACCCATGATCGCGTTGATCTTGTCGGTGGTGACAAGCCGTTCGGCCGCGGCGGTCGCGGCGGCGGCATCGACGCAGGTCGAGTCGCCGCGCACCGAGGTCACGGTCGAACCGCCGAGCAGCTTGCCCGAGTCCGACACTTCCTTCATCGCGAGCTCGGCGCTCGCGCCCATTGCCGGCGTGATCGATTCCAGCGGCCCGGTAAAGCCGAGGATCACGCCGATCTTGATATCTTCCGCCCCGGCGGCGCCGGCCATGAGGGCGAGGCCCGCGGTTGCGGCGAGAAGCTTCTTCATGTGTTCACTCCCTGGTTGGAACGTTGTCCTGAGCGCAAACTAGAGTGCGTCCGACGAAAAGAAAAGCCTTTCACTGCATGGCGCAATGCCCTGTTCTGTCGGCAATGTGACTGGACGCAGCGTCAGTCGCGCCTAATCTGGCCGCCTGTCGCGAAAGGAGAACCAATGGGGCGCATCACCTCCCTGGCGCTGGCCCTCGTGTTCGGGGCCGGCGCGGCCTGTGGGTCGGACCTCGGGACGAGCGCCGGCACCGCCACGATCTCGACCGTCGCCGACGGCCTCCGCGAGCCCTGGTCGCTCGCCTTCCTGCCGGGCGGCGATGTCCTCGTCACCGAACGCGGCGGCCGGCTGATCCGGCTCGGCGCCGATGGCGGCGTGCATCCGGTTTCCGGCCTGCCCGCAATCCATGCCGAGGGCCAGGGCGGGTTGTTCGACATCCTCGTGCCGCGCGATTTCGCCCGGTCGGGCGAGGTGCTGATCAGCTTCGCCAGACCGCAGGCCGGGGGGGCGGGGACGGCGGTCGCGGCGGCGCGGTTCGCGGACGACCGGCTCGGCGATGTCCGGGTGATCTGGGAAATGCCCGAAGGCTCCTCCGGCGGGCGGCATTTCGGCGGGCGGCTGGCCGAGGGGCCGGACGGGTCGATCTATCTCGGGATCGGCGAGCGGGGCGAATTCGATCCGGCGCAGGACCTCGACGCGCTCCACGGCAAGATCATCCGCATCACCCGACAGGGCGCGCCGGCGCCGGGCAATCCCTTTCCCGACCGCGCCGGCGGGGTGATCTGGAGCTACGGCCACCGCAATCCGCAGGGCCTGACCTTCGACGCCGAGGGCCGGCTTTGGGAAAGCGAGCACGGCGCGAAGGGGGGCGACGAGGTCAACCTGATCGCGCCGGGCAAGAATTACGGCTGGCCGGTCATCGCCTATGGCCGCCATTACAGCGGCCTCAGGATCGGCGTCGGCACCGCGGCCGAGGGCATGGAGCAGCCGGTCCATTACTGGGACCCCTCGATCGCGCCCTCGGGGCACATGGTCTATTCCGGCAGGCTCTGGCCCGACTGGGCGGGCGACCATTTCGTCGGCAGCCTGAAATTCGACTACATCGCCCGGCTCGATCCCGATGCGGGCTGGGCCGAGGAGGCGCTCAGGTCGCGCGAGACGAGGCGGGTGCGCGACATCCGCGAGGCGCCGGACGGGTCGATCTGGTTCCTGTCGGTCGACCGGGGCGCCGTCTTCCGGATGCGCCCGGCGGAGTAGGCGCGGCTCAGACCGACAGGCGCGGCGTCGCGATGGCCGAGGCGCC
The DNA here is from genome assembly GCA_011620265.1 of Paracoccaceae bacterium. Classification (GTDB taxonomy): domain Bacteria; phylum Pseudomonadota; class Alphaproteobacteria; order Rhodobacterales; family Rhodobacteraceae; genus Albidovulum. Next base: position 2,169 of record WOZM01000308.1, read on the forward strand.
GTGGCTGCCGCGCTCGCGGTAGGGGGTGGTCTTGTAATGCGCCCGGTAGCATTTGGAGAAATGCGACGGGCTGGCGAAGCCGCAGGCGAGCGCCACGTTGATCACGCTCATGTCGGTCTGCATGAGAAGGTTGCGCGCCTTCTGCAGCCGCAGCTCCATGTAATAGCGCTTCGGCGAGCGGTTGAGGTAGCGCCGGAACAGCCGTTCGAGCTGGCGCGTGGACATCCCGACCTCGGTCGCGAGATCGGCCGGGCTGATCGGGTCCTCGATATTCTGCTCCATCATCTGGATGACCTGGGAAAGCTTCGGATGCCGCACGCCGATCCGGGTCGGGATCGACAGCCGCTGGGTGTCCTGGTCGGTGCGGATCGAGGAATAGATGAGCTGGTCGGCGACGGTGTTGGCGACCTCCTCGCCATGGTCCTGGGCGATGATCTTCAGCATCATGTCGATCGAGGCGGTGCCGCCGGCCGTGGACATGCGGTTGCCGTCGATGACGAAGACCGATTTCGTCAGCTTCACGTCCTCGAATTCCTCGAGGAAGCTGTCCTGGTTCTCCCAGTGGATCGTCGCGCGCTTGCCGTCGAGAAGACCGGCCTTGGCGACGGTGTAGGCGGCGGTGCAGAGCCCGCCGATGCCGACTCCGCGCCGCGCCTCGCGCCGGAGCCAGTTGAGGATCGGCTTCGTCGTCGCCGACTGCACGTCGATGCCGCCGCAGACGAGGACGGTATCCTCGCGCTCGATCTCCTCGAGCCCCATGTCGAGCTTGAAGGCGGCGCCGTTCGAGCAGATGCTCTCCACCCCGTTCTCGCCAGCCAGAACCCAGGTATAGGCTTCGCGCCCGAGGACGCGGTTGGCGATGCGCAGGGGCTCGATCGCCCCGGCGAAGGAGAGCATGGTGAACCGATCCATCAGCAGAAAGACGAAGCGTCTCTGCCGCAGCGTGCTGTTCGCCACTTTCGTGCCGCGAGCCGGAACGACTGACATTATGCGACCCATATTTGTCGTTTTGGTCACAGAACCACTAATGAATGGCCGCCGCAAGGACGATTTCGGCGCCATATCGGTTTGCAGCAGCCCCACCGCTTCGCTATAAGCCGCCCGTTATCGCCAAAGCCTTCAGGAGAGATCAGATGACCAAGGGCTGGACCAAATCCGACTGGCGCAGGAAGCCGCGGGTGCAGATGCCCGACTATCCCGATCAGGCCGCGCTGAATGCGATCGAGGCGCAGATCGCCGCCTATCCGCCGCTGGTCTTCGCCGGCGAGGCGCGCAAGCTGAAGCGCGCGCTCGGCGAGGTGGCGGCCGGCCGGGCGTTTCTCCTCCAGGGCGGCGACTGCGCCGAGAGCTTTTCGGAATTCTCCGCCGACAACATCCGCGACACGTTCAAGGTGCTCTTGCAGATGGCGATTGTCCTGACCTGGGGCGCGAAGGTTCCGGTCGTGAAGATCGGCCGCATGGCCGGTCAGTTCGCCAAGCCGCGCTCGGCCCCGAACGAGGTCATCGGCGGGCAGGAATTGCCCTCCTATCGTGGCGACATCATCAACGGGTTCGACTTCACCCCCGAGGCGCGGATCCCCGATCCGGCGCGGATGTTGCAGGCCTATACCCAGGCCGCGGCCTCGCTGAACCTGCTGCGCGCCTTCTCGACCGGCGGTTTCGCCGACATGCACCGGGTCCAGAGCTGGATTTCGGGGTTCACGGAAGAGGACGAGGCCCAGCGCTACCGCGAGGTCGCGACCCGGATCCAGGACGCGATGGACTTCATGGCGGCGGCGGGCGTCACCTCCGACACCGTCCATGCGATGGCCACGGTCGATTTCTACACCAGCCACGAGGCGCTGCTTCTGGAATACGAAGAGGCGCTCTGCCGGATCGACAGCACCTCGGGCCTGCCGGTGGCGGGTTCGGGCCACATGATCTGGATCGGCGACCGCACCCGGCAGCCGGACGGCGCGCATGTGGAATTCGCACGCGGCGTGCAGAATCCGGTCGGGCTGAAATGCGGGCCGTCGCTGACGAGTGACGACCTCAAGGTGCTCTTGCAGAAGCTCAACCCCGAGAACGAGGCCGGGCGGCTGACGCTGATCGCGCGCTTCGGCGCCGGCAAGGTCGCCGATCACCTGCCGCGCCTGATCCGCGCGGTCGGGGAAGAGGGCGCGAAGGTGGTCTGGACCTGCGATCCGATGCACGGCAACACGATCAAGTCGGCCTCGGGCTACAAGACCCGACCCTTCGATTCCGTGCTGCGCGAGGTCAAGGAGTTCTTCGGCGTCCACAAGGCCGAGGGCACGATCCCCGGCGGCGTGCATTTCGAGATGACCGGCAAGGACGTGACCGAATGCACCGGCGGCGTCCGGGCGGTCACCGACGAGGACCTGTCGGACCGCTACCACACCGCCTGCGACCCGCGTCTCAATGCCTCGCAGTCGCTGGAACTCGCGTTCCTCGTCGCCGAGGAGTTGCAGGGCCGGCGGGCGATGCAGAAGGCCGCCGGCATGTAGGCCCGGAATGCAAAAGGCGGCGGGCCAGAAGCCCGCCGCCGGCACTCGCGACGCACAGAGGTGGCGGCCCTTCGGGGCCGCTTTTCATTGGCGCTTCATTCGTCGGAAACGACGAGCCGCAGGTGGCCCCGGCTGCGGGCCGGCTGCGATCCCGGCCCGGCGAAGGGCGCCGCCGGTTCGGCGAAACCCGCCGGGGCCGGCACCGGCGGCAGCCGGCGCGCCGGCTGGCTTTCGACGATCGGGCTGACGAGGCGCTCGACAAGGTCGAAGCGCCGGGGCGTCCGGCCGATCGGGCCTTCGGCGATGAGACAGCCGAGCGCGCGGCTGACATCGCCGAGGTCGGAGCGGAGCGGCAGGATCAGGACCTTCGCCTCCATCGCCGGCTTGCCGAAGCCGGCCTCGGCGGCGAGCGTCAGTTCGGCGGTGCGCGGCCCGGTGAAGACCGCGTCGAGCAGGCCCGCGATCTCCGCCCTGGCCTTCGGGGTGAAGAACGAGGTCAGCGGCATGCCCCGCACCTCCATCCCCATCAGGTCGTTGAGATGCATGCCCGCGAGGCGGAACCGCGCCACCTGCGGCGCGATCCGCTCCAGCACGAAGGCGTATTCGAGCGCGCGTTCGATGCCGCGCGGATCGACCTCGGACCGGTAGGGCACCTGGCGCCCGTCGCGCAGCGCCTCCCAGTAGGCCCTGACCTCAGAAATGCATGGAAATCTCATATCCTTGCGGTATCCCGAAAGCGGGACGACCTTGTCCCGGCTGTCAATAAACATGTCCACGTCGCACCTGCCGCATTACCAAAGACGATCCGGCTTTCCCTCCGCGTTGTGGCGGCGGTCAGGTTTTGTTAACCCTAGGGCCGGATTGATTACCCAAGTGTTAATATACCCGCTTTGGCGGGCAGCGGGGGGACAAAAGTCTTAAATGGTAAACGCTCAACTGGTCTCGATGACGGGATTCGCGGCCCGTCGCGGGCAGGGCAGGGGCTACGTCTGGACCTGGGAGATTCGCTCGGTCAACGGCAAGGGCCTCTACCTCCGGGTGCGGCCGCCGGACTGGATCGAGGGGC
>WOZM01000086.1 GCA_011620265.1 Paracoccaceae bacterium
GTTCTCGATGAAGGGCGGTGTGCCCTCGACATCGCCGATCCCGTGGATCAGCCAGTCACGGTCGACCTTCAGGACGCGCGCGACCTCTGCCAGCCGGTCGATGCCGGGGCGCGCGGAGCGGCCACGGAGGATGTCGTAGACAAAGGACCGGTTCACGCCGGCCATCTCGGCGACGTGGGCGGGACTGATGCCGAGCTGGTTGGCCCGGGCTCTGAGGCGGTCGGAAAGCGTGTGGTGCTCGGTCATGTCATCCCCACCCAACTGTGGATAAAATAGGATAAAATCGGATTGATCGAAGCCCGTCAAGCGAATAAGAACAGAAGGTAAACATCTTACACGGGAATCGGCTTGGAGGGCAGTGAATGCACATCGACAAATTGTACTTCACGCTCCCCGAGATCCTCGAGCGGTGGCATATCACGGAAGCGGACCTGATCTACCTCGCTGAGAACGACAAGCTGCGCCTGTCGGTGCGCGTGTTCAGCGTGCCGATCGAGTTCGGCGACATCGAGGAGGACGTGAGAGGCGAGACCTACAGGGTGCCGTGGGAGCAGAGCTACTACAGCGGTCTGCTCGATCTCCACGCCCGCGATGTGTTCCAGCTCTTCCGGTGCGGCGAGGTCCATCTCGAGAGCTTTCGAACGCCGAAGGCCGACTACGCGGAGACGTGGGGCGTTGCGCAGCCCGTCCTCGTCATGATCGGCGACCTGCTGCTAAGGCGGGATGAACGCGACCGTTTCGAGGTCGAGACCGGGTTCTCGCCCGGCGGCCAGCCGATGGAGGAGGCCACCTTCATCCACTCGGCCGACTATCTCGAGGTCCGCTGCAACGGCTGCCGGTTCAAGCTGGGCCCGATCCAGGCGGAGGTCGTGCGCGCGCTGCACGAGGCAGCGCAGGCCGGCGCGCCCTGGCAGAACGGCAAGGCGATCCTGTCGCGCGCCGGCTCGAAGAGCCTGCGCATGGCCGACGTCTTCAAGTCGCAGAAGGACTGGCGGCATCTGATCCGCTCCGACCGGCGCGGCGGATACCGTCTGAATCTCGACTGAGCGATCACCGTCCGCCCGGTCCCTGTGGGATCGGGAGGGGGATGGGTGAGGGATGGTGGGGGATGGCGGCGCCCCGTCAACGGCCAAGAGCCAGTCCTGCAAGGACCGACTGATCCCCCTCCGCATCCCCCGCCAGTCCCCACGACATCCCACACCGTAATTGCGCACTGTCTCCTCAACGACGACACGAGAGGAGACACCGATGCTGCAGAGGCATTGCCTGAACCAGAAGGAGCTGGCCCGGCGCTGGGGGATCTCCCACCGGACGCTGGAACGCTGGCGCTACAACGGCCAGGGGCCGGCCTTCCTCAAGCTCGGCGGACGCGTGCTCTACCGGCTCGCCGATATCGAAGCCTTCGAGCAGAGCCAGCTGCAGCGTGCCCTTAAAATCAGCGAGGCGGTCGCGCGCGTCGGTCATTCGCCCGGTCGGCTGACCGCGGACCCCGCGCGGGCCGCACGGGTATGCTGATGGTCGCCGCAACCCCGATCGGCGTCCGCGTGGCGACGCCGAAGCTCACCGATGTCGAGCTCTACGCCTGGATCGCACAGGCCGAGGCTGGCGCCCGGATCGAGTATCACCGCGGCTTTCTCGGGATCGACGTCACGCCGGTGATCTCGACCCTGCCGGAGCCCGAGCGCCGCCAGCTCGCCGACCTCGGTCAGGCCGCGCTGGGCGCCTTCGAGAAGGGCCTCGTCCACCTCGTGCAGGAGCGCGTGGGCCCGGATCGCTTCGCCTACATCGCCGTCGCCCGCCCGCGACCCAAGGCCGCCAACGCCTCGCTCTCGGCGCTGCTCCTCGAAGAGCGCGCCGCGTGATGGCCCTGCCATTCCCTTCCAACGGAGACCCCGCCATGCCGCACCCCGACAACGCCCCTCAATTCGACGACCTCGAACGCCTTGCCCTCGGCGACATCGCGGCGCTGCCGCCCGAGATGCTGCTGGATCTGCAGACGACGGCGCTCGCCGAGACCGCCCGCGTGAAGCGGCTGCGGGACCGGCTCGAGGCCGGCATCGCGCAGCGCTACGAGGCCGCCGCCGCGGCCGAGCGGGCCGCGCAGGGCAAGACCAGCGGCACCGTGCGGATCGAGGACGAGGGCGTCGTCATCGTCGCCGACCTGCCGAAGAAGGTCTCCTGGGATCAGGACCGGCTCGCCGCGATGGCCGAGCGCATCCGCGCCGCCGGCGAAGAACCGACCGAGTATCTCGAGATCGCCTACCGCGTGCCCGAGCGGCGCTTCGGCGCCTGGCCCGCGGCGATGCGCGAGGGCTTCGCGGACGCGCGCAGCGAGACCACCGGCAAACCCGTCTTCCGGCTCGAGGCTCGAGACCGGTGACGCGCGGCGGCGGGACGCCCGGTCGGCAACGCCGGGCAGGTTCCCCTTCGGCACCCGGTCACCCCCGCCGCCGCGCACCCTGAACGCAAATTTCGGAGAACCCCATGGCCTTCCGCATCATCACCGCCGACGAACGGCTCTCGGCCGCCGAGAACAAGACGTCCCTCGCCATCTTCGGCCCGCCCGGCGTCGGCAAGACGACGCTCCTGAAGACGCTGCCCGCCGAGGAGACGGTCTGCCTCGACCTCGAGGCCGGCATGAAGTCGGTGCAGGACTGGCGCGGGGACTCGATCCCGGTGCGCAGCTTCACCGATTTCCGCGACCTCGCCGTACTGATCGGCGGTCACGATCCGGCCCAGCATCCGAAGTCCTGGTACGGCGCCGAGTATCACGCCTGGCTGCAGCAGCAGTATCTCGGCACCGGCATCGAGGACTTTCTCGCCCGGAAACGGATCGTCTTCGTCGACTCGATCACCGACCTGACGCGGCAGGCCATGGCCTATGCCCGCCAGCAGCCGGAGGCCTTCTCCGAGCGGACCGGGAAGCCCGATGTCCGCGGCGCCTACGGGCTCCTGGGTCGCGAGGTGATCCAGGCGCTGAAGCATCTCCAGCATGCCCGCGGCAAGACGGTGATTTTCGTCGGCGTGCTCGAGAAGGTGACCGACGAGTTCGGCATGACGACCTGGCAGCCGCAGATGGAAGGCACGAAGGCCGGGCGTGAGTTGCCGGGCATCGTCGATCAGGTGGTCTCCATGCAGCTCTTCGGCCGCGACGCCAAGGGCGACTGGACCCTCGACGAGACCTCCGCCGAGCGCCGCCTGGTCTGCCGCTCCGGCAATCCCTGGGGCCTTCCCGCCAAGGACCGCTCCGGCCGCCTCGATGTGACCGAGCCGCCCGATCTCGGCGCGCTGATCGCCAAGATCGACGGCCGTGCACCCGCCCACACCGCCACCCCTTCCTGATCCAGACGCAAAGGACAGATCCATGAGCTACGATCTCAACGACGCCCAGCCGCAGATGGCCCCCATCGGCGAGCTGATCCCCGACGGCACCTTCGCCAAGGTCCGCCTGACCGTGCGCCCCGGCGGCGTGGACGGCGCCACCCCGATGGACACGAAGCTCCTGAAGGCCTCGCAGTCGAGCGACGCGAAGATGCTGGACTGCGAGTTCACCATCCTCGAGGGGCCATATGCCCGGCGGAAGTTCTGGCAGAGCTTCACCGTGGCGGGCGGCAAGGTCGACGAGAAGGGCCAGTCGATCGGCTGGAAGATCTCCAAGTCCACCTTTCGGGCGATGGTCGACAGCGCTCTCGGGCTCGATCCCAGGGACGAGAGCCCCGACGCCAAGGCCAAGCGTGTGCTGCCCGGGCTCAAGCATCTCGACGGCATCGTCTTCGCCGCGCGCATCATGGTGGAGCCCGCCTCCAACCCCCAGTACCGGGACCAGAACCGGATCGCGAACGTCGTTCTGCCCGACGAGCCGCAGCATGCCGCCATCATGCGCGGCGAAACCGTACCCCCGGATCCAGTCAACGCCCCGACGCGCAAGGCCGCGAGCGCGCAGGCAGCAGGCTGGCAGGCGCCCACGCCGGCATGGGGCGCGCAACCGCAAGCCCCGGCGGCGGCTCCGGCCTGGGGCGCTCAGGCGCCCGCGCCGCAGCCCACGCAGCAGCCGCCCGCCCAGCAGCCGCCCGCGTCCCCGCCGTCCGCGCCGAGCGGAGCGCCGGCGACCGGCATGCCCGCCTGGCTCAATGGGTGAGGCGCGGTCGGCAGCACGGCGGCGGAGGTCAAACCGGCCTTCGCCACCGCCCGAGGCCCGGCGCGATCCTGCCGGGCCGATGACCCCGGATGAATGGCAGGCGCACGTGACGCGCGAGGCGGCGCTGGAGATCGGACGATGGCTCGAGGCCCGAGGAAGACTGCACGCCCCCATCGCAAGCCTCAGCCTCGGCGACCTCGAAGCCATGGCCAGCAACGCGATCTCCCGCTGGATCGTGCTCCAGTCCGAAAAGCTCCAAAGGGCGGGCTGGCCGCCCGAGGACCCGATCGGGAGCTTCTTGCTCGGGTAGCGCTCTGCGCCGTCTGCGCCCGCGAGGCGCGCGGCTTCGGCTACTGCCACGGCCTCCGCTGGGATCGCCACCCCTACCACCGCTTCTGCTCGCGCCGCTGTCAGGACGTGGGCAGCGCCATCGCCCAAAGGAACAACGGCATGATCGACAAGACCGCGCGCGAGGCGCAGGCGATCCGCGATGCGCGGACGCTCTTCGCCGAAGCGCTCACCGACCTCGGGCTCATGGAGCCCTTCTTCCACCGCAGCGCCGAGGACATCGACCGCCTGATTGAGGCGGCGGTCACCGGCTACATCGACAGCATGCAGGACCAGGCCGCGCGCAAGGAGCGCACCGGCACGGCCCTCGACGACCCTCTGCCATTCTAGTCGGAGGGCGAAATGACCAACGGTGAAATCTGGAGAACCGTCCCGAGCGTCCCCAATGTGCTGGTGAGCAGCGAGGGCCGCGTGATGCTCGTGCCCTATCGCGGTCCGATGCCCAAGGGCGGCGAGCGATCCTACGGGGGCACGCCGACCTTCGGCGTATGGAACAAGCAGGATGCGCGCTTCATCATCGTGGTGCGCGGAACGACCTACAAGGTCGCGAGGCTCGTCGCGGAGGCGTTCCACGGACGCGCGCCATTCGACCGCGCCGTCGTCATGCATCTCGACGAGAACGCCGCGAACAATCGCGCCGACAACCTTGCGTGGGGGACGCAGCGCGAGAACCTGAACGCGCCCGGTTTCCTCGAATACTGCCGCGGGAGGACCGGAGATCGTCATCCCGTCGCCGTCGGCAAGCGTCGGAGGGCACGGTGATGATCGACCTGAACGACGACACCGCGTCCTGCAGCTGGAAACCTCTGCTCGAGGCGGCCACCGAGAACGCCGTCACCGATTTCGAGATCGAGTTCTGCGACAGCCTCCGCGAGAAGCTCGCGCGGTTCGGCGAAAGCGCCCGGCTGACGGACGCGCAGTTCCACAAGCTGACCTGCATCGCGCAGGCCGGCGGCTTCTGGGAGCGCGAGCGATGATCGACCTCAACCATAAATCGGGCTTCCTCTACGGCGCCGGCGCGCCGCGAGCGCCCATCGCGGAAGCGGTGTCCGCCGCCATCGACACGGCGCTGTCCGCGCGCAACCGCGCCGAGCGCCCGCGGACCTATGTCAGTTCCTCGGGTCTCGGCCGCGACTGCCTGCGCCAGATCCAGTACGACTTCCTCGCGGTGCCGAAGGACGAGGGTCAGGAGTTCGCGCCGCGCACGCTGCGTATCTTCGAGGC
>WOZM01000098.1 GCA_011620265.1 Paracoccaceae bacterium
TCGACCAGCGCCGGGCTCTCGACCGGCACCAGATTCCCGAACATCAGGCCCTTTTCGATGAGACGTTTCACTGTCTCGCTCCCTTTCCACACGGCGCACCACCGGCCGCGTCGCGCCTCCCCTCCCCCTCGTGGGGAGGGGATGGGGGTGGGGGGCACGCCTCCAGCGTATCGAGCACCACGTGCATCACACCCTCGATATTGCCGTCAACCTCGGCATTCCAGAAGCGGAGCACCGTGAACCCCTCGCCCACAAACCACGCATCCCGCGCCGCGCCGCGCGCTCCGCCATGCCCGCTGCCATCGATCTCTATGACAATCCGCCGCCCGAATTCGGCGAAATCCGCGATATAGGGCCCGACCGGCGCCTGCCTGCGGAAATGGGTGCCGACACTGCGGTCGAGTTGCTGAAGTTGGCGCCAGAGCTTTCGCTCCTGCGAGGTCATGTCCTTGCGGAGTTCACGCGCGCAAGCGCGGGTATGTGGGGCGATGCGGGTCATGGGGCAGCCCCCCACCCCCATCCCCTCCCCACGAGGGGGAGGGGAGGAGCCAGACCCATCGCGGGCGCGCCTCCCTCCCCCCTCGTGGGGGAGGGAGGCGCGATGATCGCCATATTGACCGAACTCACCCCTTCCCCTCCAGATACCGCCGCTTGGCCTCCTCCATCCGCCGCAAGTCCCGAACCGCCCCCTCGATCGCCACCTCGTCCGACTTGTCGGCATAGCGGAACTCCGAATCCGCGTAGCGGTTGATCTCCTGCACCACCATCTCGACCGTGATCGGCCGGCGCAGATCCGAGATCATCGCGGCCTTCTCGTCATAGGACTTGAACAGGAACAGATCCGGCTCCTCCATCCACTCGTCCGGCAGTTCGAAATCCATCGCCCGCACCTTCACCGCATCGGTGATGTTCTTGATCGCGCGCCCCGTGAACCGCTCGTCGGCCTCCTGAATCGCCTTCAGATAGGCCCCGAGCTTGGCGATGGTATCCAGGACCCCGATCCGCCCCTCGACCGCGCGCCACACCGCCTTCAGGCCCTCCTCATGCGGCACCGAATGCCCCTCGAAACTTGCCGCCACCGCCCGCTTGATCTCCTGCGCGGCGAAAAGCTCATGGTCCCCGAGCGGGATCGCATGGTTCTTGCCCAGAAGCAGCGCGAGGATGTCGATATAGTCCTCACGGCTTTGCGGACCGTCGACCAGAAACCGCGCCCCGGCCCGCTGGCGCAGGGCGTCGTCGACATTCTCGGGGTAGTTCGAGAACATGCCGAAGGTGCAGTTGCCCCGCACCACGGTATTCGCCCCGGCAAAGGCCTCCATCAGCACCGCGGTAATCTCCTGCTGGCCCGCGCTCGACTGCCGGTCGCCACGCTTGCCCGCCACCTGATCGATATCGTCGACCGTGCCGAAGCCGATCACCGCGGGGTCCATCACGTTGTTGATGAAGGCCTTGGCGTTCTGCCCGGATTTGCCCTGATACGAATCCACATTGTCGATCGAGAGGTTCTGGTAGCGGAACGGATAGCCCGCGACCTGACAGTAATCGTTCAGGAGCCCCGCCATCATCTGGATAAGCGTGGTCTTCCCCGTCCCGGGCTTGCCGTCGCCCATGAAGGTGAAGATGAAGCCGCCCATCCCGGCGAAGGGATTGAGCTTCCGTTCGAAATCATAGGCCATGAGCATCTTCGCCAGCCGTACCGCCTGATACTTGGCGATATGGTTGCCGACGACCTCGTTCGGCTTCTTGAAGGTCATGACCAGGGTCGAGCCCTTGGCCTTGCGCGCCGGCGCGAAGCCCGAGATCGGGAAATCGTCGGCCTCGACCCGGTAATTCGCGCCCGTGAACGCCTCCAGCCGCGGCGCCGCCCCCGCCCGCAGCTTCACCTTCTCCATCAGTTGCTCGGCATAGGCGAGGACCGTCGCCACCAGCTTCGGTTCCTCGGTCGCGAAGACGGCGATGTCCTGGTCGAGCTCCCAGAGCGCACCGTGGAGTGCCAGCTGCGCGTTGTCGGTCAGCACCTCCTCGACCGGCCCGATCTCGACCGACGCTTCCGTCGCATGCTCGGCCAGGAGAAAGGCGGTCGCGTTGGCGAAGACCGACAGAACCACCAGCGCCTCGGCGGCGAGCAGCTCGGTGAACTCCGTCGCCCGCGCGGCGGGCAGCCGGTTCTCCAGATTGGCCTTCTTCAGCTCGACAAGCCCGGTCTGCCCCGAAAACGCCTCGCCCATCGCGAGCGCGATCGACAGCGCGCGGCGCAAGGCATGCGCCACCGCCGCCTGCACCGGCGATGTCAGGGGATCGTCGTCATCGGTCGCCGCCATCCGGTCGATGAGCCGCACTCCCTCCGTCCGCGCCATCGACCGGGTGATCAGCCCCGGCGTGGTCGACCGGAAGCGCCGCTGCATCGCCGCCACGTCGGGAGATTTCCCGGGCCCGGTCACCGTCAGCTTCGGCTGCGCGATGCGGGGCGCATGATCGACGCCCATCAGCATCTCGGCGGCGGCCAGGTAATGCGCCCGGATCGCGTCTTCCCTCAGTTCCATCTCGTTCTGCGGCGCAGTCATCGAAATCCCTCACGACCCATCTTCTTCTGTTCGGAAATACCTCCGGGGGCGCGGGGGCAGGCAGCCCCCGCTTCCGGCCTATCCATAGACGAGAACCCTGCCCTCCTTGCCCACCACGAATTTCCGCACGTCGCGAAACCCCGCCGGGTCCTTCTCGGCCAGCACCTGAAAGGGCCGCTGCGGCAGGATCAGGCTTCGCGTCACCCGCGTCGCCCCGGTATCCGCCCCGCGCCCCGAAAACGGGTCGAGCCGGAAGACCTCGCGCTCGACGCTCGAGAACCAGCCCTTCTCGACATCCACCCGCTCGCTTTCCAGCTCCTCCATCGTCCAGGCCAGCGCCCAGTCCTCGCCCACCGGCGACTTCGCCTCCTCCAGCACCTCACGGATCGGACCGGTCTGGAGCGTGAAGGCATTGGAATACATCGGCCCGAGATGCAGGCGGCGCAGGCGCTTGGGATGGAGGTCGTCGAAATCGGTGTCGAAGCCCCTGGCGATCGTCAGAAGCTTCAGCCCGCCCACCGATTGCGCCATCAGATGCGCCTGCACGGCGGGCCAGCGGCGTTCGTCCGTGGGCAGCGCCTTCCGGCCCGAATCCACCACCTCCATCAGGTAGAGGACCGGCACGTTGAGCTGGCTGTCATAGACGCCCCAGTGGACGAGGTATCCGCGCCGCCCGCCCGAGACCTCGGCGATGAACTCCGCCTGCGGATGCATCTGCGCGAAGTAGAGCCCGCCCTTCAGCAGCGCCTCGTAGTAGAGCCGCTGCGACAGCGCGTATTGCAGCCGCGTCGGCACCGCCCGCTCGCCGACGATCTGGCGCACCATCTCGTCCTTGAGGCGCGCGGCCTCCGGCATCCCCTCCAGGTGCCTGCCCGCCTGCGCGGCATCGTTCGCCATCGTCACAAGCTCCTGAAAGATCGGAAACCCGCTTTCATGCAGGTCGATGGTCAGATGCTTCTGCCCGATCCCGTCGATCCGGCCCGAGACGAGGTATTTCAGGCTCAGCGCCTTGAACGTCCGCGCAATGGCCCGGACATGGACCTCCAGCACATCGGCATCCATCGCCGAAAAGGCACGGTCCTTCTCCATCTCCCCGGCGACACCCGAGAGAAGCCGGGTGATCCGCTCGAACTTCGCGAAATAGCGCCGCGCGGCGAGATCGTCGTCCAGCACCTTGTGATCGGTGGTCAGGTCCGGTTCGGGCACTTAACCACCGTAGAGGTTCTTGTCGTGCTTCTCGACAATCGCCGCGAAGCGGCGGGCGAACCGCTCGTCAGCCTTGGCCTTCTGCTCCAGCACCTTGCGGGCAAAGACCATCTGGTCCTCGTGCGCCTCCAGCATCTCGGCCATGCGGGTGTTGGTGGCGGCACCGATCCCGGCCATCGCCGCCTGCGCCTCCTGATCGGTCTTGACCCCGATCTCGTTGATCTTGTGGGCCACATCCTGCTGCTGCGCGGTCTTCAAGCTCTTCGTCAGCGCGTCGTAAAGCACGACCCGCTGCTTGGTGTCGGTCTGGAGCTTGTTGATCAGCACCATCTGCGTCGCCGCCTGGTTCTGCAAGCTGTCGACCCAGGTCTTGCCCTTCTCGATATAGCGCTCCAGCGTCTGCGACTTCGCAAGCTTCACCTGCTCGTCCTGCACCATCGCGTTGTAGCGCTTGTTCAACTCGGCAAGCTGGCTTTCCAGCCTGGTGCGCTTGGCGGCGTCCTGCTCCACGCTGATCGCGTTCTCGATCCTGATGATCTCGGGATCCATCGCCTGAATGTCGGCGCGCAGCGCCTCGAGCTCGCCCACCGTGACCTCGCGCTCGCCGAGCGTCTCGGTCAGGTTCGCCTCGACCTTGTCCTTGTGCTGGTTCAGGACCTGCAACTGACCTTCCAGAAGCTTCACGATCACGTCGGACTTGCCGATGAGATCCTGCAACTTGTCGTCGATCGAGGCGCCGCGCAGGCGTTCCTGCCGCATCGCCTCCGACTTGCCGGCGGCGAAGATGCCGATGAACGATTCCCACCCGGTTTTCGAGCGCATCTCCTCGAAATCCTTGGAAAAGCCCGCCGTGACATCGTCGAGCCCCATGATCAGTTCCGCGATATTCGCGTTCATGATCTCGGCATGCCTGTGCACATCGTCGAGCGTCGCGTTCTCGATGTCGATGGAGACGTCGTCCCCGGTCTTGAGCTTCGCCCGCGCCGTCTCGATCCGGCTTGTCAGCTCCGAGATCTTTGATTGGGCATCGGCCACCTGCTTCTGGCTTTCCAGGATCCGGGCATCGAAATCGGACATGGGCACTCCCCGATGTTAATCGCTTTTACAATGATAGGGACGGGTGATCGCCATTACATCCCTGCCGTTCGAAAAATCTTATCGCAAAACCGGGCGCAACGTCATCCTGCAATTGCCGGCAGGCCGGTTTGGCCATTGCGGGCGGGCGGGCCCTGCGATTAGCCTTGGCCCATGTCCGCCCCTCTCGACCAACGCCTCGCCGCCGAGATCGCCGCCCGCCGCGACGACCTCGTCGCGCTCACCCGCGATCTCATCCGCATCCCGACGCTGAACCCGCCGGGGCGCAACTACCTCGAGATCTGCGAATACCTCGCCGGGCGGCTCGGCCGCGGCGGCTTCAAGGTGGACCTGATCCGCGCCGAAGGGGCGCTCGGCGACAGCGCCGCCCATCCCCGCTGGAACCTCGTCGCGCGCCATGAGGGCACGGGGCCTGGCGACTGCGTGCATTTCAACTCGCATCACGACGTGGTCGAGGTCGGCCACGGCTGGACCCGCGATCCGTTCGGGGGCGAGGTCGAGGGCGACCGCATCTACGGCCGGGGATCGTGCGACATGAAAGGCGGCCTCGCCGCGTCGATCATCGCCGCCGAGGCCTTCATCGCCGCCTGCCCGGACCATCGGGGGGCGGTGGAAATCAGCGCCACGGCGGATGAGGAATCGGGCGGCTTCGGCGGGGTGGCCTATCTCGCCGAACAGGGCTGGTTCGCGCCGGAACGGGTCCAGCACGTGATCATCCCCGAACCGCTGCACAAGGACCGCATCTGCCTTGGCCATCGCGGCGTCTGGT
>WOZM01000016.1 GCA_011620265.1 Paracoccaceae bacterium
GCCTCGATCGTGCTGTCGCGCAAGAAGGCATCGGAGGGGCTCTACCCGGCGATCGACCCGCTGCGCTCCTACTCGCGGATGCTGACGCCCGGCACGGTGAGCCCGCGCCACTACCGCGTGGCGCAGGCGGTGCGCAGCACGCTGGCCGAATACGAGGATCTCAAGGACATCATCGCGATGCTGGGCTTCGAGGAACTGTCGGAGAGGGACCGCGCCACCGTCCGGCAGGCGCGCCAGCTGGAGCGGTTCCTGACCCAGCCCTTCTTTTCGACCGAGGCGATGACGGGTAATCCGGGCCGGTTCGTCACCTTGGACGAAACGCTGGAGAGCTGCGAGCGCATCCTCTCCGGGGCCTTCGGGGGGCGCGACGAGGGCGACTTCTACATGATCGGCTCGGTCGCCGACCTCGACGCGAGACCGGAGAACGCCGATGCGACTTAGGGTCGTCACGCCCATGTCGGTCTGTGTCGACCGCTCCGTGCTGCGGATCGTGGCCGAGGCGCCCGACGGGCATTTCGGGATGCTGCCCAATCACGTCGATTTCATCGCCGAACTCGTGCCTGGCATCCTGCTCTACGCCACCGAGGACGGCGCGGAGCGCTACGTCGCGGTCAACTCAGGCACGCTCGTGAAGTGCGGCGACGAGGTGCGCGTGGCGGTGCGCGGCGCGGTCGAGGGCGATGACCTGTCCGAGCTGCGCGCCCGGGTCGAGGCCGATTTCCGCCGGCGCGACGAGGACGAACGCGAGGCCCGCGCGGCGCTGGCGCGCCTCGAGGCCGGCATGATCCGCCGCTTCCGCGACCTGGGGACAACCGGGTCATGACCGGCGAGCGCGACAGCGAGACCGAGACCATCGCGCGCAAGGCGCAGCGGATGGAGGAGGCGCGCAGGCGCCGTCGCGAGAGCGCGTGGTACGGGCTTGGCATGTTCGGACTGGTGGGCTGGTCCGTCGCCGTGCCGATCGTGGCGGGCATCGCTCTGGGCCTTTGGATCGATCGCCGCTGGCCGGGCGAGGTGTCCTGGACGCTGACGCTGCTGATCGCCGGCGCGGCGCTTGGCGCGCTCAATGCGTGGTACTGGATCCAGCGGGAGGGGCGCGATGACTGACCAGGGCAGACGGGCGACCGGGGGCGCGCGATGAGCGTCTCGGCCTTGTCCCTGCTCGCCGCCGCGCTGACGGGGGCAATTCTGGGCGGAGCCTATCTGGGCCTGCTGTGGATGGCGGTGCGGCACCTGCCGCAGGAGCGCGGCGGCGTGGCGGTCTTTGTCCTGCTCGCGCTCGCGCGGGCGACGCTGGTTCTGGGCGCGCTGGCGGCGGCGGCCGCGTTCGGCATTCCGGCGGCGGGCATCGTCGCGGCGCTGCTGGGTTTCGTGGCCGTGCGCCTTGCTGGCACGCGCCTGTCGGGCCACAAAACGGCGGGAGAGCCCCCATGGACATGAGCCCTGACAGCTGGATCCTCTACGAATGGCAGGGCTGGCGGCTCAACGCCACGATCGTCTTCACCTGGGCCGTGATGGCGCTGCTGGTCCTCGGCTCCTGGGCGGTCACGACGCGGTTGAGCGAGGGTGAAACCGTTTCCCGCTGGCAGGTGTTGCTGGAGGTGGTCGTCTCGACCATCCGCGACCAGATCGAGGAGGTCGGCACCGACGATCCCGGCCGCTACCTGCCCTTCATCGGCACGTTGTTCCTGTTTATCGCCACGGCGAACCTGCTCGCGGTGGTGCCGGTCTACGAGCCGCCCACCGGGTCGCTCTCGACCACGGCGGCGCTGGCGATCTGCGTGCTGATCGCGGTGCCGCTCTTTTCGATTGGGGAGCGCGGGCTCGGCAGCTATCTGCGGACCTACCTGCAGCCGACGCCCCTGATGCTGCCCTTCAACCTCGTGGGCGAGTTCTCGCGCACCATCGCGCTGGCCGTGCGGCTCTACGGCAACGTGATGAGCGGAACGGTGATCGTGGGCATCCTGATCAGCGTTGCGCCCTTCTTCTTTCCGGTCGTGATGCAACTGCTCGGCCTGCTGACCGGTCTGATCCAAGCCTACATCTTCGCCATACTCGCGATGGTTTACATCGGCTCGGCGAGTCGCAGCCGCCGGGCATCTGAGAGCCCGGCGGCGTCCCAGCAAAGCACAGAAACAGGAGAATGAGCATGGATTCAGCGACCTTGGTTGCCGTGATTTCGATCTTTACCGCGGGGCTGACCATCGCAATTGGCTCGATTGGCCCGGCGCTGGCCGAGGGTCGCGCCGCGTCGCAGGCGCTTCAGGCGATCGCCCAGCAGCCCGACGCCTCGAGCACGATCACGCGGACGCTGTTCGTCAGCCTCGCGATGATCGAATCCACGGCGATCTACTGTTTCGTAGTGTCGATGATCCTGATCTTCGCCAACCCCTTCACGAACCTCGCCGCCGAAACCGTCGGGAAGGCTGCCGGAGGCTGATTCGATGCAGATCGACTGGCTGACCGTTGCCGCGCAGGTCGTCAACTTTCTCGTTCTCGTCTGGCTGCTGCAGCGGTTTCTGTATCGCCCCATCACGAGTGCCATGGCCCGGCGGGAAGAGCGCATCGAAACCCGCCTGTCCGAGGCGAAGGCCGCGCGCGACAAGGTCGAGGCCGAGGCAAGCCGTCTGCGCGAGCAGCAGCAGGCGCTGGAGGCCAGCCGGGAGGAGATGCTGAGCGAGGCGCGGCAGGAGGCCGACGCCCTGCGCGCCCGTCTGGAGGATGACATCCGCGAGGAGATGGAAGCCAAGCGCAGCCAGTGGCAAGCGCATCTGGAGGACGAGCGCGAGGCCTTTGCCGCCCGACTGCGGCAGCGCGCCGGCCATCAGGTGATCGACATCGTCGGGCGCGTGCTCGAGGACTACGCGGGCAGCGATCTTGCCGGTCAGGTGGCCGGCACCTTTGCGGACCGCCTCGCTGCCCTCGACGCCGACGAGCGGGAGAAACTGTCGGCTGCGGCGAGCCGGGCAAAGGGCCCTGCTCGCGTGGAAAGCAGCGTCGCACTCAAGCCGGCTGTGCGAGGACAGGTTACCCGCGCGATCCACGAATGCATCGCCCAGGATATAGAGGTCGAGTATGGCGAGGACGACGAGCTGCTGCTGGGCATCCGCCTGACCATCGGAGAGCAAACGGTCGAATGGTCCGCCGCGCGGTTCCTGCACCGGCTCGAGACAACGCTCGACGAGGTGATCCAGGGCAGCGGCCGGCGCCCCGGCGGCGCGCCGGCCGCTGCCTGAGGGAACGCGGTGACGTTCGACCGTCTGCAAGACGATCTGTTCGCGCCGCTCGAGGACGCGCTAAAACGGGTCAGCCCTGCAATCGAGAGAGCCGAGATCGCGCATATCCTGTCGGTGAGCAACGGCGTGGCCGAGGTCGCGGGCTTCATTGATCTGCGGGCGGACGAATTGCTGGCCTTTTCGGGCGGCGTGATGGGGATCGCCTCGAACCTCGGCGAAGATCGGGCGGGCGTTATCGTTCTGGGCGAGACCGAGCGCCTGCGCCCGGGAGATCCGGTGCGCCGCACGGGTCGCGTCGTCGATGTGCCGGTGGGCAGGGGGCTGATCGGCCGGGTGCTGGATCCGCTGGGCCGCCCGCTCGACGGCGGCAGCCCCATCGAAGCGCAAGATTTCCTGCCGGTCGAGCAGCCCGCACCGCCCATCATGCACCGCGCGCCGGTGCAAGTTCCGCTGCAGACCGGAATCAAGGCCGTCGATGCCGCCATCCCCATTGGGCGGGGACAGCGCGAGCTCATCTTGGGCGACCGGCAAACCGGCAAGACCGCCATCGCCGTCGATGCGATCCTCAACCAGCGCGACAGCGGCGTGCTCTCGATCTACTGCGCCATCGGCCAGCGCGCCTCGGCCGTGGCGCGCGTGATCCAGAGCCTGCGCGATGGCGGCGCGATGGACCGCACCATCATGGTCGTGGCCAGCGGCCAGGATGCGCCGGGGCTGCAATTCATCGCCCCCTACGCCGCGACCTCCATGGCCGAGCACTTCATGGCCGAGGGGCGCGACGTCTTGATCGTCTATGACGATCTCACCCGCCACGCCCGCGCCTACCGCGAGCTGTCGCTCCTGCTGCGCCGCCCGCCGGGGCGCGAGGCCTACCCCGGCGACATTTTCTACATCCATTCCCGCTTGCTGGAGCGCGCCACCCAACTGCGCGAGGAACACGGCGGCGGCTCGCTGACCGCCCTGCCGGTGGTCGAAACGCAGGCGCAGAACATTTCCGCCTACATCCCCACCAACCTCATCTCGATCACCGACGGGCAGGTTTATCTGTCGCCCTCCCTGTTCGAAAAGGGGCATCTTCCGGCCATCGACATCGGCGCCTCGGTCAGCCGCGTGGGCGGCAAGGTGCAGCTGCCCGCCTTTCGCGCCGTCGCGGGCAACCTGCGGCTGATGTATGCGCAGTTCGAGGAGCTGGAGACCTTCGCCCGCTTCGGCACGCAGCTCGACACCGAGACCCGCCGCAAGCTTACCCGTGGACTGCGGGTGCGCGAGGTGCTCAAACAGCGCGAGCACGATCATATCGACGTGCCCGAGCAGATCGCGGCGCTGCTGGCGGCGACGGAGGGCCTGTTCGACGAGCTGGAGCCCGATGCCGTCGCCGAGGCCGAACGGACGGTCCGCGAGGCCGTGCGGGCGCAGGCCCCCGATATCTGCGAGCGGATCGCGGAGGGTGCGAAGCTGGACGACGCGGATCGTGCAGCGCTGATCGAGGCGATGCAGGGCGCGCTCGACGAGGCGCAGACAGAAGCGAACGATGGAAACGCTTGAAAGCCTGTCCGACGCGCTCGAGACCACGGGCGACATTCAGTCCATCGTGCGCACGATGAAGGCGCTGTCCTCGGTCAGCATCCGGCAATACGAACGCGCCGAGGCGGCGATGGCAGATTATGCCCGCACCGTGGAGTTGGGTCTGATAGCGCTCTTGCGCCAGCGTCGGCAGGCGGGCCTGCCCCTGCCAGGGACCGACAGTGAGACCGGGCACGAGGCCCTGATCGTGATCGGCTCGGATCGCGGGCTTTGCGGGGGCTACAACGACAAGATCACCCGCTTTGCCTGGCCCCGGCTGGACGACCGGCCCATGGTGCTGGGCGTCGTCGGGATGCGCGTTGCGGCCCGGCTCGAAGCGAACGGGCGGCGCGCAGATGCCGTCCACCCCCTGCCGGGCTCGGTCGAGGGATTGTCGCGGCTGGTCCAGATCATGATCGTCGAGATCGACCGCTGGACACGGGTCGAAGGCGTCCGGCAGGTCTGGCTTGTGCACAACCGCCGCGACGGCCGCAACGCGGCAAAGCCGCAGGCCCACCGGTTGCTGCCGCTTCCCGAAAACTATCTGCACAAACTGTCCGAGGCGGACTGGCCGGGGCGGTCCCTGCCGCTTTTCCGGATGGATGCCGACCGGCTGATGTCATGGCTCGTGCAGCAGCGGCTCTTCGTGGTGATCTATCGCGCGCTGGCCGAGGCGCTGGCCAGCGAACACGCCTCGCGACTCGCTGCGATGCAGGCCGCCGAGCGCAACATCGAAGAGCGGCGCGACAACCTGCACCAGCTCTACCGCCTCCGGCGACAGGAGACGATCACCCGCGAGCTGCTGGACGTCGTGTCGGGCTACGAAGCCGTCAG